>NC_021505.1:2109222-2420567 GCF_000412675.1 Pseudomonas putida NBRC 14164 | reverse complement strand
GGTAGCTACTTGCTGGCCAAGGCCGAACTGCTCAAAGGCTACCGCTGCACCATCCACTGGGAAGACCTGCCGACATTGCAGGCGCACTTCCCCGGCATTGTCATTTCCAGCCAGCTGTTCGAACTGGACCGCGACCGTTATACCTGCTCGGGCGGTGTGGCAGCCATGGACATGATGCTGCAACTGGTGGCCCGCGAACCCGGGGGCCAGGACATTGCGGCCAAGGCGGCAGAGCTGTTGCTGTGCGACCGGGTGCGGGGCGAGCGCGATCGCCAGCGGGTACCGCTGCGCACCCTGCTTGGCAGCGCCCAACCCAAGCTGAGCCAGGTGGTGGCGATCATGGAGGCCAACCTGGAGGAACCATTGGGGCTCGAGGAGCTTGCCAGCCTCAACGAGGTGACCGTGCGCCAGCTGGAGCGGCTGTTCCACAAGTACCTGCAGCGCACGCCCAGCCAGTATTACCTGGAGCTGCGGCTGTCGCGGGCGCGGGAGTTGCTGCTGCGCAGCGATGTGCAGGTGCGCGAGGTGGCGCTGGCCTGCGGGTTCAGCTCGCCGGCGCATTTTTCCAAGAGTTACAGCCGGTTCTTTGGCTTGTCACCGCTGGGGGAGCGACGGCAGGCTTCGCTGCATTAATTCAAGTTTTTACTGGTTTTACCGGCCTCTTCGCGGGCATGCCCGCGAAAAGGCCGGTACAGGTTAGTTAATCCTCCAGGGCGGAATGTGCGGTCTCCCGACACATCAGCATGGCTACCAGTGCCACCAGTGCTGCTGCCAGCAAATACCCCGCCGGCGCCAGCTTGCTGCCAGTCACCTGAATCAGCCAGGTAGCAATGAACGGTGCAGTCCCGCCAAACAGCGCGTTGGCCACATTGAAGCTGAGGGCAAACCCACTGAAGCGCACGCGGGTCGGGAAAATCTCGGCCAGCAGGCACGGCAAGGTTCCGTCGTTCATTGCCAGTATCGCCCCGAAGCAAATCTGGATCGCCAGGATGACCAGCAGCGGTTGCCCGTCAAGCAGGCGGAACAACGGCACGGTCAGCCCCAGGAACAACAGCGAAGCCACCACCAGCATGGTCTTGCGGCCAAACCGGTCGGACAGCCGCCCCATCAGGAAGATCAAGCCAATATAAGTGGCGAGCGATACTGTCGAAGCAATGAATGAATCCCGCTCGCTCATGCCCATTTCACTGGACAGGTAGGTCGGCATGTAGCTGAGCAGCAGGTAGAACGCCACCGCGTTCAGGCAAGTAACGCCAATGCCGATGGCCAGGCTGCGGCGGTGCTGGCCCAGCAGCTCGCGCAGCGGCGTCGGGCCCATGCCGGCCTTGTGTTCCAGGCGCTGCTCCATCTCCAGGAACTTGGGCGTGTCCTGCAGGCTCATGCGGATATAGCGCCCCACCAGGCCGAACGGCGCCGCCAGCAGGAACGGCAGGCGCCAGCCCCATTCATGCAGGGCTTCGCTGCTGAGCAGTTCGTGCAGTACCGCCACGAACGCCGCACCAAACAGCAACCCCGCTGCCGTGCTGGCCGGCACGATACTGGTGTACAGGCCACGCCGGCCGGCCGGCGCGTATTCGGCCAGGAACGCCGCAGCACCGGCGTACTCGCCCGACGCAGAAAAACCCTGCACCAGGCGGATCAGCAACAGCAGCGCCGGCGCCCACAAACCGATTTGCGCATAACCAGGCAGCAGGCCGATGCAGAAGGTCGATACCGACATGATCAGGATCGACCACGACAGTGCGTTGCGCCGACCATGGCGGTCGCCAAAGTGCCCCCAGACGATACCGCCTAGCGGGCGGACCAGGAACGACAGGGCAAACACGGCGAAGGTTGCCAGCAGGCCGGTGGTCTTGTCGGTCTGCGGGAAGAAGGTGGCGGCGATGATGGTGGCCAGGTAGCCGTAAGCGGCGTAGTCGAACCACTCGACGAAGTTACCCATGAAACTGGCCCGGGCGGCCTTGCGCAGGGCCTGGCGTTCGGCGTTGTGTGCGGGACCGGCGACGGCGGATGGGTCAAGTGTGGTGCTGGACATGACGGGTACCCTCTGGTTCTTTTAATTGGAGGCAGGGTCTGGTGGTCATACAGTGATATTTTTGTTGTCCGGGTTGGCCTCATCGCCGGCAAGCCAGCCCCCACACGGGACTCCACAGGCATTGCATGCTGTGCAGTATCTGCAGGCGCTGGCTTGCCGGCGATGAGGCCAGCTGCGGTCTTTATTTGCGAATGATGTTGTGCTCCGGCCCATACGGGAACCTGGTGATGTTCTCGGCGCCGTTGTCATTGACGATCAGGATGTCATGCTCGCGGTACCCGCCCGCCCCCGGTCGCCCCTCGGGCAGCATGATCATCGGTTCGATCGACACCACCATGCCAGGCTCCAGCACCGTGTCGATGTCTTCGCGCAGCTCCAGCCCCGCTTCGCGGCCGTAGTAGTGGCTCAAGGTGCCGAACGAGTGGCCATAGCCAAAGGTGCGGTACTGCAGCAGGTCGTGGCGCAGGAAGATTTCGTTCAGTTCACGGGCGATGTCGCTGCAGCGCATGCCTGGGCGTACCAGTTTCAACCCAGCCTCGTGCACCTCCACGTTGGCCTGCCAAAGGCGCAGGTATTCATCCGGGCAATGGTCGAGGAACAGTGTGCGCTCCAGCGCGGTGTAGTAGCCAGCGATCATCGGGAAACAGTTGAGGCTAAGGATTTCACCCTTGCCGACGCGACGGCTGGTCACCGGGTTGTGCGCGCCATCGGTATTGAGCCCGGACTGGAACCAGGTCCAGGTGTCCATCAGCTCCGCATCGGGGAAGCGCCTGGCAATTTCACGGACCATCGCCTGGGTGGCATGCAGCGCTACTTCATACTCCGGCACCTGCTCGCGCAGCGCCTCGACCACCGCCGCACCGCCAATGTCGGCCACCTGCGCACCGTGGCGGATCAGCGCCTGCTCCTCAGCCGACTTGATCATGCGCATGCGCATGCACGGCGCGCCAATGTCCAACAACTCGGCTTTGGGGTAGCAGGCGGCCAGCTTGGCGTGGTTCTGCAGGTTGAGGTGGTCGTGTTCGACGCCGATGCGCGAGGCCAGCGGCAGCGCCTGCTGGATGGCAACGAAGTAGTTGTCGCGTTGCCAGTCGGTGTAGACGATGTTGTCAGTGCCGACCGTGCGCCGCCAGGGCTGCCCGCCATCGATATTGGCGCTGATCGAGACGACTTTGTCCTGGGTGATCACCAGCGCATATGGGCGGCCGAACGAGCAGTAGAGGAAGTCGCTGTAGTAGTTGACGTTGTGATACGACGTGAAGATCGCCGCTTCAATGTCCTGCTCGGCCATGTAGGCCCGCAGCCGGGCGTGGCGGGCTGCATATTCCTGCGCCGAAAAGGTCGGCTGCACCTTGTCGCCATTGCGGATTTTCAGGGTCTTGGGCATTTGCATGGTCGGGGTTCCTTGTCGTTGTGAGCACGCTGTTCAGGCCGGCCGCCTGAGAAGCATTGCAACAGAACCGACGAGGACGCTTTTGTATCTATCCGACCTGGAATTGGCGGGATCACCAGGGCCAAGGGGCTGCTCTGCAGCCCATTCGCGGGCTTGCCCGCTCCCACAGGATTTTCACCGCCTTGAGAGGCTGCGCTGTACCTGTGGGAGCGGGCAAGCCCGCGAATGGGGCGCAACGCGCCCCCCGCAACACCGTTACTTCAGGTCAAAACGATCCAGTTCCATGACCTTCTGCCAGGCGGCCACAAAGTCCCGCACGAACTTGTCACCCCCATCACTGCTGCCATACACCTCGCTCAACGCCCGCAGCTGGGCATGCGAACCAAACACCAGGTCAACCCGGCTACCACTCCACTTCACCTGCCCGGTCTTGCGGTCGCGGCCTTCGAAGGCCTCGTTGTCCGCCGAGGTCGGCTTCCATTCCACGCCCATGTCCAGCAGGTTGCGGAAGAAGTCGTTGCTCAGGGTGCCGGGCTTGTCGGTGAACACGCCCTGCTTGCTGCCGCCATGGTTGGCGCCCAGCACGCGCAGGCCGCCAATCAGCACGGTCAGCTCCGGCGCCGTCAGCGTCAGCAACTGGGCCTTGTCCAGCAGCAGCTTCTCAGCCTTGACGCTATAGCGGGCCTTGGTGAAGTTGCGGAAGCCATCGGCCAACGGCTCCAGCACGGCAAACGACTCGACATCGGTCTGCGCCTGAGACGCATCGACGCGGCCCGGGCGGAACCCTACGCTGCCCGTGTAACCGGCGTCCCTGGCGGCTTTTTCAACGGCTGCGGTACCGGCCAGCACGATCAGGTCGGCCAGAGAAACCTTCTTGCCGCCGTTGTTGAACTCGCCCTGGATCTTTTCCAGCGCCGCCAGCACTTTATCTACACCCTGGTTTGCAGCCCAGTCCTTCTGCGGTGCCAGGCGCAGGCGGGCGCCATTGGCCCCACCGCGCTTGTCGGAGCCACGGAAAGTCGACGCGGATGCCCACGCGGTGGAGACCAGTTCGCCCACGCTCAAGCCCGAAGCCAGGATCTTGGTCTTGAGATCTGCGATGTCTTGCTCGCTGATCGTGGCTGGATCTGCCTTGGGCAACGGGTCTTGCCACAGCAACTCTTCGTTGGGCATTTCCGGGCCCAGGTAACGGGCCAGCGGGCCCATGTCGCGGTGGATCAGCTTGTACCAGGCACGGGCAAAGGCATCCGCCAGCTGGTCCGGGTTGTCCTTGAAGCGACGGGCGATCGGCTCGTAGATCGGGTCGAAACGCAGCGCCAGGTCGGAAGTAAGCATCGACGGTGCGTGTTTCTTGCCCGGATCGTGGGCATCCGGCACGGTGCCTGCGCCTTTGCCCTCTTTCGGCCGCCACTGGTGCGCACCGGCCGGGCTCTTGGTCAATTCCCACTCAAAGTTGAACAGGTTGTTGAGATACTCGTTGCTCCACTTGGTCGGGGTAGAAGTCCAGGTCACTTCCAAGCCGCTGGTGATGGTATCCCCGCCTTTGCCGGTACCAAACTTGTTGGGCCAACCCAGGCCCTGCAGCTCAAGGCCCGCAGCTTCCGGCTCGGGGCCGACGTTGTCCGCAGGGCCGGCACCGTGGGTCTTGCCAAAGGCGTGGCCGCCGGCGATCAGCGCCACGGTTTCTTCATCGTTCATGGCCATGCGGCCAAAGGTTTCACGGATGTCCTTGCCCGAGGCCACCGGGTCGGGGTTACCTTCCGGGCCTTCCGGGTTCACGTAGATCAGGCCCATCTGCACGGCGGCCAGCGGGTTTTCCAGGTTCCGCTCGGCCGACAGGTCACGATTCTGTTCTTCGCCGTGCTTGGCCGGCTCGGCCACCAGGTCACCCTGGCCTGGCGGCTGGGCCTTGACCTGTTCCTTGCCGTAGCGGGTATCGCCGCCCAGCCAGACCTTTTCCGAGCCCCAATACACATCTTCGTCCGGCTCCCACACATCGGCGCGCCCGCCAGAGAAACCGAAGGTCTTGAAGCCCATGGATTCGAGGGCAACGTTACCGGTGAGCACGATCAGGTCGGCCCAGGAAATCTTGTTGCCGTATTTCTGCTTGATCGGCCACAGCAGGCGCCGGGCCTTGTCGAGGCTGACGTTGTCCGGCCAGCTGTTCAAAGGGGCGAAACGTTGCTGGCCAGAACCCGCACCACCGCGGCCATCGCCGATGCGGTAGGTGCCCGCGCTATGCCAGGCCATGCGGATGAACAACGGACCGTAGTGGCCGAAGTCGGCGGGCCACCAGTCCTGCGAGTCGGTCATCAAGGCGGTCAGGTCTTGCTTCAGGGCCTGGAAGTCGAGGCTCTTGAACGCCTTGGCATAATCGAAGTCCGGATCGGGGCTGGATTTCGACGAATGCTGGTGAAGAATGCGAAGGTTGAGCTGGTCAGGCCACCAGTCACGGTTGGTGGTGCCGCCACCTGCGGTTTGATGGAACGGGCATTTCGATTCGTTCGACATCTGCGGGTACCTTTGGGTCGGTTATCCAGATTTCCGGTCTATGCCAGGTGTTCTTTCAGCCGAGCGTGTGGGCTCGTGCTACCCCTCATCAGGTCTACACGGGGCCACGGGAAAGACTAGACGAGCTTGGGCAGAGTTCTAATAGAGTGGCTGTTAGGGGTTGATAGGCTGGCTCTGTCAGGTTTGCTGGTGCTGGCCTCTTCGCGGGTGAACCGCTAAGAGGCCGGCACATTCATACAAGGCAAGCAGGCCAGCGGCGTGCTTCAATACACCGCCAAGCCCTCTATATCCGGAACCTGAGCCCAATGAACCGCAACGACCTGCGCCGCGTCGACATGAACCTGCTGGTGCTGTTCGAAGCCCTGATGATCGAACGCAACCTGACCCGTGTCGGTGAAAAGCTGTTCATCACTCAGTCCACCGTCAGCGCCGCCCTCGCCCGCCTGCGCGAACTGTTCGACGACCCGTTGCTGATCCGCAGTGGCCGGGCCATGGAACCCACGCCAAGGGCCCTGCAGATCTTTGCCGAACTGGCGCCAGCGATGGACGTGATTTCCGCCGCCATCAGCCGCGCCCGCGAATTCGACCCGGCCAGCAGCTGCAATGTGTTCCGCCTGGGCCTGTCGGACGATGCCGAGTTCGGCCTGTTCCCGGCCTTGCTGCAGGCCCTGCGCGAAGAAGCCCCGGATATCAGTGTGGTGGTGCGCCGGGCCAACTTCCTGTTGATGCCAGGCCTGCTGGCCAGCGGCGAAATCTCGGTAGGTGTGAGCTACACCACCGACCTGCCGGCCACGGCCAAACGCCGCAAGCTGCGCGACATCGGCGTGCGCGTGCTGCGCGCCGACGACCGCCCCGGCCCGCTTACCCTCGATGAATACTGCGCGCGCCCGCATGTGATGGTGTCGTTCTCCGGCGACATGAGCGGCAACATCGACCTGGACCTGGCGCGCATCGGCCGTTGCCGCAAGGTGGTGCTGGCGGTGCCGCAGTTCGGCAGCCTGCGCGCCCTGCTGCGCAACACCGAGCTGATTGCCACCGTGCCGGACTACGCCGCCTGCGCCCTGGCCGACGACGGTAGCCTGCGCGCCGACCCGGCGCCGTTCGACATCACCGAGGCCGAACTGTCGATGGTCTGGAGCGGCACCCAGGACAACGACCCGGCCGAGCGCTGGCTACGCGAACGCATCTTGCAGTTCATGGCCCGGTAGCTAATCACTCACTTCTTGCGCTGCATCCACGCCGCGCCCAGCCCACTGAGGCAGATCACCGAAATACCCACCAGGCTCAGGGTATCCGGCACCTGCCTGTAGATGATTACCCCCAGCAGCCCGGCAAACACGATCTGGCAATAGCTGAACGGCGCCAGCAACGCCGGGGCTGCATGGCGGAAAGCCTGGGTCAGCAGCAGGTGTGCAGTCATGCCAAAGCCACCCAGCGCCAGCATCAGCAGCGCATGGTCCCAACGCGGCGTCTCCCAGAAGAACGGCACCAGCGCACTCATCGCCAAGGTGTTGCACAGCCCTGCATAGAAGTTGCTGGTGGTCGGGCTGTCATGGGCTGCGAGGATGCGCGTCAGCAACTGATAGAAGCAGAAGCCCAGCGCAGAGCCGAACGGGTACAGGATTGCCGGGGTGAACATCGCTCCACCCGGGTGCACCACCACCAGCACGCCGATAAAGCCCATCACCACCGCCACCCACTGCCCCACAGTCACCCGTTCTTTCAACAAAGGTGCCGATAACGCGGTGACCAGCACCGGGGCAAGAAAGTTGACCGCAGTGGCCTCGGCCAGCGGCAGGTATTGCAGCCCAGTGGTAAACAGCAGGCTGGTGCTCAGCAGGCTCAAGGCCCGCAGCGTCTGCAACACCGGGCGGCGCGTACGCAGCACGTTAAGGCCTGACTTGGGCAGGAAGATGCCGGCCATCAGCAGCGTATGCACCACGTACCGGGCCCAGACCACCATGACGATCGGGTACAGGCCGCCGAGGAATTTGGACAAGGCATCGTGGCTGGCAAACAGCAACGTCGCCACCACCACCAAGGCGATGCCGCGCAGGGGTTGGTTGACGCCGGACAGCGGTGTACTGGAACTCATGGCTCTCTCGATGACGGCGCGCCAGCAGGCAAGCCCAGGGAAGGCCGCACAGGCGTGGCCTGGCGGATGCGACTGCTCGAATTCTAGAAGAGATGCCGCAGCATAAGGAAGTTCATTTGCCGCTTGTCCACGCCGGCTGCAATTACTGTTCGCTGATCGACCACTTTGTGCCTTGAACGCATGGCCCGCGCCTCGCTGATCACCCACCATCGAGTGCGAACCCTGCACACCCTACAAGGAATTTACATGCAAAGGCTCACCACCCGTAGCGGTCTGGACCTGCCAGCAATCGGCTTGGGCACCTGGCCAATGACCGGCACCGAATGTACCCAGGCCGTGCACCAGGCGCTGGACGTGGGTTACCGGCACATCGACACTGCCACCGCCTACGAAAACGAAGCGGCCGTTGGCCAGGCCCTGCGCGACAGCGACGTGCCACGCGAGCAGATCCACCTCACCACCAAGGTGTGGTGGGACCGCCTGGAGCCCAAGGCCATGCGCCAGTCGCTTGAAGACAGCCTGCGCGCCCTGGGCACCGAGCAGGTCGACCTGTTCCACATTCACTGGCCCGGCAAGGACTGGGACCTGGCACGCAGCATCGACACCTTGGTAGCGCTGCGTGACGAGGGCAAGGCGCGCCACATTGGTGTGGCCAACTTCCCGCTGGGCCTGCTGCGCCAGGTGGTGGAAACCCTGGGGGCGCCGTTGTCGGCGATCCAGGTGGAATACCACGTGCTGCTCGGCCAGCAACCGCTGCTGGACTATGCCCGCCACCATGACCTGTTGCTTACCGCCTACACCCCGCTGGCCCGCGGCCAGGCGGCGGCGCAGCCGGTGATCCAGGCGATTGCCCGCAAGCACGGCGTGCTGCCCAGCCAGGTGGCGCTGAAGTGGTTGCTGGACCAGGACGGTGTGGCGGCGATTCCAAAGGCCAGTAGCCGCGAGAACCAGCTGGCCAACCTGGCAGCATTGAACGTGCAACTGGACGACGAGGATCGCGCGGCGATTGCCCAGTTGCCGAAAGATCAGCGGGTGGTGAGCCCGCCGTTTGCGCCAGACTGGAATAGCTGAAATTCGTAAGCGCGACACGGACCTTGTGGGAGCGGGCGTGCCCGCGAAGAAGCCAACTCGGTGGCTGGCACCGGCTGCGCCGGTGTTCGCAGGCATGCCCGCTCCCACAAGGATTGCACAAGCTCTTAAAATTTGAGCAAGACAATTACCCCCACAATGGGCTGCGTGAGCCGTCAGCCTGGCGTAATGACCTGCTTCAACCGCTCACTCGCCGGTGCCGGCCGCCCGTACAGGTAGCCCTGGAAATGCGAGCACCCTTCCGCCGCCAGCCGGCGCATCTGCTCTTCCGACTCCACCCCCTCGGCCGTGGTCTTGATCATCAGGCTGTTGGACAGGTCGGTAATGGCACGGATGATCGACATCGCCTCACGGCTTTCGCACATGTCATGCACGAACGACTTGTCGATCTTGATCCGGTCGAACGGGAACGACCGCAGGTAGCCGAGCGATGAATAGCCGGTGCCGAAATCGTCCAGCGAAATGGACACGCCCAGGTCTTTCAGCGCGCGCAAGGTGCGCACGTTTTCCTCGCTGTTACCCAGCAGCACCGACTCGGTGATTTCCAGTTCCAGGCGCTGCGCCGGCAGGCCCGAGTCGGCCAGGGCCAAGGCCACAACCTGCACCAGGTTGGCATTCTTGAACTGCACCGGCGACAGGTTGACCGACACCGTCTGCTCGCTGTCCCAGCTGGCCGCTTCCTGGCAGGCCAGGTTCAAGGCCCGGGTGCCCAGCTCATGAATCAACCCGGTTTCCTCGGCAATGGGGATGAAGTCCATGGGCATCACCATGCCACGGCTCGGGTGCTCCCAGCGCAGCAAAGCCTCGTAGCCAGTGATGCAATGGGTCTGCTGGTCGACCACCGGTTGGTAGTGCAGTTGCAGCTGGCCCAGGTGCAGCGCAGTACGCAGGTCGGTTTCCACCAGGCGGCGCTGGCGGGCTGCAACGTCCAGTTCCACCTCGAAGCACTCGTAGCGGTTTCGCCCGTTGCGCTTGGCCTCGTACAGCGCCATGTCGGCATAGCCGAGCAACTGCTCGGCCTGGTCATTGTCATCGGGGGCAATGGCAACGCCGATGCTCACCCCCACCGTGAACTGGTGGCCTTCGATCTGGAACGGCGGGCAAATGGCATTGATCAGGCGCTGCGCGGTGTTGCACGCGGCATCGCGGCCATCAAGCCCGGTCAGCACCACGGCAAACTCGTCACCGCCCAGGCGGGCCAGGGTGTCGTGTTCACGCAGCTCACGGCGCAGGCGCTTACCCAACTCACGCAACAACTTGTCGCCGAAGGCATGGCCCAGGGAATCGTTGATGTTCTTGAAGTTGTCCAGGTCCAGGCACAGTGCAGCGGTCAGCTTGGCGTTCTCGCTGCCACGCACCAGCGCCTGGCGCAGGCGTTCGTTGAACAGCGTGCGGTTGGGCAGCCCGGTGAGCGCGTCATGGTGCGCCATGTGGTGGATCTGCGCGTGAGCGGCCAGTTCCTCGGTGGCATCTTCGGCAACAAACAGCACGTAATCAGCCTGGCCTTCGCGGTTCTGGCTGAGCAAGGTACGGCTGCGCAGGGTACGCGGGCCACGGGCGGTGTCGACCCGGGTCTCGGCAGCATGGCCCTTGGTGCTACGGGCACCACGGGCCAGTTGCTGCTCAAGGTAGTCGGCAGCCGCCGGGCTCAGGCACTCGCCAGGCAGTTGGCCGATCATGCTGCGCTCTGGCCCGCCGAACAGGCGCTCGGCCTGCTGGTTGGCCAGCAGGATACGCTGGCTTTCCAGGTCCTGGACGATGACGCTGGCGGGGATATTGGCAATGACCGAATCCAGGAACTGCGAAAGCTTGGCCATTTCCTGGCTGTACTGCTCGGCCAGTTCCTTGGCCTGCAGCAGCTCCAGCTCCTGACGGCGGCGTTCGGAAATGTCGCGGGTAACCTTGGCAAACCCCACCAGTTGGCCGGCATCGTCGTACACGGCGTCGATCACCACATGGGCGTGGAAGGCCGAGCCATCCTTGCGCAGGCGTGAACCGATCTCTTCAAAGCGCCCGGTGCTGCGCGCCTGCTCCAGGTTATGCGCGGGCAACCCGGCGGCGCGCTCGGCATCGGTGTAGAACAGAGAGTAATGCTGGCCGACGATTTCCTCGGCGTGGTACCCCTTGGCACGCTGAGCGCCGGGGTTCCAGTTGGCGACGACACCTTCGGGGGTGAGCATGTAGATGGCATAGTCCACCACACTCTGAATCAATAGCCGGTACATGATGTCGGGGCTTGCGACTAACGACATGAACTTTACCTGAACCTTCGAAGCGCATGAAAAGGGACCCCGGCAAGCAGTGGCCGGGTTTTTGAAAGCGTTGATGGCATTATGCCGCTCATGACGATTTTGTGAAGTAGCTCACAAAAATGTCGCTATTCCTCTTCAAGGACGAACGAAGGCGGGCAAGCCCTCAATGGCGGGCGCCGCTCACCAGGAAACTGAGCAGGTCCGGTTCATCAGCCAGGGCAATGGCCTGCGCCGGGCGCGACAGGTTCGCCAGCACGGCCTTGCAGAACGCCACGGCCGGGGCATCATGTGCGTAGCACCGCAGCAACCAGTCGCCCTCGCCGCCCAGCAGCTGCAACGCCACCGCCTGGCCGATGCCCTGGCGGCGGTACTTTTTCAGGATGAACAGGTCAGCCAGTTCCAGCGCTTCGATGCCCGGCAATTCGCTGCGTTCCACCAGTACGAAGCCGGCGATGAAGCCGTCCGCCAGCACCAGGTAGGCGCCCCAGCCGTCGTCCTGCCAGTAGCGGTGCAGGTGCTCGTCGTGGATATAGAAGCGGCCGTCCACTTCGACGTCCTCCTGCTCCCAGTCGGAGGACTCGTAGGAATAGAACTGGTAGAGGTTGCGGATCAGCGGGGCCTGGTCAGCGGTGGTTGGCAGCAGCGCAATGGGCAGCATGGGGTGGGGCTCAGGCAAAAGGTCGATTCTAGATCACCGGGCCTAACAGCAAAAAGCCCGGGCCCTCCCCGCACGGAAAGGCCCAGGCAAAAACACAGCGAAAAATGGTCAGCATTTTGGGGGCGCTGTGCGCCCCTTTCGCGGCCTTGTGCCGCGAACGGGCTGCACAGCAGCCTCAACGGTTTCAGCCTTCCTGCAACGCACGCGGCCGGTGGCTGCGTGCCTCGGCCTCCACCGCCGTGGCCCCCTGCAGGTGGAAGTCGAACGCCAGTTCGGCAAAACGCGCGCCTTGAACGCCGCGGTCACGCGCCGCCGCAGCATCCTCGACAAAACGCAGCTCGCCGATCAGCCCGTCACGGGTGGCGTAGGCAAAGTCGTCCCACAGGTACTTGTCACCCTCGAAGTTGATCTGCGTGGTCAGATGGCGGTGCCCGGGTGCCGAGATGAAGAAGTGCACATGCGCCGGGCGCTGGCCATGACGCCCGAGCAAGTCCAGGCATTCCTGGGTCGGGCCCTGCGGGTCGCAGCCATACCCCGATGGCACGATGGAGCGCGCACGGTAGCGGCCCTCGGCATCGGTGATGATGCGGCGGCGCAGGTTGTACTCGGACTGGGTCGAGTCGAAGTACGAATAAGTACCTTGGGTGTTGGCGTGCCAGAGGTCGACGGTGGCGCCGGCCAGCGGCTTGCCTTCGGCGTCGAACACCTGGCCTTTCAGGAACATCACCACCCCTGGGTCGGTGCCGTCGTCCATGCGCGCTTCGCCTTGTACCAGCGGCGCCCCGGCGACATACAGCGGGCCTTCGATGGTACGCGGGGTGCCGCCACCCAGGCCGGCTTCGGCATCCTTGGCGTCCTGCAGCAGGTCGAGGAAGTGCTCGATGCCCAGGCCTGCAGCCAGCAGGCCGGCTTCGTTACGGCCACCCAGGCGGTTGAGATAATCAATGGCGTGCCAGAACTCGTCTTCGGTGATTTCCAGGTCTTCGACCAGGCGCGCGGTGTCTTGCAGCACACGCAGGATGATCTGCTTGAAGCGTGGGTTGCCTTCGGCGTGGTCCAGGCCCGCCACTTTATTGAAGAAGGCTTGAATGTCGGCAGTGTGGGAAATTTTCACGGTCATCGGGCGTACCTCATATTGTTCTTGTCAGGTAGACAGGTGCGTATCAGCGGTCGTCGCTGTGGATCGACGAGGGATGCCGGCACAGGCCGTCGACCTCGATGTCCATGTACGGGAACAACGGCAGTTGCATCAGGGTGTCGTGCAACGCCTCGACGCTGGGCACATCGAACACGCTGTAGTTTGCGTAGTGCCCGGCAATGCGCCACAGGTGGCGCCAAGTCCCTTCACGTTGCAGGCGCTGGGCCAGTTCCTTTTCATCGGCCTTGAGCTGGGTAGCCTTGGCCGGGTCCATGTCCACCGGCAGTTTCACGGTCATCTTCACGTGGAACAGCATGATTATCTCCTTGTTTGCTGATCAGCGACGGGCGAAGCGCGCCAGGCGCTGTTCGTCCAGGGTCAGGCCCAGGCCTGGGGTACGGGGAATGTGCAGCTGGAAGTCGCGATATTGCGGCGGCTCGTTGACGATTTCTTCGGTCAGCAGCAGCGGGCCGAACAGCTCGGTGCCCCAGGTCAGTTGGCGCAAGGTAAGGAAGGCGTGGGCCGAGGCCAGGGTGCCGATCGAGCCCTCGAGCATGGTGCCGCCATACAGGCCGATACCGGCGGCCTCGGCGATTTGCGCAGTGCGCAGCACAGCACGCGGGCCGCCGTTCTTGGCGATTTTCAGGGCAAAGATGCTGGCGGCGCCGTCGGCGGCCAGGCTGAAGGCATCCTCGACGCTTTCGATGGACTCATCGGCCATGATCGGTGCAGGGCTGCGCTGGTTCAGGCGCACCTGGCCACCGCGGTTGATACGCGAAATCGGTTGCTCGATCAGGTCGATGCCGTTGTCGCCAAGCACCTGGCAAGCGCGGATGGCCTGGGATTCGTCCCAGTACTGATTCACGTCCACTCGCACACTGGCGCTGTCGCCCAGTTCGCGTTTTATCGTCACCACGTGTTTGAGGTCCTGCTCCACCGGGTTGGCGCCAATCTTCAGCTTGAACACCCGGTGACGGCGAATTTCCAGCATGTGTCGGGCTTCGGCGATATCACGGGCCGTGTCGCCACTGGCCAGGGTCCAGGCCACTTCCAGGCTGTCGCGCACGCGGCCGCCCAGCAGTTCGCTGACCGGCAGGCCCAGGCGTTTGCCCTGGGCGTCGAGCAAGGCGCTTTCGATACCCGACTTGGCAAAAGTGTTGCCCTTGGCCAGCTTGTCAAGCTTGAGCATAGCGGCGTTGATGTTGTCCGCCGCCAGGCCGATCAGCGCCGGGGCCAGGTGGGCGTCGATGTTGGCCTTGATGCCCTCGGGGCTTTCGTAGCCATAGGCCAGGCCACCGATGGTGGTGGCCTCACCGATACCTTCCACGCCATCGCTGCAACGCACACGCAATACCACCAGGGTCTGCTGCTGCATGGTGTGCATTGCCAGCTTGTGCGGGCGAATGGTCGGCAGGTCGACGATAATTGCATCAATACGTTCAATCAGCGCGCTTGTCATTGTTGCCAGGTCCCGTCAGGTCGGGCTGCCAGTTGCAGGCCCGATTGGTGCATTTACTTGATTGTTCAAGGATTGCGCGAGACCCTGATGACCGTCCAATATCAAATGAATCTCCCACCATACCCTGGAGGTCTGATGGAGCTGCGCCACCTGCGTTACTTCAAGGTCTTGGCCGAGACCCTGAACTTCACCCGCGCCGCCGAGCTGCTGCACATTGCCCAACCGCCCCTGAGCCGGCAGATCAGCCAGCTGGAGGACGAGCTCGGCACCTTGCTGATAGCGCGCGAACGCCCTCTGCGGCTGACCGAGGCCGGCCGCTTCTTCTATGAGCAGACCTGCACCGTACTGCAGCAACTGCAGAACATCAGCGACAACACCCGCCGCATTGGCCAGGGCCAGCGCCAGTGGCTGGGCATCGGCTTTGCCCCCTCGACCCTGTACAACGTGCTGCCAGAGCTGATCCGCGAGCTGCGCCAGGACAGCGAGCTGGAACTGGGGCTGAGCGAGATGACCACGCTGCAGCAGGTGGAAGCGCTGAAGAGCGGGCGCATCGACATCGCCTTCGGGCGCATTCGCATCGAGGACGCGGCCATTGCGCAACAGGTCCTGCGTGAAGACCCGCTGGTGGCCGTGCTGCCCAAGGGCCACCCGCTGGCGGGCAGCCCGCTCAGCCTCGCCCAGCTGGCTGGCGAGGCGTTCATCCTCTACCCGGCCAACCCCCGGCCCAGTTATGCCGACCACGTGCTTGCGCTGTTCGCCCAGCACGGCATGAGCATCCGCGTCAGCCAGTGGGCCAACGAACTGCAGACGGCCATCGGCCTGGTGGCCGTCGGCGTGGGGGTAACCCTGGTGCCAGCATCGGTACAACAGCAGCACCGCACCGATATCGAGTATGTCGGCTTGCTTGATAGCAGCGCCGTCAGCCCGATCATACTTAGCCGGCGCAAGGGTGACGTGAGCCCGATCGTGCAGCGGTGCCTGGGGTTGATCGCCCTGCAGATCGGGTGAGTAAAACCAGAAGCCACGCGGGACCTGTGGGAGCGGCTTTAGCCGCGAACACCGGCGCAGCCGGTGCCATGCACCGCGTTGGGGCCTTCGCGGGTGAACCCGCTCCCACAGGGATATGTCATCCGCTCAGGGGTGTGCTGCGCGGCGGCGGTAGGCCAGCAGCAGGAACACGAACCACAACGGCATCACGCACAGCGCCAACCGGGTATCCGGCTGCAGCGCCAGCAGCACCAGCACAAAGCCGAGAAAACCCAGGGTGGTGATGGCCATCGGCACCCCGCCCGGCAACTTGAACGCCGAGGCATCGTGCGCAGACGGGTTGCGTTTGCGATAGGCAAGGTACGCCGCAAGGATCATCGACCAGGTAAAGATCACCAGGATTGCCGAAACGGTGGAAATCAGCGTGAACACCGTCATCACCTCCGGGATGATGAACAGCAGGCTCAACCCGATCAGCATGCATACGCCGGAAAACACCAGGCTATACACCGGCACGCTCAGTGCCGAAAGCCTGGCGAACAGGGCCGGCGCGTTACGCCGCTCGGCCAGCCCGAACAGCATCCGGCAGCCCGAGTAGACACCACTGTTGGCCGAAGAGGCTGCCGAGGTCAGTACCACGAAGTTGATCATGCCGGCCGCCGCGGGGAAGCCGGCCAGCAGGAACAGCTCGACGAAGGGGCTGCGGTTGGCCGGCACCTCGGCCCACGACACCACGCTGATGATGCACACCAGCGCCAGGATGTAGAACAGCAGAATGCGCAAGGGGATGGTGTTTATGGCCTTGGGCAGCGAGCGATGCGGGTTCTTTGCCTCGGCGGCGGTGGTGCCGATCAGTTCGGTGCCGGCAAAGGAAAACACGGCAATCTGGAAGCCCGCAAAGAAACCGCTGATGCCATGGGGCAGCACCGCACCCGGCGCGACCACGTTGGACAGCGAAGCAACCACGCCATTAGGTGAGGTGTATGAGGTCGCGATCATCACCGCCGCCGTGATGATCAACAGCACGATGGCGACGATCTTGATGATGCCGAACCAGAACTCCACCTCGCCAAAAATCCGCACCGCCAGCATGTTCAGCCCCAGCAGCACGAACAGGGTGAAGAACGCGGGTAGCCAGGCCGGTGCATCGGGGTACCAGTACTGGAAGAACCCGGCCACCACGACCACGTCGCCGACCACCGCCACGCTCCAGCTCAGCCAGTACGACCAGCTCAGCACAAAGCCGGCGCGCGGCCCCAGGTAATGGGCAACGATGTCGGCGAACGACTTGAAGCGCAGGTCGGACAACAGCAACTCGCCCATGGCGCGCATGACGAAGAACACGAAAAACCCGAGGATGGCGTACACCAGCAAAATCGAGGTGCCGGACAGCGCGATCACCTTGCCGGAGCCCATGAACAGGCCGGTGCCGATGGCGCCGCCTATGGAAATCAGCTGAATGTGGCGGTTTTCCAGCGTGCGTTGCAGGTGCCCTTCACGGTCGGGCGTTACCGGTTTGCTTTGCTCAAGGCTTGCGGGCATGTCTTGCATGGCGACCTCTTGTTATTGTTGGCCTGTCACATGTCGCGGTGCCGTGGCAAAGCCCTTTACAGGCTTCGCCACGGCTTGTTACGCGGGTTAGCGCGCGCTTTCGAACCCTTGCAGGGTGTTCACGGCATTGATGCCGATTTCGTCGACCATGTAGCCGCCTTCCATCACGAACAGGGTCGGGATACCCGCACTGGCGATCTCGGCGCCCATGCGCAGGAAGTCTTCGCTGGTGAGCTTGAAGTGGCTGATCGGGTCATCCTCGAAGGTGTCGACCCCCAGCGACACAACCAGAAACTGCGGCCTGTGCGCGACGATGCGCTTGAGTGCATCCTGCAAAGCCGGCTGGTACTGGGCCCAGCGTGTGCCCTTGCCCATCGGGTAGTTGGCGTTGAAACCCTCGCCAGCGCCTGCGCCTTGTTCATGGGCGTAGCCGGAAAAGTACGGGTAGGACACGTGCGGGTCGCCATGCAGGGAGGCGAAGAAGACATCGGGGCGATCGTAAAAGATGTTCTGTGTGCCGTTGCCGTGGTGGAAGTCCACATCCAGCACGGCAACGCGTTTGGCGCCTTGACTGAGGCAGCGCTCGGCTGCGATGGCGGCGTTGTTCAGGTAGCAGTAGCCGCCCATGTATTCCCGTGCTGCATGGTGCCCCGGTGGGCGGCACAGGGCGAAGGCGCTGTCGGCACCGTCGATGATGCGCTGCATGCCGGTCAAGGCAACGTTGGCGCTGCTGCGCACCGCCTCCCAGGTGCCGGCGGTGATCGGGGCCCCCGCGTCCATGGCATAGAAGCCCAGCTTGCCGTCGATGAAGCCGGGCTCACGGTCGATGGCCAGGTCGCGCACTGGCCACACCAGCGGCAGCGCATCGTGGGTTTTGCCGGTGTCGGCCCATTCCGACCAGGCACTTTCCAGGAAGCTTACATAGCGCTCGCTGTGCGCCGCCACGTAGCAGCCACGGTCGAAGGCCTGTTCGGCAATGACATCGCCAAGGCCGGTGCTGTGCACCCGGGCCAGCACGGTGTCGGCACGCTGGGGGTTTTCGAACGATGGCGTAATGGCGCCGTCCTTGAGTTCCGAGCCATGGTGCAAGCGGTGGTTGTTGCTAAATACTGTCAGCACACGAATGTCCTTTTCCAAGGGGTTACCGGATAACCAATTTTCGCGACAGAGCGGTGAAAATGCTTTGCTTTATGCTCAATCAAACCGGATGCTTGAGCAAAGTATTCACAAGGTTGGTTACCTATGAGCAAAGCCTTTGCTATTGAACAACTGGACGACACCGACCGCGAGCTGCTGCGCCTTCTGCAGGAGGACGGCACCCTGTCGAGCGCTGCGCTGGGCGAGCGTTTGTCGATGACCGTGACGCCCTGCTGGCGCAGGCGCAAACGGCTGGAGGAGCTGGGCATCATCAAGGATTACCAGGCCAACCTCGACCGCAGGAAGCTGGGCTACGACGTGATGGCGTTTGCCCAGGTGCGCTTTGGCAACCATTCGGCCAACGCACCGGATGAGTTCGAGCAGGTGATCCTGAAGCTGCCGCAGGTGCTGTCCTGCCACAAGGTTACCGGCGAGGCTGACTATGTGCTGACGGTGTTGGCAAATGACCTGGAAAGTTATGGGCGATTCGTGGAAGAGGTGTTGCGTCGTCAGCCAGGCATTGCCTCGATCCAGTCGAGCCTGGCGCTGCGCGAAGTGAAGGCGGTTTCCCGAATACCCGTGCCCTGAAGGCCTTTACCCAACCTGCTTTTGACTTTTGTGGGAGCGGCCTACTCCGGCAAGCTGTACCGCTCGGCAAAGTAATGACGGAAAAAGTCCACCGCCACCCGCACCTTGGCCGAGCTGGCCAGCGGCGAGGTGTACACCGCCCAGATGTCCGCCGGCTGGTGATAAGCCTCCAACACCTGCACCAGGCGCCCGTCCTGCAAGCTGTCGTGCACGTCCCACCATGAACGCAGTAGTATCCCGCGCCCGTCCAGGCACCACTGGTGCGCCACTTCGCCATGGTTGGTCGACAGGCCGCCGGTCACCCGCACGCTTTCTTCACCCAGCGGCCCCATCAGTTGCCACACGCCGAACGGGTGGTCGCGCTCCTTGATCACCAGGCAGTCGTGGCTGCCCAGGTCGCCCAGCACCTTGGGCGTGCCGCGCCGCGCCAGGTACGCCGGGGCGGCGCACAGTACCCGGCGGTTGCGGGCCAGCGGCTTGGCGATCAGGTTGGGGGCAATGGCGTTGCCCACGCGGATGTCCAGGTCGACACCTTCGGCAATCAGGTCCACCAGGCGGTCGTGCACATCCAGGCGAATGTCCAGCCGCGGGTAGCGCTCGGCCAACTCCGACAGAGCCGGCGCCACGAAGCGCCGACCCAGCCCCAGGCTGCTGGCAATGCGCAACTGCCCGGTCGGCTCGCGGTGCTGGGCACTGATGTCATCGCCCATGCGCTGCACGGCGTCGAATATCTGCAAGGCCCATTGATACACCCGCTCGCCCTCCTCGCTCACCGTCACCCGCCGGGTGGTGCGGTGCAACAGGCGCACTTCCAGGGTTTGCTCAAGCACGCGAATGCGCTTGCTGATGTACGCCGCCGACATGCCCAGCTCGTCGGCAACGGCCGCGAAGCTGGCGCGCTTGGCCACTTGCAGGAAGATATTGAGGTCGTCGAGGCTGGGCAGATTGTTCACGTATCGTGTTCCAAGAATCAATGATTGGCCAGATTATCTCCAGGCCAAGCCCTTATAGCATGGCCAGCACCTGTTCCCTAGACAACGAGTGCACCCCATGAGCAAGACCTTCAGAATCGCGGCAATCCCAGGCGACGGCATCGGCAACGAAGTACTGCCTGAAGGCATTCGGGTGGTCGAGGCCGCTGCGCGCAAGCATGGCCTGGACATCAGCTTCGAGTTCTTCGAGTGGGCCAGCTGCGACTACTACCTGGCCCACGGCAAGATGATGCCGGACGACTGGTTCGAACAGCTCAAAGGTTTCGACGCCCTGTACTTTGGTGCCGTGGGCTGGCCAGACAAAGTGCCGGACCACATCTCGCTGTGGGGTTCGCTGCTCAAGTTCCGCCGCGACTTCGACCAGTACGTGAACATTCGCCCGGTGCGCCTGTTCCCCGGCGTACCCTGCCCGCTGGCTGGTCGTGAACCCGGCGACATCGACTTCGTTGTCATCCGCGAAAACACCGAAGGCGAGTACTCGTCGCTGGGCGGGCGCATGTTCGAAGGCACCGAGAACGAGTTCGTGCTGCAGGAATCGGTGTTCACCCGCCGTGGCGTCGACCGCATTCTCAAGTACGCTTTCGAAGTGGCCCAGACCCGCGAGCGCAAGCACGTCACCTCGGCCACCAAGTCCAACGGCATGGCCGTGAGCATGCCGTACTGGGACGAACGCACCGCCGCAATGGCAGCCAATTATCCGGAAATCAGCTGGGACAAGCAGCACATTGATATCCTCTGCGCCCGCTTCGTACTGCAACCAGACCGCTTCGATGTGGTCGTGGCCTCGAACCTGTTCGGCGACATCCTGTCCGACCTCGGCCCGGCCTGCGCCGGCACCATCGGCATCGCGCCATCGGCCAACCTGAACCCCGAGCGCAAGTTCCCGTCGCTGTTCGAGCCGGTGCACGGCTCGGCCCCGGACATCTACGGCAAGAACATCGCCAACCCGATCGCGATGATCTGGTCCGGTGCGCTGATGCTCGATTTCCTCGGCAACGAAGGCACCGACCCACGCTACCGCGCTGCCCATGATGACATCCTCAAAGCCATCGAGCAGGTCATCGCCGCCGGTGACGTAACCCGCGACATGGGTGGCCAGCAGTCTACCCAGCAAGTGGGCCAGGCCATCACCGCGCTGATCGAAGCCTGATGTACCCGGGGCCGATTGTCAGGAGTGTCTGACAATCGGCCCTTTGCCTCTTGCGAGCGGCGTGGATTGTATGCAAAATCTGTTAACCATTAGATATCAGTTAACTTATAGTTAACAACCAAGGAAGGAGTGGTACCGCAACACCCCGGATGCCTGCCGGGTATAACAAGTACGCCAACGTCCAGGAGACGATGATGTCGCACAAGAATAAAAAGATTGATGTGTTCCTGATTACCGTGAGCCTGATCGCCGTACTGCTCACCGTGATCGGCCTTGCAGCCTTCCCCGCCCAGGCTGAAAGCGCCGCCAACCAGTTGTTCGAGCTGTCCACCCGCACCTTCGGTACCAGCGTGCAGGTGCTGGTGTTTGGCAGCACCCTGGCCGTGCTGTACCTGGCCTTCAGCAAGTACGGCAACATCCGCCTGGGCAGTGGCAAGCCTGAATACGCCACCGCCACCTGGGTGTTCATGTTCATCTGTGCCGGCATGGGTTCGTCGACCCTCTACTGGGGCGTGATGGAATGGGCCTACTACTACCAGACCCCGGGCCTGAACATCGCCGCGGCCACCCCCAAGGCACTCGAGTACAGCGTGGGCTACTCGTTCTTCCATTGGGGTATCAGCGCCTGGTCGATCTACGCCCTGGCCTCGCTGGCCATGGCCTACCACTTCCATGTACGCAAGAAGAGCGGCCTGAACCTGGCTTCGGTTATCGAAGCGGTGACAGGTTTCAAGGCCACCGGGCCGGTGGGCCGTACCGTCGACCTGATCTTCCTGCTGACCATGATGGGCGCACTGACCGTGTCGCTGGCCCTCACCGCCTCTACCCTGACGCGCGGCCTGCATGACCTGACCGGCACCCCGGATACGTTCACCGTGCAATTGATGGTGATCGGCGGCGTGGCGGTGATGTTCTCGCTCAGCTCCTACATCGGAATCGATGGTGGCCTGCAGCGCCTGAGCAAGATGGTGTGCATCGGCGCGCTGGTGTTTGCCGCGGTTGTGCTGTTGGTGGGCCCGACCCAGTTCACCCTCAACAACACTGCCAACTCGATTGGCCTGATGATCCAGAACTACGTGCACATGAGCCTGTTCACCGACCCGGCGGGCGACGGTGCCTTTACCCGCAACTGGACGGTGTTCTACTGGCTGTGGTGGGTGTCGTACGCCCCGGGCGTGGCCATGTTCGTCACCCGCGTTTCGCGCGGCCGGCAGATCAAGGAAGTGGTCCTGGCCCTGCTGCTGGGGGGCAGCTTCGGTTGCTGGTTCTTCTTCGGCGCGCTGGAAAGCTACAGCATGCACCAGTTCATCACCGGCGCCGTGGATGTGCCGAAAATGCTCGCCGAACAAGGCGGCGAATCGGCCGTGACACACCTGCTGCTGGCCTTGCCGTGGGGCCAGGTGTTCCTCGGTGTGTACCTGTTCATCATGGCCATCTTCTGTGCTTCGCACATGGACGCCGCGGCTTATGCGGTGGCTGCCACCAGCACCCGCAACCTGCGTGAAGGTGACGACCCGACACCCACCCACCGCCTGTTCTGGTGCGTGGTGCTGACCCTGGTGCCACTGGCCATGCTGTTCGCCAAGGCCTCGCTGTCGACCATGAAGACCGCCGTGGTGCTCACCGCAATCCCGTTCATGGTGATTCTGCTGGTGAAGATCTATGGCTTCTTCAAGTGGATGATCGCCGACTACGGCCAGGTACCGGCCCACGTCATCGAAGAAGAGGCTGCACGGATGGCCGGTGAGCAACCTGCCGAACATGCCCCGCGCAGCGCTGCTGCCGTGCATTGATTCAATCAGAGGGGCCGTACTGCGGCCCCTCTGAAAGGCTGCAAATTTTTTTGCCTGACCTGTTAACCAACAGGTACGCGTTAACCAACAACTATAAACCGAGCTTGTGAGAAAACTGTCATGAACGACTTCAAACGCCTGCCCGCCGATTTCTGTGCGAACGCCGACGAGGCCTTCACCATCCCGGCCAATTTCTACACCAAGGCCGCAGTGTTCGAACACGAGAAAGAAGCCATCTTCGCCCGCAGCTGGATCTGCGTGGGCCACCGCAGCGAAGTTGCAGACAACAATGCCTACATCACCCGCGACGTGATTGGCGAAAGCATCATCGTCGTCCGTGGCCGTGACAGCGTGCTGCGTGCGTTCTACAACGTCTGCCCGCACCGTGGCCACCAGCTGCTCAGCGGCAGCGGCAAAGCCAAGAACGTCATCACCTGCCCGTACCACGCCTGGACCTTCAAGCTCGACGGCGAACTGGCCCACGCCCGCAACTGCGACAACGTGGTCAATTTCGACAAAGAGAACTCCACCCTGGTGCAGCTGCGCGTCGAGGAATACGCCGGCTTCATCTTCATCAACATGGACATGGATGCGGGCTCCGTCGAAGACCAGCTGCCAGGCATGCAAGCACGCATGCGCGAAGCCTGCGCGGTAATCGACGACCTGCACCTGGCGGCGCGCTTCGTCAGCGACACCCCGGCCAACTGGAAGTCGATCGTCGACAACTACCTGGAGTGCTACCACTGCGCCCCGGCCCACCCAGGCTTCTCCGACTCGGTCGACGTCGGCCAGTACAGCCACACCATGCACGGTAACTGGACCCTGCAATATGGTCTGGCCAAGCCTTCGGAGCAGTCGTTCAAGTTCGACGAAAACGTGAAAGACCCGTCGTTCGCCGGTTTCTGGGCCTGGCCGTGCACCATGTTCAACGTGCCGCCAGGGGCCAACTTCATGACCGTGATCTACGAGTTCCCGGTCGATGCCGAAACCACCCTGCAGCACTACGACATCTACTTCCTCAACAAGGACATCACCGAGGAGCAGCAGAAGCTGATCGACTGGTACCGCGAAGTGTTCCGCCCAGAAGACCTGCGCCTGGTCGAGAGCGTGCAGAAGGGCCTGAAGTCGCGTGGTTACCGTGGCCAGGGCCGGATCATGGCCGACCGCGAGCGCAGTGGCATGAGCGAACACGGCATTGCCCACTTCCACAACCTGATCGCCGTGGCCCACCTCGACGATTGATGGCAACCGCTCCACGTTTATTTGCACGTAAAGGTGCGCGGCAGGGCCTGCCGTGCACCCAGGCAGTCGAGGTGAACCATGGCCAACACTTATGAAATGTTCAGCGTACGCGTAACCGACGTGGAACACGCTACGCCGCTGATCAAGCGCTTTACCCTGGCCCGCGAAGACGGCGCGGCGATGCCCGCCTTCACCGGCGGCAGCCACGTCATCGTGCAGATGCAAGGCGCTGACGGCAGCCAGTTCAGCAACGCCTATTCGTTGATGAGCGACCCGCGCGACACCCGCAGCTACCAGATCGGCGTACGCCTGGAAGAGCAGTCCAAGGGTGGTTCGGCGTTCATGCACCAGCAGGTGGAAGTCGGCACCCGCCTGACCATCTCCTCGCCCAACAACCTGTTCGCCCTCGACCCTTCGGCTGGCCGCCACGTCCTGATTGCCGGCGGCATCGGCATTACCCCGTTCCTGGCGCAACTGCATGAGCTGGAAGCTGGCAGCGCCGATTACGAGCTGCACTATGCCTTCCGCGCGCCTGAGCACGGCGCGTTCCAGGACCAGTTGGCCAACGGCCCGCACGCCGCCAACACGCGGTTCTACATCGACAGCCTCGACCGCAAGCTTGATCTGGCCGCCCTGTGCGCGGGGCTGGACGAGCAGGCGCACTTGTACGTGTGCGGCCCCAAACCGCTGATCGACGCGGTCATCGCCTGCGCCGCCAAGGCCGGCATTGCCGAGCAGCGCGTGCATTGGGAACAGTTTGCCGCCACCCCGGTCACCGGCAGTGCTTTTACCGTAGTGCTGGCGCAATCGGGCGTGGAACTGCAGGTGGAAGAAGGCATGACCATTCTGCAGGCCATCGAGAAGTCCAAGGCTGCCAAGGTCGAGTGCCTGTGCCGAGAAGGCGTGTGCGGTACGTGCGAGACGGCCATCCTTGAGGGTGAAGCCGAGCATTACGACCAGTACCTGAGCGATGAAGAGAAAGCGGCGCAGCAGAGCATCATGCTGTGCGTTTCCCGCGCCCGTACGGCGCGGCTGGTGCTGGACCTTTAACAACCGCCCGGCTGATGTTGCCTGTACTGGCCTCATCGCCGGCAAGCCAGCTCCCACATGGACCGCATCGTCCTGTACCTGTGGGAGCTGGCTTGCCGGCGATGAGGCCAGTGCAGGCAAGACAAGGTCATTCCCCCAGAAGAGGCAGCGTGAGGACCCGTCAACCAAAAGTTGACAGCTTGGGTATACTGGCAGGCTCTTGGCCCAGATCAGGACACCCTGCCGATGTTGGAAAACAGCTTCGCCTTCCGCCTCAAGGAACTGCTCGAGCATCACAAGCTGACCCTGCAAGCCGTGGGCACGGCGTTGGGCATTTCGCGCACCGCCGTGCACAAGTGGACCCGCGGCGGCGAGATCGACTACGACAACCTGCGCAAGCTGGCCGACTTTCTCAAGGTCAACTGGATCTGGCTGCGCTATGGCGACGAAGCACTGCAGAACATCCAGCAACCGCAGGTGGTCGAGCTGCCGATGACCGACGTGCGCCGGCGCCTGACCGCGGAGATCATGGAAAGCGAAACGCGCATGAAGCTGGCCCAGGAAGGCGCGCGCATCGTCACCTGGGAATGGAACCTGATCAGCGACGAAGTCACCTACTCGCCCAACGTCGAGCAGGTCTATGGCTGGCCGGTCCACCACAACGAAGACTTCTGGAAGCACCTGCCCAACGAAGACGTGCAGCGCATGCAGGTGATGTACGCCGACGCGGTGGCCGACGGCAGTGGCTGTGAATGCGACTTCCGCATCACCCGCCCGGACGGTGAAGTCCGCTGGATTTCTTCCCGCGCCACAGTGGTGCGCGACAGCGCCGGGCGCTCGGTAAAGATGGTTGGCATCAGCATGGACACCACCGAACGCCAGGTGGCCCAGCAGGCGCTTAGCCAGAGCGAGGAGCGCTTCCGGGCGATCTTCGAGCTGGCCTGGGGTGCCCTGGCCTACATCGACCCGGACGGCACCTGGCAGCGGGTGAACAACAGCCTGTGCGAGTTGCTGGGCTACAGCGCCGATGAACTCTACGGCATGACCTTCCAGCAGATCACCCACGCCGACGACCTGGCGCAGAACCTGCAGCTGCTGCAACGCATGCTGGCCGGCGAAACCGAGCGCTACGAAGTGGAAAAACGCGTGCGCCACAAGAACGGCGAGTACATCTGGGTACGCGCCCGCACCTCGCTGCAGCGCCGGGACAACGGCGAACCGGAACACCTGATCAGCGTGTTCGAAGACATCAGCGCCGAGCGCCAGGAGCATGAACGGCTACAGGCGCACATTGCCGCCCTGGAAGCCCGCCTGGCGGCTTCGTGAACTACCCGAAATTTCAAAACTGACGCGATTGCTGTGGGAGCGGGCATGCCCGCCCCCACAGGGACCGCAAAAACTTCTAGATTTTCAGCTGATCGCCGCGCAGCCAGTCGATAAACCGTGCAAACAACTCGGACTGCGAGTTGATCTCCAGCTTCAGGTACAGGTTCTTGCGGTGCATGCGCACCGTCTCCGGTGAGATGCCCAGCTCCAGCGCGGTCGACTTCACCGAGTGCCCGCGCAGGATCATGTGTGCCACCTCCCGCTCACGGTCGGTCAGCACCTGGCAACCAAAGCTGTCGAACGCTGCCTGCAGGCTGCCGTGTTCGGCCGATGCTGCGCCGGGCTCCAGGTTATGCCGGGCATAACGCCCCAACAGTTCTCGCACCATGGGCTCCAGCGCCCGCAGCAGGTCGACCTGCCCGGCACTCAGAGGCGTGCCGCTGCAACCCTGGAACAGGCTCAGCGACAACTTGCGGCCAGCGCTGAGGTCGACGATGTAGTAGCTGTCTTCGCTGCAACCGGTGCCCAGGTAATAGGCCTTGTAGTAGTCGCTGTCGAAGAAGTTGTCGGGGGCGATTTCCTGCAGGTGGTAAAAGCCTTCGGCCAAGCCGCTTTGCACGGCCAGGCAGAATGGGTCGAGCAGGTAGCCGGCACTGAAATAACGCTCAAGCACCGCGGCACGGTGCAGCTCGGGGATGCCTTGCTGGTACAGCAGCTGCGGCGCCCGCCCCTGGCACTCAAGGCTGATCATCATCGATTCAACCTGCACCAGCTGGCCGATGGCAGCGGCCACATACTCCAGCGCCTCGGGCGTATCGCTATTGGCCAGCGCACGCTGCAGCGCCGCATGCCATTGCTGCAGCGCGCCCATTGTCAGGGTAAGCGGGGTGTCGGGAGTGGCCTGGGTCATGCCCGGCAGTCTAGCCTGCCAGGCACGCCCCCGCACAGCCCTTTGCGCCAGGTTCATCGGCCTTGGTACAGACCAAGCGCAGTCAGTTCGCGCGCGGTTTCGAGGATGCACTGGCGCAAGGTCTCGACGATCTCGTCCACCTGCGCATGGGTGACGATCAGCGGTGGCGACATCACGTTCAGGTGCATGATCGGGCGCACCAGCAATCCGCGGGCCTGGGCCTTGCTGTGGATGCGCTCACCGATGTTCACCTCATCCGGGAACAGCGCCTTGCTGGCCTTGTCGGCCACGAACTCAACGCAGGCCATCAGCTTCATGCAACGCACATCACCCACCAGCGGCAACTCGCGCAGGCTTTGCAGGCGCTGCTCCAGGTAGCCACCCACTTCCTTGACGTGATCGAGCAGTTGCTCGCGCTCGATGATCTCGATGTTCTTCAGCGCCGCTGTACAGCACACCGGGTGACCACTGTAGGTAAAGCCATGGGTGAAGCAGCGGCCCTTGCCCGGCTCGGCAATCACTTCCCAGATACGCTCGGAGAAGATACACGCGCCCAGCGGCAGGTAGGCCGAGGTCAGGCCCTTGGCGGTGGTGATGATGTCGGGGGTGACGCCAAACAGTTCTTCGCTGGCGAAGAAGGTGCCCAGGCGCCCGAACGAGGTCACCACTTCGTCGGCGACGAACAGGATGTCGTAGGTCTGGCACAGCTGCCACATGCGCTGGAAGTAGCCCTCGGGCGGAATGATCACCCCGCCCGAGCCCATGATCGGCTCGGCGAAGAACGCCGCCACATTGTCGGCCCCCAGCGACAGGATCTTGTCCTCGAACTCGGCCACCAGATAGTCGAGGAATTCGGCCTCGTCCATGTCGTGCGGGGCACGGTACGGGTTGGGGTTGGAGACGTGGTGGATCAGGTCGTGGTGATAGTCGAACTCCGGCACCCGGTCGGCGGCCTTGTTGCCGATCGACATGGTCAGGGTGGTAGAGCCGTGGTAGGCGTTGTAGCGGGCAATGATGTGCTTCTTGTGTGGCTTGCCGCGGCAGTTCTGGTAGTACTGGATCAGCCGGTAGGCGGTGTCGACAGCGGTCGAGCCGCCGGTGGTGAGGAACACATGGTTCAGGTCGCCCGGCGCCAGCCGCGCAAGCTTCTGGCACAGTTCGATGGCCACGTCGTTGGCCATGTCGGAGAACGGGTTGGAATACGCCAGCTGGCGCACCTGGTCGGCGATGGCCAGAGCCATTTCCTCCCGGCCCAGGCCGATGTTGGTGCACCACATGCCGCCGACGGCATCGAGGAAGCGGTTGCCGTGGGTGTCACGAATGTAGGCGCCCTCGCCGGCCACGATGTTCAGCGCGCCTTGCTCGCGGTGCTCGTCGAACACATGGTAGCCGTGCATGTAGTGGGCCTTGTCGGCCTCCACCAGCGGGTCGTGGGCGATAGCGAATGCTTTGCTTGGGGTGGCCATGGGCAGCTCCTTGGCGAGAATTTTGGGCAGTGTTCAGAAACCGGTCTTGACGGTGCTCCAGACCCGGGTGATGGCGCGCATGTCCTTGGGGCTCTGGGTTTTCTGCGCGAACAGGCGCTCACGGGTTTGTGCGTCGGGGTAGATGGCCGGGTCCTGGCGGATATCGTCACGCACCAGCGCGGTGGCGGCGGCGTTGCTGTTGGCGTAGTGGATGTAGTCAGTGACCTTGGCCATGGCCTGCGGCTGCAGCAGAAACTCGATGAAGCGGTGGGCGTTGGCCGCGTGCGGCGCATCCTTGGGGATGTACAGGTTGTCGAACCAGATCAGCGAACCTTCCTGGGGGATGAAGAACGACAGCTTGATGTCCTTCTTCGCTTCCACCGCACGGGCCTGGGCGGTGGCGTAGTCACCGGACCAGGTCAGCGCCAGGCAGACATCGCCGTTGGGCAGGCTGGTGAGGTAGTTGACCGAGTCGAACTTGCGAATGTAGGGGCGGATGCCCAGCAGCAGTTGTTCGGCTGCCTTGAGGTCGGCGGCCGACGCGCTGCGCGGGTCCTTGCCCAGGTACTGCAGGGCCAGCGGGATGACCTCGGTGGGCGCGTCCATCAGGGTGACGCCGCAGTCGGCGAAGCGCGAGACGATCTTGGGGTCGAACAGCATGGCCAGCGAACCGATCGGCGCGTCGGGCATGCGCGCGGTGATCTTGTCGACGTTGTAGGTGACCCCCGAGCTGCCCCAGGTATAGGGCGCCGAGTACTTCAGGCCAGGGTCGTAGCCCTGCAGGTTGTTGACCACCTGCTGATCGAGGTTTTGCCAGCTGGGCAGTTGCTGCTTGTCCAGTGCCTGGAACACGCCGGCGCTGATCAGCGGGGGGACCAGCGAGGCGTTGAGCATGACCAGGTCGTAGCCGGAGCGGCCAGTCAGCAGTTTGGTCTGTACCGTTTCGTAGCCGTCGAAGGTGTCGTAGATGACCTTGATGCCGGTGGCCTTCTCGAAATCGGCCAGGGTGGTTTCGCCGATGTAGTCGGTCCAGTTGTACAGCCGTAGCGTGTTGGCGCTGTCCACCTCTGCCGCCTGGGCCAGGCTGGCACCAGACGCCAGCAGCAGACCACCAATCACCTTCAGTACCTTGCGCATGGCAACTCCATCGTGTGAGTGCTCCGAGATCGAGCCGATGGGTTCACTATCGAGGGATTTGCCGAGGGGCAACATACCCCGAATGTGTGGGTGGTCGTTTTTGAGCAGGTAAGTCTTGTAACAAATTAACTGGCCTCATCGCCGGCAAGCCAGCTCCCACAGGAAAACCACAGTCCTGAGGCCTCGTGGTCTTCCTGTGCGAGCTGGCTTGCCGCCGATAAGGCCAGTGCGGGCGATCACACCAGTGGGTACAACGCCTCATCGAACTGGGTCAGGCGGGGGAACACCAATGGCTGGTCGTCCGCAAGCTGCTCCAGGCGCTGCCGGTATTGCTGCAAAAAATCTTGCCGCGCCTCGGCGCTGATGTAAGGCACATGCCAGGCCACAAACGGCGGCAGCACCTCGAAACCCACATAGGCGAGCGTACCCCGCAGTATCGGCCGCAGCATGTCTTCCAGCGGGCCATGAATCGCCCCTTCGCCAAACATGTGCTCACGCCCGCCCAAGGTCACGGTCACCAGCGCCTTCTTGCCCGCCAACCCGCCCTGGTCGTAGAAACGCTTGCCGCCATAGCACACCCCCGACACCAGCACACGGTCGATCCAGCCCTTGAGCATGGCCGGGGCCGAGAACCAGAAGATCGGGAAGTTCAACACCAGCAGATCGGCCCACAACAGCTTGTCCAGCTCCTGCTGGATGTCCGCGGCAATGGCACCACGCTTGACCCCCTGGCGTTGCTCCAGGGCATACACCAGGTACTCGGGGTTCTCCCGCTGGGTAAAATCATCGGCGCTGGCCACCGGGTTCCAGCCCATGGCGTACAGGTCGCTGACCTGCACCTGGTGGCCCTGGGCGCGGAAGGCTTCCACGGCCTGGTCCCGCAGGGCAGCGGTGAACGATTGCGGCTCGGGGTGAGCGTGGACGATCAGTACATTCACAAACATTCTCCTTACACAAAACAGGTTGTCTTGCAGCGGTGGCTCAGCACTGTACGGCTTTCACCTCGACGAACTCCGCCAGGCCCTCTTCGCCCCACTCGCGGCCGTTGCCCGACTGCTTGTAGCCACCGAACGGCGCCTGGTAGTTGAACCCGCCACCGTTGATGAAGCACTGCCCGGCCCGTATCTGCCGCGCCAGCGCAAGGCCATGCTCGCGGCTGCCCGCCCACACTGCGCTGGACAGGCCGAACGGCGAGTCATTGGCCAGCGCCAGCGCCTGGGCCTCGTCGGCGTAGGGGATCAGGCACAGCACCGGGCCGAAGATTTCTTCCTGGGCAATGCGCATGCGGTTGTCGACGTCGGCGAACAACGTGGGCGCCACGTAGAACCCGCGCTCCAAGCCGCCGTGATCGCCACCGCACACCAAGCGCGCGCCCTCCTCCTGGCCCTGGCGAATGTAGTCGAGCACCGTGCGCCGCTGGCCTGCCGAACACATCGGCCCGAGGAAACTGGCCGGGTCACGCGGGTCGCCCATGACCAGCGCGCGGGTTTCGGCCTCGGCGATTTCCAGCGCCTCGGCGTAGCGGCTGGCCGGCAACAGCATGCGGGTCAGTGCCGTGCAGGTCTGCCCCGAGTTGATCATCACGTCCTGCACGCCGTGGCGCACCGCAGCGTGCAGGTCGGCATCGGCGGTAATCAGCAACGGTGATTTGCCACCCAGCTCCAGGCACACCCGCTTCACCGTCGGCGCGGCCGCTTGTGCCACCCGCACCCCGGCACCGGTTGAGCCGGTGAACGACACCATGTCCACCTGCGGGTGCCGGGCGAGGGCTTCACCGACTTTGGCACCTGGGCCGCTGACCAGGTTGAACACCCCTGCCGGCAGGCCGATGGCGTCGATCATTTCGGCCAGCACAAATGCGTGCAGCGGCGTTTCCTGGCTGGGTTTGACCACCACCGTGCACCCGGCAGCCAGGGCCGGCGCCAGCTTGCCGATCATCTGGTGCAGCGGGTAGTTCCACGGGTTGATGAATGCGCACACGCCAACGGCCTCGCGGTACACCAGCGAATTGCCGATTTCGCGCACCTCATCCATCAGCCCGGCCAGTTCGGCGTACTGCGCAAGGCCCACAATCGGGCCTTCGACCTGCACCGCCTGGCACCACTGCACCGGCATGCCCAGCTCGTCGGTAATAACCTCGGCCATTTGCGCCGCACGGTTTTTCAGCTGTGCGGCCAATGCCCGGATGTACCCGGCGCGCACGCTGGACGGCGTGCGCGACCAGCCATCGAAGGCCCGCCGCGCCGCCATCACCGCCCGCTCGACATCGGCCTCGGCGCCCAAGGGTACCCGGCCAATGGCCTGTTCGGTGGCCGGGTCGATCACTTCAGCCATGCCCTGCCCGCTCGGCACCTGCCAGGCGCCATCGATGTACAGCCGCGCATACTCACGCATGGCCGTACTCCCGTTTCAGCTCGTCGGCACAGCGGGCAATGCGCTGGCAGGCATCGACCAGCGCCGCATCACCCAGCACCAGGCCCAGGCGGATATGCCCGGCAGCGCTGGGGCCGAACGCTTCGCCGGCGAGCACCGACACGCCCTGGCGGTCCAGCAGGCGGTCGGCAAAGGCCTGGGCACTTACGCCGGTCTCACGGATATCAACCATCACGAACATGCCACCATCGGGCTTCAGTGCCTTCAGGCCCGGGCAGCCGGCCAGCTGTTCGCACACCAGGTCACGGCGCTGGCGGTAGGCCTCGCGCATGGCGGCCAGCTCGGACAACGGCTGCTCCAGCGCCACCACGGCGGCGTCCTGAATGAAATCGGGCGAGCCATACAACATGCACAGGGCGAGGTTTTCCAGGTGGGCGGCCAGCTCGGCCGAACCCACTACCCAGCCCACCCGCCAGCCGGTCATGGCATGGGACTTCGACAAGCTGTTGAGGGTGGCGGTGCGTTCGGCCATGCCCGGCAGGCTGGCAGGGCTGACATGCTCGCCCTCGTACAGCAATTCGCTGTACACCTCGTCAGAGATCAGCCACAGGTCGTGGGCGATGCACAGTTCGGCCAGTGCTTCCCAGGTAGTACGGGGCAGGCTTGCCCCCGACGGGTTATGCGGGCTGTTCAAGGCCAGCGCGCGGGTGCGCGGGGTGATGCGCTCGGCCACGTCATGCGGGCATACCCGAAAACCGTTTTCCGGCTTGACCGGCACCGGCACCACCTTGGCACCACAGGCACCGAACACCGCCTCATAGGTCACATACATCGGTTCGGCGACAAGCACCTCGTCGCCTGGGTCCAGTACGCACTGGGCCACGCAGTACAGCGCGCACTGGGCCCCTGCCAGCACCGTCACCTGGTCGGCGTCGACGGCCTGGCCGCTACGCAGCTGGTGGCGCCTGGCGATGGCCTGGCGCAGGGCCAGCTTGCCGCGTACATCGGCGTAATGGGTGTGACCCGCCCGCAGGCTGTCGATGGCCGCCTCGACAATCGGCGCGGGGGTGTCGAAGTCCGGGTCCCCCACCGACAGCAGCAGGATGTCCTTGCCCTCGGCCTGCAGCGCCAGGGCGCGGTAGTGGATGTCCCAGGCCGCAGCCCCGTCACCGGCGATGCGTTGGGTAAGCTTGGCGTAGCGCATGGCAATCTCCCTTCTTTGGCGGTTTCAGTCGACGAGGATCTTCGGGTTGGAACTGCCCCACACGGTGTACAGGTCGGCCAGCAGCGCGCCGTTGATTTCTTCCATCTCGGCCTGGGTGATTTCGCCCCCGGCCTGCTTGCCGAACAGCACCACTTCGTTGCCACCCTTCACGTCCGGGAAGTCGGTGACATCGACCATCAGCGTGTTCATCGACACCTTGCCCACCACCGGTATGCGGTGGCCGTTGATCAGCACATGGCCCTTGTTGGTGAACACCCGGCGATAGCCATCGGAATAGCCGACGGTGATGTTGGCCAGGCGCGAATCACGGGCCAGGGTGAAGGTGCGGTCGTAGCCGACGGTGTTGCCGGCCGGGTAACTGTGCACCGCCGCCACGTGCGACTTGAACTGCATGGCGCGTTGGTACTCGGTGCGCGCCGGTACGGTGTCACCGAACAGCGCGCCACCGGTGCGTACCATGTCCAGGCGCGCCTCCGGCACCTCCAGCGTAGCGAACGAGTTGGCGGCGTGCAGGGTGAGCGTGCTGCGGTCGAGCTTCGCGTGCTTGATCAACCAGTCGGTCTGCTCGTTGAAGGCCGCCAGGCCCTTGCGCACATCGTCCTTGTCTTCCACGGCGAAGTGGGTCATCAGCGCGACCAGTTTGAGGTGCTTCTGGTCGGTGATCTGCAGCGCTTCGCCACGGCCGGACCAGGTGGCCATCTCCACCCCGTTGCGGCTCATGCCGCTGGAGTTGAGCGCCATGTGAATGCGCAAGGTCTTGCCATGGCGCGCGGCGACGGCATCGACCTGGCGGGCAAATTCGGCGCTGCCCACCAGCTCTTCCATGTCGTACTGCAAGGCATCTTCCAGCTCGCTGAGGCTGGCCAGGCGTACCCGCACCAGTTGCCCGGTGAAGCCACTGGCGCGGACCACGCGGGCCTCCTCGTTGCTGGCCACCGCCACGCAGGGCACGCCCTGGGCGATGATCGATGGCATTACCAGGCCGATACCGTGGCCATAGGCATCGGCCTTGAGCACGGCGCACAGCTTGGACTTGCCGGCCAGCTCGGCCTGCAGGGTGCGGATGTTGTGCTGCAGAGCGCTGGCGCTGACTTCGACCCAGGCGTTGCTGTTTTGCACGGTCAGGGCGTTTGTACCGTTGTCCATCGACAGCGGGGGGGCGGCATACAGTGGGGCTTGGCCGGTGATCAGCAGGGCCAGGGATGCGGCCAGAAGTGTACGGCGAAATGGCATGTAGGTTTCTCTTGTTCTTTTGGTTTGTGCGCCCTTAACAGACGCAGGTGTGTTTGAGTTCGATGAAGGTCACGCCGGGTGTGGCGAAACCGCTGGCCAGGTCGGCCTGCAGCGCGTCCAGGTCACGCGGCTGGCGCACCGCGCAACCAAAGGCACGGGCCAGGCCGATGAAGTCCGGGTTACGCGGCAGCACGCCGACGGGCTCGATGTTCAGGCCGAGCATGTCATCGCGGATCTGCCCGAGGGCGTCGTTGTTCCACAGCAGCACCACCAACGGCCGGTCCAGTTCCTCTACAGCCGTGGCCAGCTCCTGGGCGGTATAAAGGAAACCGCCGTCGCCTACCAGCACCAGGCCTGGGCGATGGTCGGTGGCAAGCATGCCGCCGATACCGGCCGGCAGGCCGTAGCCGAGTGTGCCGTAGCCGGTAGGATGCAGCCAGCTGCGCGGCGCCCGGCTGGCGAAGGCGTAGTTGCCGGTGTAGGCCAGTTGGGTCATGTCGCTGCTGATGAACGCATTGTCGGGCAGCACGGCGGCAATGCGGTCCAGAATCGCCTGATGGGTGGCCTGCAACGGTGTATGCCCATTACGAATGGCCTGGCGCAGGTTGCTCACCGCTTCGCTGGCCTGGGCCGGGTCTCGATCGAGTGCTGGCAGGTGTTCGAGCAAGCCGGCCAGGGTTTGCCGGGCATCACCTTGCAAGGCAATGGCACAGGGGTAGAAGTCGTTGAACTTGCGCGAGTCGATGTCCACGCGCAGCAGCTCGCCAGTGATCGGCAGGCGCTCGCGCCAGAAGTCGGTATCGGCCATTTCGGTGCCCACGGCAAGCACCACATCAGCCTCGCTGATCAGCCGCCAGCCAGGTTCCACGCACAGGCTGGAACCGGCATTCAGGGGCGCCTGCGGCGGCAGCAGGCCCTTGCCGGCCACGCTGGTGAATACCGGTGCCGCCAGCCGGGTGCTCAACTGCGCCAGTTGCTCGGCCGCGTGCAGCGCACCGCCACCCGCGATGATCATCGGACGCTTGGCCGCTGCCAGCTTCAGGGCAGCCTGGTCGAGGGTTTCGCGGCACGGCTGGCCACGCTCGGGGCGGCGCGCCACCTCATCGCTCCAGTCACGGCTGACGGGTGCGGCCAGCACGTCCAGCGGCACCGAAATGTGCACCGGGCGCGGCCGTTCACTGTCGAACACGGCCCAGGCACGGGCGATCAGCTCGGGCAGGTCATCGCCGCGCAACGCCACGGCCGAAAACGCGGTGATCGGCGCAGTCATGGCGCGCTGGTCCTGGGTTTCATGCAGGCAGCCCCAGCCTTTGCCCAGGCTGGCGGTATGGTTGACGCTGGAAATCACCAGCATCGGGATGGAGTCAGCATAGGCCTGGCCGATGGCGGTGGCGGCGTTTGTCACCCCCGGGCCGGTGATGACAAAGCACACCCCCGGCTTGCCGCTCACCCGCGCATAGCCGTCAGCCATGAAGCCTGCGCCCTGCTCGTGGCGGGTCAGCACATGGCGGATACCACTCCCCGGCAGGCCGCGGTACAGCTCCAGGGTGTGCACCCCGGGGATGCCGAACACGGTTTGCACGCCGTAGTTGGCCAACAGGCGCACCAGCGCCTGGCCGGCAGTCAGGGTAAGGTCATTCATGTCGTTCTCCTTGCGCCTGGCCGAGGCGGATCAGCGCGTCGACCGCGGTGGTGCCGTGGGCACCGACCATCAATGGGTTCACATCAAGCTCCAACAGCTGCCCGGCGTTTTCGCAGGCGTAATCGGCCACCGCACGGATAGCTGCAACCAGTGCGTCGAGGTCGGCGGCCGGGCGGCCACGGAAGCCTTGCAGCAGGCTGGCACTGCGCAGGTTCAGCAGTGCGGCGCGGATGGCGCTGTCGGTGGTGGGCAACAACAGGCTGACACTGTCCTTGAGCAGTTCGACCAGCACGCCGCCGGCACCGATCACCAAGGCCAGGGCAAAGTCGTGTTCACGTTTGATGCCCACTATCAGCTCGGCCAGCGGGGGCTCGGCCATGGGTTCGAGCAGTACCTGATCGAACGCGACGTGCGGGGCGTAGGCAGCGATGCGCTGGCGCATCTGCACCAGTGCGGCTTCCAGGGCGGCGGCATCACGCAGGTTCAACGCCACCGCACCGGCCTCGGTCTTGTGCGGCAGCTGTTCGCTGACCGCCTTCAGTACCAGCGGGTAACCCACGCAGGCGGCGTCTGCCACGGCGCGCTCGGGCGTACTCAGCACGCCCGCTGGCACCGGCAAACCGAAGGCGCGCAGGGCGTGCTTGGCTTGCCATTCGTCCAGCAACCGGCTTTCGCCCGTGAGGGCTTGGGGGCACAGCGGTACCCGTGCGGCCTCGCCTTGCTCCAGCAACCGCCGGCGGTTGCGCTGGTAGGCGACAATGCGGCCCCAGGCCGCCAGGCCGTCTTCCACGCCCTGCAGCGCAGCAATGCCCCGGGCATGCAGGCGCTCACGCGCACTGGCGGGCAGAAGCTCCGGGAAAGCGGAGGTGACAAAACCGATCTTGCCGTGACGCTCCAGCGCGTCGCAGTACAGCGCCAGCAGCAGGTCGCACTCCTTGCGTTCGCCAGTGAAGGCCGCCGGGTAGTCCAGCACCAGCATGGCGGCATCAGCTGCCCCGCTCAGGGTGCTGTCAAGCATGCGTTGCAGGGCCGCTTCATCGCCCCAGATGGCAGTAGTGAAATCCAGCGGGTTGACCAGGTTGGCATAGGCCGGCAGCACTTCGGCCAACTGCGCCACCTGCCCTTGTCCCAGTTTCGGCAGACTCAACTGGTTGCGTTCGGCATAGTCGGCGATCAGGCCAGCATCGCCGCCTGAGCAGGCCAGCGCGATCAGTTCCCCATTTGCCGGCAAGCGCCCGCAAGCGGCGGCCTTGAGCGTTTCGACAAAGCTCACCGGGCCGCTGACGCGGATCACGCCCAGGCGCTGGAACAGGCTGTCGTACAAGGCATCGGAGCCGGACAACGAGCTGGTGTGGCTCAGCGCCAGTTCAGCGCCGATCTGCGACACGCCCGTCTTCAGGGCAATGACCGGTGTACCCTGCTGCAATGCCTTGTAGGCTGCGCGTGCAAAGCCCGGCACGTTCTTCAAGCCTTCCAGGTGCAGCCCGATGGCCGTTACCCGTGGGTCGTCGAGCAGCACGTCCATCAGCTCGGCCACGCCCAATTGCGCCTGGTTGCCGACCGAGGCCATATAGGCCACCGGCAGCGAGCGGTCGCTCATGGACAGGTTGTAGGCGAAGTTGCCGCTCTGGGTCAGGATCGCCACGCCCTTCTCCACCCGCTTGCCGCCATGGGCCACCGGCCACAGGGCGGCACCGTGCAGGTAATCGAGCAGGCCATAGCAGTTGGGGCCGAGCAGGGCCATGTTGCCGGCCGCAGCGAGCAGGCGCTGCTGCAACTGGCGGCCCTCTTCGCCGCTTTCGGCAAAGCCGGAGGCATAGCAGATGGCACCACCGGCGCCACGCGCGGCCAGCTCGGCAACGCACTGCAAGGTCAGCTCACGGTGGGTGGCGATGAACACCGCGTCCGGGGGGTAAGGCAAGTCGGCCACGCGGGCAACGCAAGGGATACCTTCCAGGCTTTCATGCTGCGGGTTGACCAGCCACAGCTCGCCGCCGTAGCCACCTTCGGCGCAGCGCTTGAGCGCCCGCGCCATGCTGCGCCCACCAACGAAGGCCAGGTGCCGGGGCGCCAGCAGGCGCTTGAGGTTGTCACGAATCGATTGCGACATGGGTGTTCTCCTGGCGCTCAGCGCAGCAGCGGGCGCAGCAGTTCGCGGGCGATGATGTGCCGCTGGATTTCCGAGGTGCCCTCCCAGATACGCTCGATACGCGCGTTGCGCCAGATGCGCTCGACCGGCCCTTCGTCCATCAGGCCCATGCCGCCGAAGATCTGCACGGCTTCGTCGGCCACCTTGCCCAGCACTTCGCTGGCAAACAGCTTGGCCATGCCGGCTTCACCGTCGGTCATGCTGCCCTGGTCCATCTTCCAGGCCGTGTGCAGCGTGAGCATTTCGGCGGCGCGAATCTGTGTGGCCATGTCGGCCAGCTTGAACGACACGCCCTGGTAGCTGCCGATGGCCTGGCCGAACTGCTTGCGGTCGGCGGCCCACTGCAGCGACAGGTCGAGGGCGCGCTGGGCTTGGCCCACGCAGTTGGCCGCGACCATCACCCGGCCGGCGGTAAGCCAGGCGTTGGCCACTTCCCAGCCCTTGCCGACTTCGCCCAGCACCTTGCTGGCCGGCACCCGGCAGTCGTCGAAGAACAGCTCGTAGGTGTGGTAGCCACGGTTGCTCACGCACTTGGGGCCGCGGCGGATGGTCATGCCCGGTGTGCCGCGGTCCACCAGCAGCGCCGTGACCGCATTGCGCTTGCGCCCGTTGTGCTCGTAAGTGTCGGTGACCGCGAAGACAATCGCGAAATCGGCGTGGCCGGCGTGGCTGATGAAGTGCTTGCTGCCGTTGATGACAAAGTCATCGCCCTGGCGCACGGCGCGAGTCTTGATGGCGTTGGCATCGGAACCGGCACCCGGTTCGGTGAGGGCGAAGCAGTCGGTTTTCTCGCCCTGCACACAAGGCAGCAGGTAGTCGTTGATCTGCTCGTCCTTGCAGGCCATGAGGATTTTCGACGGGCGTGCGACAAACACGTGCAGCGCCCAGGACACCTTGGACAGCTCACGTTCGATCAGCGCCTGGGACAGATAGTCCAGGCCACCGCCGCCGACTTCCTCAGGCATGTTGAAGGCATAGAACCCGGCGGCGATGGCCTTGCCACGGATGTGCGCGGCCAGCTCTGGCGACACGGCATCGGCGCGGTCCACCGCTTCCTCATGGGGCAGCAACTCTTTGGCAGCAAAGCTGCGTACCGCTTCCACCAACATTTCTTGTTCTTGGGTCAGTTGGAAATTCATCTGCGAAGGTCCTGGTCAGGGTCGGTATCGGGTTACTGGCCGGTGAAACGGGGGGCGCGGCGTTCAACCGAGGCTTGCAGCGCCTCGGCGCCATCCTGGCTGCGGCCGCACAGCAGGCCGGCGTGGCGCTCGGCCTCCAGCTGCTCGGCCAAGGTGCGGCGGGCGCCGTCGCGGATCAGCTGCTTGGTCTGCGCATAGGCGAACGTCGGGCCATTGGCCAGGCGCCCGGCCAGCTCGGCCGCCACGGCGGGCAGTTGCTCGTCGGCGCAGACTTCGCTGACCAGCCCGGCCGCCAAGGCACGCTCGGCGCCCCACAGTTCATCGAGGAACAACAAGCGCTTGGCCTGCTCGCTGCCGATCAGCCGTGGCAAGTGCCAGCTGGCGCCGGCATCGGGGCTGTAGCCCATGCTGGTGTAACCAGCCTTGAAGCGCGCAGAAGCGGCGGCGATACGCAGGTCGCAGCACAGGCTGAGGTCCATGCCCCCGCCCACGGCGGTGCCGTTGATGGCGGCGAGGGTGGGCTTGTCGAGGCTGTGCAGGCGCAACATCAGGGCGTGGGCGGTTTCGGTCCAGCCGTAGCTTTCCAGGGTGCCCGCGGCTTCGGCGGCAGCCCATTCGGCCAGGTCGGCGCCTGCGCAGAAGCTGCGGCCGCTGCCGGTAATCACCACCACGCGTACGGCCAGGTCGCTGTTGTGGCTTTCGAGCAAGGCGTGCAGTTGCTTGAGGGTGGGAATGTCCAGCGCGTTGCGTTGCTCGGGGCGGTTGAGGGTGATCCAGGCAACGCCGGCTTCGACTTTGCTCAACAGTGACGACGACGGGGTGGTCATGGGGGGCCTCGGTGTTGTTGTGATGGTTTTGGGAGGGCTTGATGAGGGAGATACTAAACGAGTGTTCAACAAGGCGGGATGGGCTGTTACAACTTCGCACAACTCGGTTTTTGCTGTTACGCGGGTTTCTTTAGGCATTGCATTTTCGTTGCCTGTGAGATCGAGCGCCGCCCGCGCGGCGCTCGATCTCACAGACAATAAAAATGCTTCGCCGAACACTTACAACCAACGCCCAACGGCATCAAACGCCAGGCGCGCTCGGCTCAAAGGCACCCTGCCGGCGGCGATTGACGAAGAAGTACGCCGCGTAGCACAGGGCAATAAAGCCAAAGCCCCAGTACAGCGACGGCCGCTGGGTTTCATCCAGTGCCAGGAACACAAACAGCGAGCTGCACAGGGTGATGCACAGCAGCGGCACCAGTGGGTACAGCGGCGCCCTGTACTTCAGGTCCTGCAGTTGCCCACCTTCACGCAGGTAGGCCTTGCGGAAGCGGTACTGCGCCAGGGCGATGACGATCCAGGTCACGGTGCCGGACATGCCGCTCACCGCCATCAGCACCATGAACAGGGTGTCGGCGGCAATGAAGCTGGTCATAAGCGACACCAAGGCAAAGCACAGGGTGATGCTCAGCGCCCGCAGCGGTACGCCGCGCTTGCTCAGCGGCGCCAGGCTTTTCGGCGCCATGCCGCTCTTGGACATCGCCCACAGAATGCGCGTAGACGCATACAGCCCAGAGTTGCCCACCGACAGGATGGCGGTGAGGATGACGAAGTTCATCACGTCGGCAGCAAAGGGAATGCCGACCATGTCGAACACCTGCACGAAGGGGCTTTCCATCAGGCCGGCCTGCTCGAACGGCACAATGGCCGACAGCACGGCAATCGCCAGCACGTAGAAAATCAGCACACGGAACACCACATTGCGCACCGCCCGCGGGATGCTCTTTTCCGGGTGCTCGGTTTCACCGGCCGCCACGCCCATGATTTCACAGCCCTGGAACGCATAGACCACGGTCATCATCACCGCGAACACCGCCGACAGGCCGTGGGGGAACAGCGACTCGCCCACCAGGTTGTCCAGCATCGGCGCCGGTGCCCCGCTGCTCAGCGGGATGGCGCCAAAAATCACCAGCAGGCCAATGATGATAAAACCAAGGATGGTCGCCACCTTGATGCCCGAGAACCAGTACTCGGCCTCGCCAAAAGCGCGAGTGGCCAGGGCGTTGAGGCCGAACAGCACGACCACGAACAGTGCCGACCAGTACCAGATCGGCACCTCGGGGAACCAGCGGGTCATCAGCATGCCGGCAGCGGTGAACTCCAGGCCCACGGTAGTGGCCCAGCTCATCCAGTACACCCAGCCGATCATGAAGCCGGTGGCCGGGCCGATGAACTTCGTGGCGTGGGCCTGGAACGAGCCGGACACCGGCATCTGCACCGACAGTTCACCCAGGCAGACCATCACCAGGTACATCAGCAAGCCGGCCACCAGGTACGCCAGGATCGCGCCCACCGGCCCGCCCTGGTTGATGGTCACGCCCGAACCCATGAACAGGCCGGTGCCGATCACCCCGCCCAGCGACAGCATGAAGATGTGCCGGCTTTTCAGGGCGCGGGTGAGCTGGATTTTTTCGTGGTTGTCAGTCATGGCGCACCTCGCCATTGCGGCAGGTGCGGGGGGCGGTACGAAGGAGGGGCTGAGCGCTACGGCATGTCATTATTCTTGTCTCCAATAAGCCTCATGGACCGCGTGCAACACGGTTGCCATGGATTATTGGAAACGGATGTAAGGTGCCGTTGTACGAACGGATCGAAGATGTAAAAAGTCGTAAGATTTTTGTACGTCAGCTCTGGATCAACTGTTCCAGGGTCGCACGGGCCTGGCCGAGCTGGTTTGCCAGTGGCTCGGCAAGTGCGTTCAGCGCCTGCCCGTCATGCTGGCGGGCTGCGTCTTCCAGGCGTCGCAACAGCGCAGCAAGGCCAGAAAAACCCAGGGAATCGCAACTGCCGGCCAGGCGATGGGCCAGGTGCAGCACTTCGGTAAAGTCCTGGGCCGGCAGCGCCTCGGCCAACCCCGTGGCGTGCTGTTCCAGTGACTGGTGCAACACCTTCAGCAGGCCTTGCAGCTTCTGCTCGCCCAGCAGCGAGCGGTGGGTGGCCAGCAGCGACCAGTCCATGTTCGCGTCAATACCGGCCTCTTCAGTCGGCTTCGCGTCGGCCAGCGCCTGGCGCAGGTTGGCCAGCCGCAGAGGCTTGGCCAGCACACCTTGCATGCCGGCTTCCAGGTAACCCGACACTTGCCCCGGTTGCACGCCAGCAGTCAGCGCCACTATCCGGCTGTAGTGGTTTGGCCCGGGGGTGGCCCGAAGCTGCCGGCAAAGTTCCACCCCGCTCATGCCGGGCAGGTGAACGTCGAGCAGGATCAGGTCGAAGCGCCGCTGAGCGCACAGCTGCAGGGCCTGCCCGGCATCCTCGGCAAAGCTCACCCGGTGGCCATCGCGCACCAGCAGGCTGCCCGCCACCTCACGGTTCAGCGCGACGTCCTCGACCACCAGGATATCCAGGCTGGCGCTGACCGAGTGGGCCGGGGTATTGGCCGCAACGGGCTGCCCAAGGGCGATGTCGAGTTCGAACCAGAAGCAGCTGCCCTGCCCTTGCACACTGTCCAGGCCAATGCAGCCCCCCAGCTTTTCCACCAGGTGCTTGCAGATCGCCAGGCCCAGACCGGTGCCGCCGTAGCGGCGGGCCACGGCTTCGCTGGCCTGGACGAAGCGGTCGAAGATTTTTGCCTGTACAGCCGGCTCGATGCCGATGCCATTGTCACTGACAGACAGCCGCAGGCGCTGCGTGGTCGCATCGCTGGCCAGCACCTGTACCTTGAGCCGCACCTGGCCGTGCTCGGTGAATTTGATGGCATTGGCCAGCAGGTTGCTGAGCACCTGACGCAGGTACTGCTCGGCGCCGTGCTGGTAACCGGCCAACTGCTCATCAACCTCCAGATGCAGTGTGTCGCCGTTGTCCGCAGCCATGGGTTCGAGCAGCGCCAGCACTTCCTGGCACAATTGGCGCAGCGAAAAGCCGACCAGCTCGGCGCGGCTCTCCCCTTCTTCGAGCCGGGCGAAGTACAGCACTTCGTTGAGAATTGCCAACAGCCCCTCGCCGGCCTTGTACAAGGCTTCCAGGCGCTGACGGTCGGCTGCATCCAGCCGGCCACCGCGTAGCAGCTCGGCCATGCCCAGGATACCGTTGAGCGGGGTGCGCAGCTCGTGGCTCATGGTTGCCAGAAAGCGCGACTTGGCCAGGTTGGCGGCCTCGGCGTCATCCTTGGCCCGGGCCAGGCTGGCGGTACGTCGCTCGACCATGGCCTGCAGTTCGTCGCGCTTGTCTTGCAACGCCAGGCGGTCGCGCTCGCGGCGTTCAATGTCGCTGAGAATGGCGCGGCGCATATCGTCCAGGGCATTGGCCACCGTGTCGATTTCGTCAGGGCGCGATGAACGGCGGCGCCCCAGGCGCAACGGTTCCTGCCATTGGCCGGCGCCAATACGCCGGGCGAACTCGGCCATCACTTGCAGATGGCGGGTGACCAGGCGATAGAACAGCCCCGACAGCGCCACTGCAAGGCCGCACAGGAACACCCCCATCCACAGCAGGCTGGCAAGGCCGGTGGCATACAACCGATGGTGCACCGCCCCCAGGTCGATACTCACTTCCAGCTCACCCAGGTGCCTGGCGGGGCCCGAGGGGGGCTGATAATCCAGGGGGAAGCGCTCGATGCGCAGCGGCCCCTTGGGTTCGGCCTCCCCTCGCAGCAGTTGAAAATCGTCGCTAACCAAGCGCACCCGGGCCACGTCGGAAAAATCCACCAGGCCGCGCAATTGCGTATCGAGCTGCGCCTCGTCGAGGTCCCACAGGCTGCGCTCCAGGCTGGCGAGGTAGCCGGCGCGGATCAACGCCATGCGTGCCTCGATGTCGCGCATCTCGCGGCGGTATTCGAAATACAGCTGCACGCTACTGGCCAGAACGGTAAAGCACAGGCTGAACAACAGGATGAACCGAAGCAGGCGGCGCAGCAGGCCATCGGTGTGCAGGCGAATCATCGGGCATCCGCCGGCAGGTTGATCATGTCGCGGTAGGTGACCTCGCTCTGCTCCAGCCAGCGCGTGATCTCGCCAGCCTGGTTCATGCGCCGCAACTGCGCGTCTATTTCATCCATGTGCTGGCTCAGGGGTGATTGCCGCGACACGGCAACGCGCAGGTAGTCCACACTCAGCGCGCTGGGCAATACGCGGATGTCCTGCGCGCCTGGCAGGTGCTCGATGAACAGTTGACCGGTGCGCCGCTCCTGGATCACGTAGTCGATGCGCCCGCGGATCAGCTTGCCGAAGTTCTGCTGGCTGGAAGACACCCGCTCGATGTTCTGATGCCGGGCGACGAAGCGGTCGAATTCGGCGCCGTAGCTTTCGCCGTACAACAGGCCGCCGCGGTAACCGGCCAGGTCCTCCAACTGCTGAAACTGCACTGGCCATTTGCGGTTGTAGAACACAGCCACTTCCTCGCGCACTACCGGCTCCGTGGAAAAATGCATGCGCTGGTCACGTTGGTCGCTGTTGTAGGCCAGCACCACGTCTACCCGCCCGGCGGCAGCGTCCATCAGGCAGCGCTTCCAGTTACCCAGCACCACGGTCTGCACGTCGTAGCCCATGCGTGCGAACAGTTCGCGCACCACGGTTGGCGCCAGGCCACGCACCTGGTGGCCGTCGCTCCAGGACATCGGCGGGTACACCGGGTAATCGCAATAGCGCACCGTCTGTGCCGCACCGGCCGGCACACTGAGCAACGCCAGCGCCATCCCCCAGGCACGGCGGGCGCGGTGGGTCATGCGGCCACGCTGGCAGTGAACAGGTAGCCGGTGCCGTGAATGGTGATGATCAGTTGCGGCTCGGCCGGGTCATCGTGCAGCTTGCGCCGCAGGCGGCCGACCAGCACGTCGATGGAGCGATCGTTGGGCACCCACTCGCGGTTGCGAATCTGGTCCATCAGCTGGTCGCGGCTCAGGGTATGGCCGCTGTTGCGCAGGAACACGCTGAGCAACTGGAACTCACCGTGGGTCAGCAGGGTTTGCCCGCCGCGTGGGTCGATCAGGCGACGGCGGTCGGTGTCCAGCGCCCAGTCGGCAAACTGCTTCAGCGACTGAGCGCAGGCCGGTGCCGGGTGCACTTCGCGGGCATGGCGCACGCGGCGGATCAGGTTTTTGGCGCGTGATACCAGCTCGCGGGGGTTGAGCGGTTTGATCACGTAGTCGTCGGCGCCGCATTCCAGGCCGACAATGCGGTCGATGTCGTCGTTGCGGCCGGTGATGAGGATGATGCCCACCTCCGAGCGCACCCGCAGCTCGCGGGTCAGGGTGAGGCCGTCCTTTCCGGGCAAGCGGATGTCCAGCAGCACCAGGTCGACATCCTGGCTGCCAAGCAGGGCTTCGGCCTTTTCTGCCGTGTCGGCACAGTGAACGTCGTAGCCTTCCTGGGACAGATAGGCCTGCAGCAAGTCACGAATAAGCGGATCGTCATCGACGATCAATACCCGAGGCGTCATTGCGTGTTGTCTCTTTTTATTGGTGTTGTTCTACACACTCGCGCCAGCAGCGTACTCGTTACTGAACAGACGATCAACAGCCCTCGGGCAGGCTGAAGCGCCGCCGACCACCGGCCTGCAGGCCATCGACCCAGGCCTCGCAGATAATCACGCCCTGCTCGGGGGTGAAGGTGCCGGGGTTGAGCCCCGACTCCAGCCACAGGCCATCGAGCAGGGCACTAAGGCTGATGGCCGCGAGGTCGGCATCGAAGCCCTGCCAGCCCTCCTGCGTGGCCAACTCGGCCAGCAACCGGCTCAGCTCCTTGCGGTACTCGCCATAGGAATGATCATGCACCTGGTTGATCGCATCGGCCGTCTTGACCGCGCCCCAGAAGGCCAGCCAGGCGTCGAGCAGCTGCGGGTCGAGCAACTCTGCGCAAAACGAGGCGCGGAAAAACGCCGACAGCCGCTCCCGGGCATTGGGCGCGGCCTGCGCCATGGCTTCACGCAGCAGCCCCATCACCCGCCCGGTGACGGCCAGGTAGGCTTCGGCAACCAGCTCGTCCTTGCCAGCGTAGTGGTGGCTGATCAGCCCGACCGAGACCCCGGCCTCGGCCGAAATCTTGCGGATCGAAGCCCCTTGGAATCCGTGGCGTTTGAGGCACACCAGAGTCGCTTCGACCAGGTTGGCCTTGCGCAATTCCGGCAGCATGCGGTGGTAGCGGGCTTCCTGGCTCATCAAGGGTTCTCGGTTCAGGGGCTGGACTGAACGACTGTACAACAAGCCGGACTGCGTGATAAACCCTTGGCACACGTACCCACAACAACAAAAGCGGCTGCCATGAACGACCCGATCACACGCGAGCTGGACCAAGGCCTGCTGACCCTGGCCTTCAACCGCGCGGACAAGCTCAACGCCCTGAACACCGCCATGTACCAGCAACTGGGCGACCTGCTGCTGGCAGCGGGTGAAGACCCTGGCGTCGATGCCATTATCATCACCGGTGGCGCCCACTGCTTCACCGCTGGCAACGACCTGCGCGACTTCCTCGACAACCCGCCCACTGACCTGGACAGCCCGGTGTTCCGCCTGATGCGGGTGGTCATGGGGCTGGACAAGCCGCTGATCGCGGCAGTCAGTGGCGCAGCAATCGGCATCGGCGCCACCTTGCTCCTGCATTGTGACCAGGTGCTGGTCAGCCGCTCGACCAAGCTGCGCATGCCTTTCGCACCGTTGGGGGTGTGCCCGGAGTTTGGCTCCAGCCTGTTGCTGCCACGCTTGCTTGGCCAGGCCCGCGCCGCCGGCCTGCTGCTGGGTAACGCGTTGCTGGATGGCGAACAGGCGGTTGCCTGGGGGCTGGCCAATGAGCTGCATGAAGATGGCGAAGAGTGCCTGGCCGCAGCGCGCAAGCTGGCACGGCAGCTGCAAACTTACCCGCAGGCGGCGCTGCGCATCAGCAAGCGGCTGATGAAGGACAGTCAGCGGGCGGAGCTGGAGGCCACGGTGGTGCGGGAAAGCCAGTTGTTCATCGAGTGCTTGCGCACCGAAGAAGCACGCGCCGTGTTACGGCGGCTGATCAAAGATTGAAACGATGACGCGCCCCTTGTGGGCGCGACTGTGTTGCTCAAACCTTTCAAGTTCGCGCGGTACCTGTGGGAGCGGGCATGCCCGCGAACACGGGCATAGCCCGTGCCATCCACCGAGCAGACTGCTTCGCGGGCTTGCCCGCTCCCACAAGTACCGCGCAGGTTTGGGCCATGCTGTATTTGTGGGTGCATGATCGCGGGAATGTGTTGCACTAGTACCCGGTCATCTCCAGATACCCGCGCCCACCGGCATTCCCGCTCAACCGCACCGGCCCTTCCCAGTACGGGAACCGTGTGTCCATCCAGGCCTGTGGTTCCACCGCCTCGACCTGCACATCCACCCCATGCGCCGGCACCTGCACCCGCCAGCGCGTCGGTACCTGTTTGCCATTCTTCTGCTCGGCCCAGGCCAGGGCCTGCAACTGAACCTGCGCGCCTTGCAGCGCTACCACTTCACCTTGCGGGCCAACCCACGTGCCGGCGCGGTAGGCATCGCCCTCGGCCTGACGCACCTGGAACAACATCAGCCTGGCGCCACTGTCCAGGTGCAGGGAAAACCAGTCCCACCCCGTTTGCCCGGCCGCCAGCGGCTGGCTGCTCCATTCCCGGTCCAGCCAGGCCTGGCCGGTGACCGCGATGCACATGCCTCCACGCTCTACCTCCCCGTGCACACGGTAAAACGGCTGGCTGTAATAGTAAGAGGCCTGCCCCTTGCCGGATTTCTCGCTGTAACCCTGGTCGCCGTGCAGCACCAGGGGGCGATCACTGCGCAAACGCAAGTCGTAGCGAAAACCTTCGCCACCGGCAGCCATTTGCAGGCTTTCGATGCCCGCCCTGCCCTGCAACGACCAATCATTGATCCAGGCACGGAACGGCTGGGCCTGCACGCCGGCCTGGCCGATACCGCCGCGCGCCAGGGTTTCGCCAGACTGGTGACCACCCGGCCCGGTCAGGGCCGCGTGCCCCATCCACAGGTTGGGGCTGTTCCAGTCGGTGGTTTCAGGGCCGGGGCGCAGGGCCGAGCGGAACAGGGTCCACTGGGCGCCCCAGTCACGCCCCTGGGCGTCCTTGAGGTTGGCAGTGACGTACCACCATTCGATGCGAAAGCCATCGTGTGCGCCATGGTCACGCGGGAATTCCAGGCGATGCGCGCGGGCCACCTGGTTGAAACCGTCCGCCTGCTGCCCCAACCCGGCATAGCTTGGTGGCGCCGGCGGGTCACAAGCGCATAGCAGGCCGCATAGCAACAGCAAGGCGTTACGCTTCATCGGTAAACGGCCTCAACAGTTCGCGGGGCTGGCGGCGCGCCAGTTGCCACAACGGCCAGGCGCTGGCCAACAGGCTGGTGAACAACCCCAAGGCGGCCAGTTGCAGCAGCTGCACGGGGAATACGTAAAGCGGCAGGCGCCAGCCGAACGCCTGCACGTTGACCACCGCCACCAGGCACCATGCCAGCAACACCCCCAACGGGATTGCCAGCAGTACCGTGAAACTGCTCAGCATCAGTGTCTGCCCCAAGCTCAGCCACACCAGTTGGCTGCGCTGCACACCCAACGCCCACAGGGGCGCCAGCTGGCTCAGCCGCGTCTGGCCCAGCGTCAGCAGGTTGATGAACAGCGCCACCCCGGCCACGCCAAGCGTGAGGCTGTTGAGCGCGGCAGTGGCGGCAAAGGTGCGGTTGAACACCTCGGTAGACCAGCGTTTCAGGCGCGCCTGCTCCACTACGCGGCTGTCGTCCAAGGCGAAGTGCTGCTGCAACGCTGCCTTGATGACGGGCAATTGTTCAGCGGGCAGATCAACGCTCAACCCGGTCAGCGTGGCCTGCGGCCATTGCTTGCGCAACCAGCTGGCATTGACCAGCACGTGCCCCTTGGGGTTACCGTAATCGGCATAGATCCCCACCACTGTCATCGCCTCTGAAGGCAGCGCCAGGCGGTCGCCCAGTTGCACCCTCAGGCGCCTGGCCAGCTGTTCGCTGAGCATCACCGCATGCCCGCCGGCCAACGCTTCCCAGGCGTGAGGCTTCTCCTGCAGCAACGGCCAACGCTTCAGGTATCCCGGGTGATCGACGATGCCCTGAAGCTGCACCGGCCAGCCCTGCAACTGCGTTTCTACGCGCCAGCCGGGCAGCACCACACTGGCTGCCGATTGCTGCCCTAGCCATTGCGCAATTTCCAGACCTTGGGCTGTATCCCGAGGGCTGACGTACAGGTCGGCAGACAGGCGCAGGTCCAGCCAGCCGACAAAGGTCTTGCGAAAGCCTTCGGTCATGCTGCCCACGCCGACACTGGCAGCCAGCGCCAGCAACAGTGCCATCAGCGCCAAACTCAGTGCCGGCAGTTGCTGGCGGCTATCGGCGACGAACCATTGCGCCAAAGGCCGCCGGCAATACCGCGTCAGCAAGGCCAGAGCCCGGTCGAGCAAGGCCGGCAACAACAGCGCCGCCGCCAGCAACAGCCCAGCAAGCATGGCAAACGCGCTGGCCAGGCGGTTACCCAGCACGCCACAGCCCAAGGCCAGCAGCAACAGGACGCCCGCTATGCAAGCCTGGCGCCTCAACCATGGCCCCTGCGCCAGCCGCCAAGCCTGAGGCTGCGCCAACGCCAGCAATGGCAACCGGGCTGCACGTAACACACTGCCCAGCCCTGCCAGCAATGCCCCCAGCACACTCACAAGCAGCCCCACCAGCCACCACCACGCGGGCAGGCTCAGGGTACCGGCAACCTGGGCGCCGTACAGGCCGCGCAAACTGGCTGCCACATCGGGCAACAACCACGCGGCCAGCACATACCCGCTGGCCACACCGGCCAGCCCGCCCAGGACGGCGAACAGACCCAGCTCCAGCATCAAGGCGCACAGCAGGGTGTTCAAGCTGACGCCACAGGCGCGCAGATTGCGGATCAACCCACGCCGCTGTTCTAGCGCCAGACCGATTGCGGCATGGGCGATAAACAGGCCCACGACGAACGCCAGCAGGCCGAGAGCAGTCAGGTTGAGGTGAAAGCTGTCAGTCAGCCGCTGCAACCCGCCGTCGTCCTGTTGCGGTTGCAGTTCGAGGTAAACCGCAATATCAGCAGGCAGCGGCCCTGGCTTGCCGGCCACCAGCAATCGCGACAACTGCTCAGGCGCGTGCAGCAACCGCTGGGCATGGCCGATATCGACCACGATCACCCCAGGCGCCAATGCAGGCTGCAGGATCATGGGGGGTAGCAATTGCCCTTCGCTGTCGCGCACCGCTGCCCCCCGCTCTGCGCCCAGTTGCCGCAAGGTGTCTGGCCCCGCCCACGCTTGCCCGGGCGTGCCGATGAACGCTTGCACATCGAATGCTTGCGGCTGCACACCGGCAATGCTGCTGGCCGGCGGCAGGCTCAAAGGTTCGATGCCCAACAGGCGCACACTGCGCGCGGGCTCCCCAGGCAAACGCAAGCGCCCTTCCAGCACGGGCGTTACTGGCCAACCCTGCTTGCGCAATTGCACGTAAAGCCCTTGGTCGAAGCGCTCACCGTTGCGCGGCACCAGCTGCGCCTGCAGCGGCCCGGCCAGCACGGCACTGGCGCGGGCGTAGTCGCTGCGTGCCTGGCTGTTCAGCGCCTGCACGCCCGTCCACAGCGCCGTGGCCAGCCACAGCCCGGTGAAGATGCTGAAAAACTGCACACGATGGCGCCGCCAATGGCTGAACAACGCCAACAGGGCCAGCGACAAAAGCCTCATCACCCCGACTCTGGCTGAACGTGACCGGCCTGCAGCTGGCAACGCCGCTGCAAGCGTGCCGCCAGCCGGGGGCTGTGGGTCACCATCAGCACACCGCTGCCGGCCTCGGCGACCAGTTGCAGCAACAGGCTCAGCACCTCGTCGCTGCTGGCTTCGTCAAGGCTGCCGGTGGGTTCGTCGGCCAGCAGCCAGGCCGGGCGCCCAGCCAGGGCGCGGCCGATGGCGACCCGTTGCTGCTGGCCACCGGACAACTGCTCAGGGTAGCGCGCCAGCAAACCTGCCAAGCCCAACTGCTCTGACAGGTAACCCACCCATTGTGGGTCATGCCTGCCAGCCAGCCTGGCCTGAAAGGCGAGGTTCGCCGCCACGTCCAGGCTACTGATAAGGTTATATTGCTGGAACACCAGGCCAATCCCCTCCCGCCGCCACTGCGCGAGCGACGCCTCGGAACGGCCGTCGAGCGGGACGTCGTCGATCAGGATGCGGCCGCTGTCGGCACGGTCCAGGCCGGCAATCAAGTGCAGCAACGTGCTCTTGCCGCTGCCCGACTCCCCCATCAGCGCCAGGCTGCTACCGCGTGGCAGGCGCAGGTCCACCCCCTGCAGGACAGGGAGCGGGCCTTGGGGGGTGGGGAATGATTTGTGGAGCTGTTCGATGGCGAGCATCGACGGGCCTTTATGGTGTGCGTCTGCTTAGTAATAGCAGGTCCGAACCGCAGGGGTGTACAGTCATCCCCGTCGCAGTTATGTTTTCTTCCCTCCGTGATTCATCTTGGGTTGACGTAGCGCCTACAGCAGATGCAGCACTACCGCGCCTAGCAGAACGAAACTCACGCCCAACAACTGCCCTGCCGTTAAACGCTCTTTATAGAACACATAGCCGAGCATGGCCGCCACACCGCCAGAAAGCGTACTAATAACCGTTACAACGGCAATCGAACCCTCAACCACCCCAAATGAAAACGCTGCGAAACCACCCAGATTGAAAAGACTGGCACCGCTCAAGGCGCCGTAATCTTTTAAGGTCAAATTGGTACCCCCTCGAAAATTACGATACATAAGCAACAGAAACAGAGCGCCCACGCAGTAGTTCAACCAGAGCATGTTGACTGGGCCTACAGCGGGCAGCGCATATTTACCTTGAACCCAGAAACTGAAGCCGTAAAAACCAGCTGCCAGCAGCGCAAAAACAATTGCCTGCCCCTCGCGTCGGTTTAAGCGAGACGCGGGATTGCTGTGCCCCAGGCCCACAGCCATCACACCAAATGCGCAGATGGCGATCCCAATCAACTGATAGGCAGTCAAGCGTTCACCCCCTGCCCAAGCCAAGATTGTTGTGACGATGCCGTAGGACGTGACCACTGGCGCAACAATTGCGGTGCGTCCCTCGGTTAACGCCTTGGCCAGGGAGAGAGCGCCGAGTAGCGTCAACACCGCCGCGACAAGACAGAGGATCACGGATTCTACACTGACTGCGACAATCGAATTGAGGCTGCTTGATTGCAAAGCAAAAATACTCAGAATCACCAGTCCCAATACCTGGCTGTAGAGCACTGAACGCCTGATACCAAGTGACCTGCCATTTACGCTCACCAAATAATCTGTAGCCCCCCAACATAAGGCTGCCACCAAGCCCATTACCACATCCACTTCGACACCCCTTTGTTGTATTTAGCGGGCCTCACTTCGCGTACACCTATTATGTTTGCGACCACTTCATTCAATAAGCCGCTTGATGGCGCTGTCAATGGCGTGTATTGCAACTAAGCGTGACGAGAGTCATCACGTAGGAATCATCTGATCTTAGAAAGATCCTTTAGCCTACAAGAAATCGAACAATGCTTAGGTCACTTATGTCATCTACATAACTCGCAATCAAATGACACAGGCGCCGCCGGTGTTCGCGGGCAAGCCTGCTTCTACAGAGGGTGGGTCAGCCCTTGCCTCTTGACCTAGGCACACGTCCACCTGCCTTCAAGACCTGCCGCTGAAACCGCACCATCTCCTACCGACAGTGACCTGACGAATTGGCACCAATGGATCCATTGGTGCGTTCGATAACCGCACATGACTCGCCATTTTTATGCGGAATGTGTTGACCTCGCTCCAACACCAAAGCTCTAATGGATCCATTAAATAAAAACAAAACCCTGGAGAGCCCCCCATGTACCCCAAAAACACCTGGTACGTCGCCTGCACCCCCGACGAGATAGCCGCCAAGCCCCTTGGCCGGCAGATCTGCGGCGAGAAGATCGTGTTCTACCGCGCCCAAGAGAACAAAGTGGCCGCCGTCGAGGACTTCTGCCCCCACCGTGGCGCGCCGTTGTCGTTGGGCTATGTCGAGGACGGCAACCTGGTGTGTGGCTACCACGGCCTGGTCATGGGTTGCGACGGCAAGACCGTCTCGATGCCGGGGCAGCGGGTGCGTGGCTTTCCCTGCAACAAGACCTTTGCTGCCGTCGAACGCTATGGCTTCATCTGGGTCTGGCCCGGCGACCAGGCACAAGCCGACCCGGCGCTGATCCCGCACCTTGAATGGGCGGTGAATGATGGGTGGGCATACGGCGGCGGGCTGTTCCACATTGGTTGTGACTACCGGCTGATGATCGACAACCTGATGGACCTCACCCACGAAACCTACGTGCATGCCTCCAGCATCGGCCAGAAGGAAATCGACGAGGCGCCGCCAGTCACCACCGTCACCGGCGACGAGGTGGTTACCTCCCGGCACATGGAAAACATCATGGCCCCGCCCTTCTGGCGCATGGCCCTGCGTGGCAACGGCCTGGCCGACGACGTGCCGGTGGATCGCTGGCAGATCTGCCGCTTCACTCCGCCCAGCCATGTGCTGATCGAAGTGGGCGTAGCCCATGCCGGCAAGGGTGGCTACCACGCCGAGGCCCAGCACAAGGCGTCGAGCATCGTGGTGGATTTCATCACCCCGGAAACCGACACCTCCATCTGGTACTTCTGGGGCATGGCACGCAACTTCGCCGCCCACGACCAGACCCTGACCGACAACATTCGTGAGGGCCAGGGCAAGATTTTCAGCGAAGACCTGGAGATGCTGGAACGCCAGCAACAGAACCTGCTGGCCTACCCCGAGCGCAACCTGCTGAAGCTGAACATCGATGCTGGCGGCGTGCAGTCGCGCAAGGTGCTGGAGCGGATCATCGCCAAAGAGCGTGCGCCGCAACCGCAACTGATCGCTACCAGCGCCACCCCTGCCTGAGGAACAGCCGACATGATCGATGCCGTAGTGGTGTCCCGTAACGATGAAGCGCAAGGTATTTGCAGCTTCGAGCTGGCGGCAGCGGATGGCAGCCTGCTGCCGCCGTTCAGCGCTGGCGCGCATATCGACGTGCACTTGCCCGATGGGCTGGTGCGCCAGTATTCGCTGTGCAATCACCCCGAAGAGCGCCACCGCTACCTGATTGGCGTGCTCAACGATCCGGCCTCGCGGGGCGGCTCACGCAGCCTGCATGAGCAGGTGCAGGCCGGTGCACGGCTGCGCATCAGCGCGCCGCGCAACCTGTTCCCGCTGGCCGAGGGCGCGCAGCGCAGCCTGCTGTTTGCCGGTGGCATCGGCATTACCCCGATCTTGTGCATGGCCGAGCATCTGTCCTACAGCGGACATGATTTCGAGCTGCACTACTGTGCCCGCTCCAGCGAGCGTGCAGCCTTTGTCGAGCGCATTCGCAACGCGCCGTTCGCTGATCGCATGTTCGTGCATTTTGACGAGCAACCGGAGACCGCACTGGATATCGCCCAGGTGCTGGGCAACCCGCAAGAGGATGTGCACCTTTATGTATGCGGGCCCGGCGGGTTCATGCAGCATGTGCTGGCCAGCGCCAGGGGGCTGGGCTGGCAAGAGGCCAACTTGCACCGCGAGTATTTTGCTGCGGCGCCAGTGGATGCCAGCAACGATGGCAGTTTCTCGGTGCAGGTGGGCAGCACGGGGCAAGTATTCGAGGTGCCAGCCGATCAGACCGTGGTGCAGGTGCTGGAACAGCACGGTATCGAGATTGCAATGTCGTGCGAGCAGGGTATTTGCGGCACCTGCCTGACCCGCGTGCTGCAGGGCACGCCGGACCACCGCGACATGTTCCTCACCGAAGAGGAGCAGGCGCTGAACGATCAGTTCACGCCCTGCTGCTCGCGCTCGAAAACGCCGTTGCTGGTGCTGGATATCTGAGCCGGTTTACGACGAGGGCAGGATAACCTTCATGCCCGCGTCTGGCGTTGCCCCGCCAAAGGTCTCGGCGTAGCGCAGGGTGGCATTGGCGTGCTCGCGCATGATCGCTTCGGCGCGGGCACCCTGGCGGTTGCTCAGGGCGTCGAACACCGCGTGGTGCTGCATATGGGCGAAGTTGAAGCGCCGGTATTCGCGGGCCAGGTCATGGCGGTCCACCGCCAGTGCGGTGACCGACGCGAACGGCAGGTGGTCGTTGCGCGCCAGGGCATCGGCGATGGCCGGGTTGTTGCTGGCTTCGATGATCACCTGGTGAAAGCGCATGTTCAGGTCGTGGTAGGCCTGCAGGTCTTCTTCGGTCACGAAGCCCTTGTCGAACAGCTGGTCGCCATCGACCAGACACTGTTGCAGCGCCGCACGTGCTGGCGCTGACAAGCCACGCTCTGCGGCCTGGCGAGCGGCCAACCCCTCCAGTACGCCGCGTACCTCGACCGCGCCAGCGATATCATCGGCGCTGACCGAGCGCACCTGAAACCCCCGGCCGCCAAAGCGCACCAGCAGGCCTTCCTGCTCAAGGGTACGAAACGCCATGCGCACCGGCATGCGTGAGACGCCGAACAGTTCGGCGGTAGGAACTTCCATCAGGCGCTCGCCGGCCGCCAGCTCGCCCGAGGCGATCATCTTGCGCAGCGCAACCAGCACCATTTGACCGGGTTTGCTCATCCAGGCTACTTCCAGGGGCATGAGCGGGCATCTTAGCGCAAGCCGAGGGGTTGCTGCAGGCCTGTTCGGAGTGCACCCCACAAGGCTGAGAAAGATGTGTTTGCGGGTTCACCCGCGAAGCAGGCAACGCTGTGCCTGGCACCGCCTTCGCCGGTGTTCGCGGGCATGCCCGCTCCCACAGTGATTGCACTGACTTTCAGGTGTTGCGCAAGGACAGTTGTCCCACAGGTACTGCATAAACCTGAAGCCTGCGCGGTACCTGTGGGAGATTCTATGGTTTTCAGCAAGGCGCTTTCCCACCCTTGGTGACATATTCGTCCTGATTCTTCATCAGGGCGAATGCCACTCGTGCAAGCTTCCTGGCCAGGATTACCAACGCCTGGGTTGTTGCTTTACCCGCATTGCGATGTTGTTCGTAGATCCCTTTCCAAGTGGCCGTCCGGCTGGCTGACATCGCCGCGTTATGCAGCAGGCGACGGATTTCTGAGCAGCCTCGCTTGGTAAGGCGACGACGTCCATTCTTCTGCCCAGAATCAATCACTCGTAGATCCATTCCCAGGAATGCAATGTACGAATCACTGCTCTTGAACTCGCCCCGCATAAAAGCCATTACCAAGGCAGTGGCCGTGAGAAACCCAATACCCTCTACCGCCTGGCAGCGAGCAACTTGCTCGTGCAGCCCTGCTTCGCGCAGCACTTCTTTAATTTTCTTTTGGATCAACAAATCCAGCCGGTCTATCGATTTTACAAAGGTTGTGAAGGCGGCTTTCAAAAGGGCTTCATTAGCCCAGCTCTGGGTCATCGCCGTGCGGGCAGTCACCAAGGCCGCTCGGCGTCGCAGAAGGCTCTGAAGCTTGCCGTAGACGGCGGGAGGGGGAGTCCAAGGGCGGAGGTCTTCCCCCTCGTTTCTCAAAAATCGGGACAACAACCGAGCATCAGTGGGGTCCGTTTTTACCCGCACACCCACGCTTTTGCGGTAGTTGCTCAGTTGGAATCCATCAATGACATAGACCTCGAAACCCAGGCTATGGGCCAGCTCAACCAAGTCCAGGTGGTAAACATTGGTCGCCTCAACAGCAATTGCCGTGTTGAGAGGCTGTTGCTTCAGCCATTTCTTGATTTCCGGTTTGGTATTTTTCACCTTGATGATCTCGTCGCGATCATCGTGATGAATCACTAATTCTGCTTTCGCGACATCCGCACCCACGATCAATTTGCCAACCTGCATTGCCACGGGAGCCTCCTCACGTTATGGTTTTTTGGCTTGAAGGGGTTTCACCAAGAGGCGCTGGCTTGCTTCTATCGTCGTTTGCAAACGATGCATTCTTTATCGGCGCTTTGGTGGAAGGGGTGGGGCGATGTCTCCCACGGTCTGTACTGCTGTGAACAGTCAGAATCGGGCATTTAGTCCCACCACCCCTTCAAGTCTAACCATACAAGCGGGCGTGCCCGCGAAGAACCCTGCGCGGTGGATGGCACCGGCTCCGCCGGTGTTCGCGCTAGCGCTTAGGTGCTGTGCAAGGCAGTTGCCCCCATAGGTACTGCATAAGCCTGAAGCCTGCGCGAACCTGTAGGACCGTGCTCACCGGGCACATTGCTGCTTACAGCGTCAGCGGGTAGCTGACGATCAGTCGCGTCTGGTCGAAATCGCTGTTGAAGCTGCGCCGGTTGGTGGCGTTGTTCAGGCGGATGTTGAGGTTCTTCAACGCCCCGCTCTGGAACGTGTAGTTCACCTCGGTATCACGCTCCCACTCCTTGCCATTGCTGCCCGCCGCCGTGGTGGCATTTTCGCCATGCCCGTAACGCACCATGGCCAATAGCCCAGGCACACCCAGCGCGGCAAAGTTGTAGTCGTAGCGCACTTGCCACGAGCGCTCGTCGGCGTTGCTGAAGTTGCCGTTGAACATGTCGTTGCCCAAGGTGCGCCCGCTGCTGCCGTACACCGACATCCACTGGCTGTCGCCACTCACTTTCTGCAACCCCACGTACAGCGTGTGACCACTGTGCGAAGCTGACAGCAAGGCGTAGCCCGTGCGGCTCTGGATATCGCCGATGCGCGCCTGGCCGTCATCACGGTCGATGAAGTAACCCAGGTTGGCCCCCAGCGTCCACTCGCCCACTCGCTGGCTGTGCAGCAGGTTGAAGTAGCTTTGCTGGTATATGTCTTCCAACTGCGAATGCCACGCGCCGATCAGGGTGCGCTGCTGGTTGAAGCGGTACTCGGCGCCGGCGTAGTTGAAGCCGTCCGAGGTGACCCCGGGCGCGGCCCAGGCAGAGAGGTCCTGCATATCGGACGAGTTGCGCAGGCTGACCTCGCGGTACTGGCCGGCTTGCAGGCTCAGGCCTTCGATTTCCCGCGAGTCGAACATGGCGCCACGGAAGGTCTGCGGCAGCAGGCGGCCATCGTCGTAGCGCAGCAGCGGGATATCCGGCAGCAGTTCACCCACCTTCAGCTCGGTCGATGAAATACGCAGCTTGGCCGCCAGCCCTGCGCGGCCATAGTTGTCGGCCGCACGCCCGTCGTCGTGCACCGGCAGCAGTTCGGAACCGCTGGTACCGCGGCCACTGTCCAGCTTCATGCCGAACATGGCGATGCCATCCAGGCCCACACCGATCAGCCCCGGGGTGTAGCCGGAGCTGAACTTGAAGATGAAGCCCTGGGCCCATTCTTCGACTTTGCTCTTGGCCGCCCCCGGGTCACGGAAATCGCGGTTGAAGTAGTAGTTGCGCAGCGTCAGCCCGGCCTTGGCATCTTCAAGGAAGCCCCCCTCCCCGGCCCAGGCCGGCAAACCCAGGCCAAGCGCCAGCGAAACCGCCAGGGCCGAACGGGCAAGGGTGCAGTGTGTGTGCATCATTATTATTGTTCTCCGCGTTACTTGGGCGCAGCCACCCCCCGCAGGCTGCCCAGAGCCCGTGGTCGAATGGCTGCATGAATGCCCGGCCTGGGCCGGGCGCTACTCAGTGGCTCAATGCATCAGAACGGATACTGGCGCGGCACGTGCTGCACGCTTACCCAGTGATCGCGGGTAAACTCGTCGATGGCCCAGTCCCCGTTGAAACGGCCAAGCCCCGAGTTCTTCTCACCGCCGAACGGCGCGTTGGCCTCGTCGTTCACCGGGATGTCGTTGATGTGGCTCATGCCTGCACGCACCTGGCGGGCAAAGCGCACGGCACGCTCCAGGTTGCGGCTGAACACCGCGCTGGAAAGGCCGAATTCGCTGGCATTGGCCAGCTCCAGGGCATGCGCTTCGTCACGCGCGCGCAGCAAGCCCACCAAGGGGCCGAAGATTTCGTTACGCGCAAGGTCCATGTCGACGGTGACCTCGCCATACACATGCGGCGCCAGCAAGTTGCCGTCGACCCCGCCCTCGTACAGCGGCTCGGCACCTTCGCCGCGTGCCAGGCTGATCTTGTCCTGAAGGCCCTGCAGTTGCCGGGCATTGATTACCGGCCCGATCACTGTAGCTGACGAGTCCGGATCGCCTACCACCAGCGCCCTGACACGCTCGACGAAGCGCTGCGCAAAAGCGTCGTAGAGGCTGTCGTCGATGATGATCCGGTTCACCGCCATGCAGATCTGCCCCTGATGCAGGAACTTGCCAAACACGGCAGCATTCACCGCCTGTTCAAGGTCGGCATCGTCCAACACCACGAACGGGCTGTTGCCGCCCAGCTCCAGGGCAACGTGCTTGAGGTATTCGCCACCGCTCGCAATACGGCCAATGCCACGCCCCACCGGGGTGGAGCCAGTGAAGGTGATCAGCGCCGGCACCGGGTGCTCGACAAAGGCATCACCGATATCGCCGCCCGCGCCGACCACCACGCTGAGTACGCCGGCTGGCAACCCGGCCTCTTCGAAAATGCGTGCCAGCAGCAGGCCGCCGCACACCGGGGTGTCGCTGGCAGGCTTGACCACCACGGCATTGCCCAGCGCCAGCGCCGGGGCAATCGAGCGCTGGGTCAGGTGCAGCGGGAAATTCCACGGGCTGATGACCCCGACCACACCCAGGGCGCTGCGGTACACGCGGCTTTCCTTGCCCGGCACGTTGGACTCGACGATGCGCCCATGCACCCGCGACGGGAACGATGCCGACTCCAGTGCAATCGCCCGCGCCGCGCCCCATTCCAGCTGCGCCTTGAGCCGGGTACTGCCGGATTCGCGGATGATCCAGTCGATGATCTCGTCGCGGCGACGATCAAATATCGCCACCACTTCGTACAGCACCGCCGCGCGTGCGGCGGGGCCCAGTGCCGCCCATTTTGACTGTGCCCGGGCTGCCTCCAGATAGGCGGCATCCAGGTCGGCACGACTGGCCTGTTGGACCTCAAGCAATAAGTCGCCGTTGTATGGGTTGTACACATTCAGGGGCTTGCCGGCACTACCGGCGCGCCACTCGCCGGCAATCGGCAGCAGTTGAAGGTCTTGATAACGAGGGCAATTGGCAGACATGCAAGGCTCCTTGGTCAGCACGTAGGTTTGTTGGCAGCTTCAGGCTCACTGGCCTGTTGTGGCGCACGCACCTGGATGAAGGCGATGGCAAGCGCACCGATCACCCCAGGCAGGGCGAAGGCGAGGAAGTTTTGCTGGATCGGCAGTTGCATCGACAGCAGGCTGCCACCCAGCATGGGCCCGGCGATGGCGCCGAGGCGGCCGATACCGGCAGCCCAGCCCACCCCGGTGGAGCGGATGTGCGCCGGGTAGGCGATAGAGGCATAGGCATGGATTACTGCCAGAGTGCCGATGGTGGTAGCGCCGGCGACCAGCAACAGCAGGTTGAGCAACAGCGGGCCCGGGTTGAGCCCCAGCGCCGCCAGCGACAGCGCTGCCAGCACGAAGAACAGCGCCAGCGTGCGCTGCACCCCCAGGCGGTCGGCGAGCCAGCCACCAAACAATGCACCCACCGTGGCGCCAATGTTCAGCGTCACCAGAAACGCCAGGCTCGAGCCCAAGGGGTAGCCGCCCTGCGCCATCAGCTTGGGCAACCAGGTATTGAGGCCATAGCTCATCAGCATGCACATGGCGAACGCCACCCATAGCAACAAGGTGGCCAGGGCCTGACCAGGGCCGAACAACTGCGCCAGGCGCGCCTTGTCTACCGGTTGGTCGCTGCCCGCCAAATGTAGCTCGGTGCCCGGGCGAAACCCCGGGTCGACCTTCGCCAGCAACCGTTCAAGCTCGGCACGGCGCCCCTTGAGCTCAAGAAACGCCGCCGACTCCGGCAGGTAGCGCAGCATGAACGGCACGGCCAGCACCGGCAGCACAGCCACATAGAACACAGCTTGCCACCCCCACTGCGGGATCACCGCGATTGCCAGCAAAGCCGACAGCACTGCGCCCACCGAATAGAAGCTGGACATCACGGTGATCATGGTGCTGCGCCGCCCTTGCGGGGCGAACTCGCTGATCAGGTTGACGGCGCTGGGCACCAGCGCGCCCAGGGCCAGCCCGGTCACCAGGCGGCAGGCACCGAGCGCCAGCGGGGTTTCTGCATGCCCGGTCATGAACGCCGCCAGGCTGGCCAGCAGTGTGGTGAGGATGATCAGTTTGCGCCGGCCGAAACGGTCGGCCAGTGGCGCCAGCAAAGTACCGCCGAACAGCATGCCGAACAGCGCACAGCTGCCGAGCGTGCCGGCTTCGATGGCGCTAAGTTGCCATTCCTGCATCAGGCGTGGCACCACCGAGCCGTAAATCACCATGTCATAGCCATCGAACAGCATGATGAAACAGCCCCACAGCAGTATCAGCAGGTGCGTGCGATTGAAGGGTGCAGCATCGATCACTTCACTTACGGAAGTCGTCTTCATAGCCACCTCGGTTCTTGTTTTTGTGGGTGTCGCGTGGTGTGCGTGTGTGTCGGGTTCAGGGCTCGATGGTCTGGGTCGGCACTTCGATCAGCACTGGCCGGTCGCTCTCCAGCGCTTCACGCAAGGCCTGGGCGAAGGCGCTGCCAGTGGCCGCATGCACCGCCTGCACGCCATAGCCACGGGCGATGGCGCAGAAGTCCAGGCCAGGCACGTCCAGCCCGGGCGCATCGTTGACGTCGAGCACATCGGCGAACCAGCGCAATGCGCCGTAGGTGCCGTTCTTGAGGATGATGAACACCACCGGGATGTTGTATTGCGCGGCGGTCCACAACGCGGTGATGCCATAGTTGGCCGAGCCGTCGCCGATCACGCCGATCACCTGCCGGCCAGGCGATGCCAGCTGCACGCCTACGGCTGCTGGCAGGCCAAAACCCAGGCCACCGGCTGCGGGGAAGAAATAACTGCCCGGCTCACGCATTTCCACGCGGCGCCAGAACGCACCCACGGTAGAGGTGGACTCCTTGACGTAGATGGCGTCCTTGGGCGCCAGGGCGTTGAGCAGGTCGAACACTGTTTCAGGGCGCAACAGGCCACCGTCATCCGCCACCGGTTCAGCAGCAGGCAAAGCGGTGGGCATCTGCCGCACGCTCTGCGGCACGCCGTCCAGCACGGCCTCGAGGGTAAGCGCAATGTCGCCGACCAGGGCGTCGCCCATGGGCGCGCGCGCCGCTTCGCCCGGGTCACAGGTCAGGTGCAGCAGCTCGCAGCCGGCCGGCAGGTAGTTGCCTGGGGCGAACTGGTGGTAGCGGAACACCGGAGCCCCCACCACAAGGATCAGGTCGTGCCCGGCCAAATTGTGGCTGATGCCGGCAATGGCTGCCGGCAAAACCCCGCGGAAGCACGCATGCCGAGTGGGGAACGGGCAGCGCGACGCCGAAGGCGCGACCCAGGCCGGCATGCGCAGCTTCTCGGCCAACTGCACAGCCAGGCCATTGGCGGCGCTGCCATCGACATCCGGGCCCAGCACCAGCACCGGGTTGCGCGCCGCTGCCAGGCGTTCGCACAGGTGCTGCAGCTGCGCAGGCGACGGCAGCCCGGCACTGCTCACCTGGCGCCGTGCCAGGTGCTCGACACCGCTTGGCGCTTCGCACGCCCAGTCGTCATAGGGGATCGACACGTACACCGGCCCGCGTGGTGGCAAGTTGGCGGTGTGGATCGCCTGGCTCAGGGCGCGCGGCACGTCCTGCGCGGTAGCGGGCTCGTGGCTCCACTTGACCAGTGGCTTGGGCAGCTGTGCGGCATCGACATTGGCCAGCATCGCTTCCACCCCGATCATCGAGCGCACCTGCTGGCCGGCGGTAATCACCAGCGGGCTGTGCGAGTACCAGGCATTGGTGAGGGCGCCCATACCATTGCCGGTACCGGCAGCCGCGTGCAGGTTGACGAAGGTGGGCTGGCCGCTGGCCAGTGCGTAGCCATCGGCCATGCCGACCACGGCGCCTTCGTGCAGGCCGAGGATGTAGCGGAAATCCTCCGGGAAGCCCTTGAGAAACGGCAGCTCGTTGGAGCCGGGGTTGCCGAAGATGGTGGTCAGGCCATGCTGGCGAAGAATGTCGTAAGTGGCGCCGTGAACAGTTTTCATAAAGCCCCTTGCAGCTTGTTTTTGGAATTCGGGTTACTTTTGCAGCCACGGCCAGATTGATCAAATTGATACTATCTTTACCAAAAATAAAACCTATCTATGCGAAGCCAGTGCCCCATGAGCCACATCGACCTGAACCTGATCCGCACTTTCGTCACACTGTACGAGGCCCGCAGCGTCACTCTTGCCGCCGAGCGCCTGTTCGTCACCCAGCCCTCGGTCAGCTATGGCCTGGCCCGCCTGCGCGAACTGTTTGACGACGCCCTGTTCAGCCGCACGCGTGACGGCATTCAGCCGACCTTTGTTGCCGAGCAGCTGTACGGCACCCTGCGTGACGCACTGACGCGCATCGAAGGTGCTGTGCAGAGCACCCGCCAGTTCGACCCCGCGACCACCGAACGCAGGTTTCGCATCGCCCTTTCCGACCTTGGCGAAATGGGCTTCTTGCCGCTGATTCTGGCGCGCCTGAACCGCGATGCCCCGCAGGCGGAAGTCGAGGTGCTGCCACTGCAGGTGGACCAGGTGGGCGACTGGCTGGCCAGCGGCAAGATCGACGCCGCCATCTGCCGCCCGCCGGTGCCGGGCACGCGCAGCCAGGTACTGATGCGCGAACGTTATGTATGCCTGCTCAGCTGCGACCACCCTCGCATCGGCAATGAACTGAGCCTTGAGCAGTTCATTGCCGAACGCCATATCAGCGTTACCCGTACCACCGGCCACGGCAGTGTCGAAGACGTGCTCACCAGCATGCAGTTGCAGCGGCGCATCAGCCTGCAGGTGCCGCACTTCTCGGTGCTGCCGAAGATCATCCCCGGTACCGACCTGCTCGCCGTGCTGCCGGCACAGATCGGCCGGCTGTTCATGCAGGACGGGGGTTTGAAAATGCTTGAGCTGCCGTTCCAGGTTGCCGAGTTCAACGTGTCGCTGAACTGGCACCCCAACAGCGACAACTCCGCCGCCCTGCAATGGTTCTACGCCACGGTCGCCCAAGCGATCATCGATGGCCAGGCTTAGGCGTCGGCCAGCACTGGCCGCGCGGTGCTGGCCGCGGGGCGCAGCAACAGCAGGCAACCGGCGGCAAGCACGAAGACGCTGGCAAACACCCCGTACAGGTGCAGCGGTTGCCAGCCGCCATCGAGCAACATGCCGGCCACGGTCGGCGACAGAATTGCGCCCATGCGGCCAATGCCGATGCCCCAGCCCACGCCGGTAGCGCGCACCGAGGCGTCATAAACCACCGGCGACAGGGCATACAGGCCGGCCACGCAGCCATTGGAGAACAGCCCGATCAGCAACCCCAGCGCCAACGCGGCACTCACCGACGCGCCATTGACCACGAACAGCACCAGCAGCACCGCCGTGATCAGCATGAACAGGGCCAGCACGCGGGTGAGTGGCCAGCGCGAAGCCAGGCCACCGATCAGCGCCGCGCCAAGGATGCCGCCAACACTCAACAGCACCCCGCCGGTGATGCCCTGCTGTGCCGACAGGCCGGCGGCAACCAGCAGTTTCGGGGTCCAGCTCATGACGAAGTAGAAGCCGAACATGACCAGGAAAAACAGCAACCAGATCACCAGGGTGGTGCGGCGCATGGCAGGTGTCAGTAGCTGCCGGAAGCCGCGGGCGGCGCCCTGCTCCCTTGCCATGGCTGTTGGCAGTTGTGCCAGCGCCGGCTGGCCAAGGCGCGCGGCCAGGCGGTTGACCCGTGCCAGGGCATTGGCCGGGCGACGCGCCAGCAGAAAGTCCAGCGACTCCGGCAGCCACAACAGCACCAGCGGGATCACCAGCACGGTGACAATGCCGCCAAACAGGAACACCGAGCGCCAGCCCCAATGCCCCAGCAGCCATACCGCCAGCAAACCACCCAGCGTCGCCCCCAGGGCATAACCGGTTGACTGCAAACTCACCGCCAGGCCGCGCCAGCGTTTGCTGGCGTATTCGCTGGCAATCACGTTGCTGCTGGCCAGGATGCCACCGATGCCCAGCCCGGTCAGGCCACGCAGCAGCGCCAGTTGCAACGGGCTCTGGCTCATTGCCGAGAGCAGCATGCCGATGCCGGAAAGCGCCAGGCACAGCAGGATCAGCGGGCGACGGCCAAAGCGGTCGGCCCACGGTGCGAGGAACAACGAACCGGCCGCCATGCCGAACAAGCCGGCGCTGAGCAGCAGCCCGACCTGTGCGCCGTTCAGGGTCCACTCGGCAGACACCGACGACGCAGTGAAGGCCATGACCAGTACGTCAAAGCCATCGATCATGTTGAGGACGATGCAAATACCAATGGCCAGGTACTGGAAGCGGCCCATCGGGTCGTTGTCCAGGCGTTGCTTGAGATCGGTATTCATGGAGTCACCTGCCGGTTGGCCACAGGCGGGAGGACAGATGCGCACGCGCAGGCAAGACGGGGGGAACCCTGACAGTTCCGGGCCGCTGGATAGCCATTCATGACTGAACCCTTTTTGTAATTGTTATTGCATACGGCAGGAGGGCTCCGGCCGTTGTCAGGCGCTAATCAACCAGATAATGGATCCACAAACAACAGGCCGTATGCGATCACTCCCACAAAATCTCTCATGACCAAGGATGAAAATTGAGATTCAGTGCATTTTATTCTTGTTTATCAGTAAGTTAATAATTTAACGCTTAGTCCAATTTTCGTTCGTTTACCGAACACTACATATCTATGGATCCATAAAACACTAAAAATCCATATCTGCCCCTTAAGGACCAAGGTGCCATGAACAAATCTTCATGTTCCCCGCCAGCGCCCTGATTGCGGGGCGAACAGCCGTTATCCACCCAGCGCCAGCCGCCGCTCGCCTTGAGGGCGCGGTGGCTGTTGCGTAGCATCCCCGGCCCGATCGCGCGCCCGCACAGCCGCCGCGATACCTGCTGAAAAGAGCTACTGATGCCACAACCCATCCCCCTCAAGGACCACGAAAAGGAAAAGCACCTGGTCAATCGCCGGCTCCTGGCCTGCGCCATCCTGGTCTTCAGCCTGGTCGCCGTGCTGGTGGGGCGGCTGTATGTCTTGCAGGTGCTGCAGCACGACCAGCAGACCGCCGTGTCGGAAAACAACCGTGTGCACGTGCTGCCCATCGCCCCCGAACGCGGGCTGATCTACGACCGCAACGGCGTGGTGCTGGCCGACAACAAACCCAGCTTCGACCTGACCATGACCCGTGAGCGGGCCGGCGGCGACTCGGCCAAGGTGCTCGACACCCTCACCCAGGTGCTAGGCCTGACCGAAGACGACCGTAAGCAGTTCGACAAAGACCTGCGCCGTGGCCGCAAGCCGTTCGAACCGGTGACCCTGATGGTGGGCCTGAGCGAAGAGCAGATCGCTCTGGTGGCGGTGAACCAGTTCCGCCTGCCGGGCCTGGAGGTGGAACCGCAGTTCATCCGCGAATACCCGCTGGCTGGGCATTTCGCCCACTCGGTAGGCTACGTGGGTCGCATCAACGAGAAAGAAGCCAAGGTCCTGGACAGCACCGAGTACCGTGGCACCCAGTCAATCGGCAAGACCGGTATCGAGCACTTCTACGAAAGCCAGCTGCATGGCCACGTGGGCTACGAGGAAGTCGAGACCAACGCCCAGGGCCGGGTGATGCGCGTGCTCAACCACAAGGCCCCGACCCCGGGCCAGGACATTGTCCTGACCCTGGACGCCCACTTGCAGGTAGCCGCAGAAAAGGCGCTGGGCGACCGGCGTGGCTCGGTGGTGGTACTGGACCCGGCGAACGGCGATGTGCTGGCAATGGTCAGCAACCCCAGCTTCGACCCCAACCTGTTCGTCAAGGGCATCAGCTTCAAGCAGTACGCCGAACTGCGCGATTCCATCGACCGCCCCCTGTTCAACCGCGTGCTGCGCGGCCTGTATGCCCCGGGCTCGACGGTGAAGCCGGAAGTGGCCATCGCCGGCCTCGACAGCGGCGTGATCACCCCGGGCAGCCGGGTGTTCGACCCGGGCTACTACGAGCTGCCCAACTACGACCACAAGTACCGCAACTGGAACCGCAGCGGCGACGGCTGGGTGGACATGTACACCGCCATCATGCGGTCCAACGACACCTACTTCTACGACCTGGCGCACAAGCTGGGCATCGACCGCCTGCATGACTACATGGCCGAATTCGGCCTGGGCCAGAAGGTGTCGCTGGACATGTTCGAAGAGGCCTCCGGACTGATGCCGTCGGCCCAGTGGAAGCGCGCCACCCGGCGCCAGGCATGGTTCCCGGGCGAAACCCTTATCCTGGGTATCGGCCAGGGCTACATGCAGGTCACCCCGCTGCAGCTGGCCCAGGCCACCAGCCTGCTGGCGAGCAAGGGCGTGTGGCATCGCCCGCACTTGGCCATGACCGTGGGTGGCGATGCGCCGGTGGACCCCAACCCGATGCCCAACATCGTGCTGCACGACAAGCATGCCTGGGATCAGGTCAGCCAGGGCATGCAGATGGTCATGCACGACCCGCGCGGTATTGCCCGCGCCGCTGCGGCAGGCGCGCAGTACCGGATCGCCGGCAAGAGTGGTACCGCGCAGGTGGTGGCGATCAAGCAGGGTGAGCGTTACAACCGCAACAAGACCCTGGAGCGCCACCGCGACAACGCCCTGTTTGTCGGCTTTGCACCTGCCGACCACCCGAGTGTGGTGGTGGCGGTGATGATCGAGAACGGTGAGGCTGGGGGCCGGGTGGCGGGGCCGGTGGTGCGCGAGGTGATGGATGCTTACCTGCTGGATGAGCAAGGGCACTTGAAGCCGGAGTATGCAGGCGGTGCAAGTGGCCGTAACGTGCCACACATCTGAGAATTCGGGGCTGCTTCGCGCCCAATGGCTGCGGTGCGGTGCTGGGCTCGGGGAACCTGCCTGGGAGGAAATCGGGCATGGGCCTACTGGCCTCTTCGCGGGCACGCCCGCCCCCACAAGTACTGCACAGATCCTGAGGCCTGTGAGATTCCTGTGGGAGCTGGCGTGCACACGAAGAGGCCAGCAAGGCAAACACTCAACCCCAGGGCAAGTCCTCTTGTCATTGTGATTGGATCATTCGCCCAGGTAGGCCTTCTTCACCTGGTCGTCATGCAACAAGGTCTTGGCACAGCCTTCCAGGCTGATACGGCCGCCATCGATCACGTAGGCGCGCTGGCAGGTCTGCAGCGCCAGGCGGGCGTTCTGCTCCACCAGCAGTAGCGTTACCCCGCCCTTGACCACCTCGACGATGGTTTCGAAAATCTTCTGCACGATGATCGGCGCCAACCCCATGGAGGGCTCGTCCAGCAACAATAGCTTGGGCCGCCCCATCAGTGCCCGTGAAATGGCCAGCATCTGCTGCTCGCCACCCGACATGGTGCCGGCCAGCTGAAAGGCACGTTCTTTCAAGCGCGGAAAGATACCGTACATGCGTTCGATGTCGGCACCGATGGCGTCCTTGCCGTCGCGCCGACTGAAGGCCCCCATCTCGAGGTTTTCGTGCACCGTCAGCTTGGGGAAAATGCCCCGCCCTTCCGGCACCAGCGCCAGCCCTTCGCGGATCAGGTCATGGCCCTTGATCGCCGCGTGCGCCTTGCCATCGAAGGTGATGCTGCCGGCGCTGGGCTTCAGCAAGCCGGCCAAGGTTTTCAGGGTGGTGGTCTTGCCGGCGCCATTGGCGCCGATCAGCGCCACCATCTCACCCTCGCCCACCGTCAGGTCGATGCCCTTGATGGCCTGGATAGCCCCGTAGCTGACCTTCAGGTCACTCACTTGCAGGATGTTTTTCATGCCACTGCCTCTGCACCCAGGTAGGCCTCGATCACGCGTGGATCCTTGCGCACGTCGGCCGGCAGGCCGTCGGCGATCTTGCGGCCGAATTCCAGTACGGTGATGTGGTCGCAAAGGCCCATCACCAGCTTCACGTCGTGCTCGATCAACAACACTGTCTTGCCATCCGCCTTCATCTTGCACATCAGCTGGCGCAAGCCTTCGGTTTCCGAAGCGTTCATCCCCGCCGCCGGTTCGTCGAGCGCAATCAGCTTTGGCTCGGTGGCCAGCGCCCGAGCGATTTCCAGGCGGCGCTGGTCGCCGTAGGACAGGCTCTTGGCCAGTTCACCGGCCAAGTGGCCGATGCCGACGTAGTTCAGCCAGTAACGCGCGGCCTGGCGGATTTCCCGCTCTTCACGCACACAGGCCGGGGTACGCAGAATTGCGCCGAACACACCACTACGGGTGCGCACGTGGCGGCCGATCATCACGTTTTCCAGGGCGGTCATGTTGTGGAACAGACGGATGTTCTGGAAGGTGCGGGAGATGCCTGCCTCCACCACCTTGTGCGGTTTGCTGATGCGCAGTGGCTTGCCGTCGAACATCACCCTGCCCTGCTCGGCCCGATACAGCCCAGTGAGCACGTTGAACAGCGTGGTCTTGCCGGCGCCATTGGGGCCCAGCAGGCCGCGGATCTCGCCGCGACGGATGCTCAGGTCAATGCCATGCAGGGCCTGCAGGCCACCGAAGAACTTGCTCACCTGATGCAGCTCGAGAAGGAAATCGCTCATGCCTTGTCCGCCTGTTTGATCGGGAGTTCGAAGGAGGCTTCGCTGGCCGGTCCATTGATTGCAGTGCTGAGCACCGCAGGCGCCGGCTCGGCTTCAGGGTCGTCATCGTGCAGTTCGGCACGGCGGCGACTGGACGGCCAGAGTCCTTCGGGGCGAAAACGCATCACCAGGATCAGCGCCAGGCCGAATACCAGCATGCGCAGGGTTGAGGCATCCAGCACGTTGCGCAGGATATCGCGACTGATGAAGGTGACGTTGTCCATCACCCACGGCTGGACCCAGTTGACCAGGTCGCGGAACAGTTCGGGCATCACCGACAGGATCAGCGCCCCCAGCACCACGCCCCGGATCGAGCCCATGCCGCCGAGCACCACCATGGCCAGGACCATGATCGACTCCATCAGGGTGAACGATTCGGGGCTGACGAAACCCTGGTAGCTGGAGAACAGCACACCGGATACCCCGCCAAAGGTCGCCCCCATGGCAAAGGCCAGCAGCTTGAGGTTGCGCTTGTTCAGGCCCATGGCCTCGGCCGCCACTTCGTCTTCGCGCAGGGCCATCCAGGCGCGGCCGATACGCGACACTTCCAGGCGCTTGGACAGTACGATGCAGAGAATGACGACGAACAGGAAGAACAGGTAGTAGCTGATCACCGGCGACACGGGCAGGCCGAACAGGCTCCAGCTTTGCTGCAGCGACAGCACCGGCGTTGCCCCGGCACCTGGCGCGTGCGCCCATGCCCCGAAGTCGACGTGCAGCGGGGCAATGTTGCTGATGCCCTGGGGACCGTTGGTGAGGTTCACCGGCTGGTCCAGGTTGTTCATGAAGATGCGAATTATCTCGCCGAAGCCCAGGGTGACGATGGCCAGATAATCGCCGCGCAACTTGAGTACCGGCGCACCGATCAGCACCCCGCAAATGGCCGCAGCCAGGGCAGCCAACGGGATGATCACCCACACCGGCCAGTCCAGCACAGCCTCAAGCAGGCCGGCCATTTGCAGGTGGGGCGAAGCCAGCAGTGCGTACAGGTAGGCACCAATGGCGTAGAAGCCGATGTAGCCCATGTCGAGCAGGCCGGCATAACCGATGACAATGTTGAGGCCCAACGCCAGCAGCACGTAGAGCATGGCAAAGCCAAGAATGCGCACCCAGGTAGGGCCCAGCATGGGAATGGCCTCGACCAGGAACGGCAAGGCGATGAAGCCGAGAATCAACAACAGGTACTGGGTCTTGAGGTTTTTCATGACTGCCTCCTCACGCCCGGTCAGCCTGGCGTTCGCCAAGCAGCCCATTGGGCCGGAACAGCAACACCAGGATCAGCACCGCAAAGGCGAAGATGTCCTGGTAGTTGGCCCCCAGGAAGCCGCCCGTCAACTGCCCGGTGTAGCCTGCCGCCAGCGATTCGATCAGACCCAACAACAGGCCGCCAGCCATGGCCCCGAACAGGTTGCCGATACCGCCAAGCACCGCTGCGGAGAACGCCTTCAGGCCCAGTAGCAAGCCCATGTAGGCATCGGCCTGGCCGTAGTTGATGGCGCGCATTACCCCGGCGATGGCACCCAGGCTGGCGCCAATCAGGAAAGTGGCGCTGATCACCCGATTGATGTTGATGCCCATCAGCCCGGCCACTTCCTGATTCTGCGCGGTGGCGCGCATGGCTTTGCCCAGGCGGGTCTTGTCCACCAATAGCCACAAGCCAAGCATGATCACCACGGCAACCAGCATGATCGAGAGCTGCACGTTGGTGACAGTGGCGCCGAACACGTCCACGGGCCGCGTCTCTACCACCTCGGGGAAGGTCTTGTAGCCGCGCCCCCAGATCATCATCGCCAGGTTCTGCAAGGCGATGGAGATGCCGATGGCAAGGATCAGCGGGGTCAGCCGCGGGGCTTTGCGCAAGGGCCGATAGGCGTACTTTTCCATGCCCTGGGCCAGCAGCATGCACACCACCACAGCAGCCATGATTGCCAGCAGCAACGTGATGATGCCAGGGGCAAAGCCGGCGCCAGCGAGCATTGTCAGTACCGAAATGGTGACCATGGCGCCGATCATCACCACCTCGCCGTGGGCGAAGTTGATCAGGCCGATGATGCCGTAGACCATGGTGTAGCCCAAGGCTACCAGGGCATAGATGCTGCCCAGCACCAGGCCGTTGAGGACCTGTTGCAACAAGATATCGAAATTACCGTCCACGCGCTGAATCCTCGAAACTGCGTTGTCGTCGGCGCGCGGCGGCTCAGCGCCACACGCCGACTGGCCTGGCAGGTGGGAAAAGTCTTCTTGTTATGTCGCAGGCGTGCGCCCGCTTGTTATGGGGTGAAACTCAGTCGCGTTCGACCGACAAGGTTTTCCAGCCACCGTCGGCGAACTGGAACACGGTGGCAGCCGGGTTCTTCAGGTTGCCCTTGTCATCGAAGGCGATGGTGCCGGTGACGCCGTCATAGCTCTGGCTTTTGAGCACTGACAGATACACTTTGGGGTCGTCGGAACCGGCCTTGACCATGGCGTTGATCGCGGCCCAGGTGGCGTCATACGCAGCGGGTGACGACTGCACCACACCCACGCCGAACTTGTCCTTGAGCTTCTGTTCGAAGGCTGCCCCTTTGGGCATGTCCAGCAGCGGCGTGCCATAGTTCCAGGCATAGGTGCCTTCGGCGGCGCTGCCAGCCATCTGCTTGAACGAGTCATTGGGCAGGTTGCCGATGTTCATGAAGCGCGCCTTCAGGCCCAGGTTCTTCATCTGCTTGGCCATGGGTGCTGCCTGGTAGTCGAGTGCCGCGAAGAACACCGCGTCGGCCTTTTGCGCCTTGGCAGTGGTGAGGATGGCGTTGAAATCGGTGGACTTGTCGTTGGTGTACTCACGCACCACCACATTGCCGCCAGCCGCCTTGACCGCCCTGGTCACCTCGTCGGCCAGGCCTTGGCCATAGGCGGTGCGGTCATCGAAGATGGCGATGCGCTGGGCCTTGAGCTGGCTGACGAGGTAGTTGCCGGCGTAGCGGCCCAGGGTGGCGTCGTCGTTAACCGTGCGAAACACCGAAGGGATGCCCTGCTGGGTCAAGGTGGGGTTGGTGGCCGAGGGCGAGATCTGCGGGATGCCGGCGGCGGCGTAGATCTTCGAAGCCGGGATGCTGGTGCCGGAGTTGTAGTGGCCGATCACCACCGCCACTTTCGAGTCCACCAGGCGTTGCGCCACCGCCGTGCCCGTGCGTGGGTCGGCGACATCGTCCTCGGAGACCAGTTTGAACTGGGCCACCTTGTCACCGATTTTCAGTTGCTGCTGGTTGGCCTCTTCCACGGCAATCTGAATGCCATGCTCGACGTCCTGTCCCTGGTGCGCCGAAGGGCCGGTCAGAGGGCCGGCGAAGCCGATCCTGACAACTTCACTGTCTGCTGCGTTTGCCGTCCCCATGGCCATCAGCAATGTTACCGCGGTCGCGAGGGCTGTACGCCCTCCCTTGTTGTTATTCATGCTCAGCTCCCAGTAGTGATTGGACGAACCTCGACATCGCTTACCGCATGCGAAATGGCCGGAACGCCATCGCACTTGTAAGATAACAGTCAGCAGGCAACTGTCAATGGGTGTATGCTACGCGAGAAGGTAAAAATAATTTTCCCGGCGACGAGATCTGCGTGGTCAAGAAGTGGGGCATCAGACGAGCTAGTAAGATGTTTGATAACATATGCCGACAACATCACCGCTGGTTGGCTACGGATCCCGCCGCAAGGGGCATGAGGGCTGCGCGCAACCTGCCGGAGAATCAACCGTGATGAGCCAATCAGTTTCAGGAGCAACCCTTCTATGAATGCGTCGTTAGGCACGCGTCGCGCCAATCTGGCGGAAATCGTGATCCAGGAGCTTTCCAGCCGGATCGACAATGGCACCTACGGCCCGGGCGACAAGCTGCCGTCCGAACAGGCGCTGTGCAAAGAGTTCAACGTCAGCCGCCCGGTCATCCGCGAAGCGGTGGCCTCGCTGCGCCTGGGCGGTCGCCTGATTGCCCGTCAAGGTGTGGGCGTATTCGTGGTCGAGCAGGATGTGAAACGCATCGGCTTTGCCATCGACAGCGTTGTCGATGACGTACGCGCTGCGGCGCAGATCCTTGAATTGCGCCTGGGGATCGAGGCGGAATCGGTGGCCCGCGCCGCCGAGCGCCGCAGCCCGGCCAGCATGGCGGCGATCACCGAGGCGTTCGACCGCTTCAACTCGCTGGACGGTGCCACGCAGGAAGAGGAAGCCAAGGCCGACTTCGAATTCCACCTGGCGATTGCACGTGCCACCAACAACCCGCATTTCACGCAATTGCTGGAAGCGCTGGGGCCGGACATCATCCTTGACCTGAACCTCAAACATGGCCAAGTAACCGGCAAGAACCGCCAGGCACACATCAAGAAAATTGCCCGCGAGCACGGGGCAATCCTGTCAGCGATCAGCATGGGCGATGTGGCCAGCGCACGTACGGCGCTGCGCAAGCACCTGGAAGAAAGCCTGTCGCGCTACCAGCGGCTGCTCGACAGCAAGGCCTGATCGTAACCCTGTGTCGGCCTCTTCGCGGGCAAACCCGCTCCCACATTGACCGCACGGCCTTCAAATCATGCGCCGTACCTGTGGGAAATTTCCACAGGTGCCATGCAGATCTTGAGACCTGTGCAGTGCCTGTGGGAGCGGGTTTGCCCGCGAAGAGGCCGGTACAGGCAACCTCAGGGGCTCAGGAATGCCTTATAGCCCAAGGCACACATACTTGAGCTCCAGGTAATCCTCGATCCCGTAGCGTGACCCTTCCCTGCCCAACCCCGAGGCCTTCACCCCACCAAACGGCGCCACTTCGGTCGCCACCACGCCGACGTTGACCCCGACCATGCCGTACTCCAGCGCTTCCGTCACCCGCCAGATGCGCCCGACATCCCGGGCATAGAGGTAGCAGGCCAGGCCGAACTCGGTGTCGTTGGCCTGGGCAATCACCTCCTCCTCACTGCCGAAGCGGAAGATCGGCGCCACCGGCCCGAAAATTTCCTCGCGCGCCACGCGCATGTCCGGCGCCACATCCGCCAGCAAGGTCGGCTCGAAGAAGGCCTCGCCCATCGCGTGCCGACGCCCTCCCGTCACCACCCGCGCACCGGCCTCCACAGCCTCGCCGACCAGCCGTTCGACACCACTGGCCGCACGCCCGTCGATCATCGGCCCGACCTGTGTACCTGGTGCATCGCCCCGCCCGACGACCAGCTCACCCACGCGCTCGGCAAAGCGCGCCACGAAGCGCTCGTAGATGCCGTCCTGGATATAGAAGCGGTTGGCGCACACGCAGGTCTGCCCGCTGTTGCGGAACTTGGCGATCAGCGCGCCTTCCACCGCCTTTTCCAGGTCGGCATCGTCGAACACGATGAACGGGGCGTTGCCGCCCAGCTCCATGGTCACCTTCTTCACCGTTGCCGCCGACTGCTGCAGCAACTGGATGCCGATGGGGGTCGAGCCGGTGAACGACAACTTGCGCACCACCGGGCTGGCCGTCAGCTCGCCGCCAATGGCCGCCGAATCGCCCGTCACCACGCTGAGCACACCCACCGGGATACCGGCACGCTCAGCCAGCACGCACAGTGCCAGCGCGCTGAACGGGGTTTGCGAAGCGGGCTTGAGCACCAACGTGCAGCCCGCCGCCAAAGCCGGCGCCGCCTTGCGGGTGATCATCGCCGCCGGGAAGTTCCAAGGTGTAATCGCCGCACACACACCAATCGGCTCCTTGGTCACGATCAAGCGCCGATCAGCGTTCGGCGAAGGAATCACATCGCCATAGATGCGTTTGCCTTCCTCGGCATAGAACTCTACATAAGCGGCGGCAAAGGCAATCTCGCCACGGGATTCGGCCAGCGGCTTGCCCTGCTCGGCGGTCATGATGCGCGCCAGGTCTTCCTGATGAGCGAGGATTTCACGGAACCAGGCCTGCAGCCGGGCGGCACGCTCCTTGGCAGTCAGCGCCCGCCACGCTGGCAAGGCGCACTCGGCAGCCGCGATGGCACGGCGGGTTTCTTCTGCCCCCATCCGCGGCACATGGCCCAGCACTTGGCCGGTGGCCGGGTTGGTCACGGCAATGCGCTGGCCGCTGTCAGCCGCCAGCCATTTTCCATCGATATAGCAAACTTCACGCAGCAGATCACGATCGGCAAGTTTCATGTCGATTGGCTCGTTCGAATAATGAAAAAGGTGGGGCCGGACCGCCCCCACCTGAGGTGAATCAGCGCTTGGCTTGCAGGGCCTTGTCGCGAATCTGGCTGAGGGTCATGCGCGGGGTCAGGGCTTCGGGGTCGACCTGCACTTCGATCAGCGCCGGCTTGCCGGACACTTGGCAACGCTCGAAAGCGGCAGCGAAGTCCTCGGTACGGGTAACGGTTTCACCGTGCAGCCCATAGGCGCGCGCCAGGGCGGCGAAGTCCGGGTTGTGCAGTTCGGTGCCGGACACCCGCCCAGGATAGGTGCGCTCCTGGTGCATGCGGATGGTGCCATACATGCCGTTGTTGACCACCACGGTGATCACCCGTGCGTCGTAGTGCGCCGCAGTGGCCAGTTCCTGGCCATTCATCAGGAAACAACCGTCACCGGCAAACGCCACCACCGTGCGCTGCGGGTAGGTCAGCTTGGCCGCCACTGCCGCCGGCACGCCGTAGCCCATCGAGCCGTTGGTAGGCCCGAGCAGCGTGCGGAATACGCGGTGCTGGTAGCCACGGTGCACCCAGCCGGTGTAGTTGCCGGCACCACAGGTTAGGATGCTGTCGGCCGGCAGGGTCTTGTTCAGCCAGGCGATCACTTCGCTCATCTGCACATCACCCGGCGAGCGCGGTGTTTCGAAGTTGCCGCGGTAGCCGCTGTTCAGGCTGGCGACCCAGTCGGCGAATGCCGCCGGGCGCACCGCCTGCAAGGCAGCGGCCTGGGCCAGGAAGCTGCCGGGGCCGGCATTGATGCCCAGGGTCGGCTGGTAAACGCGGCCGATCTCCTCCGCGCTGGCATGTACATGCACCAGCGCCTGCTTTGGCGTTGGAATGTCGACCAGCGCATATCCGCCCGTGGTCATCTCACCCAGGCGGGCACCCACCACAATCAACAGGTCAGACTGCTTTACCGCATCGACCAACACCGGGCCGGCAGCCAGGCCCAGGTCACCGGCATAGTGCGGGTCGGTGTTGTCGAACAGGTCCTGGCAGCGGAACGACGCCGCCAGTGGCAGGTTCTGCGCCTGCACGAAGCGCTTCAGGTCGGCCACCGCCTGGTCGTTCCAGCCACCGCCACCGGCAATCACCAGTGGCCGCTGGGCCTTGGCCAACAGCGCCTGCAATTCGCCCAGTGCCTGGGGCGCCGGAGCAGCCTCGACACGCTGGGCCGGGCGCGCATCGGCGACCTGCACCAGGTCGGTGAGCATGTCTTCTGGCAGCGCGATTACCACCGGACCAGGGCGGCCACTGATGGCGCGCTGGAAAGCCTGGTTGACCAGTTCGGGAATGCGCGCGGCATCGTCGATCTGCACCACCCACTTGGCCATCTGGCCGAACATGCGCCGGTAGTCCACTTCCTGGAAGGCTTCGCGTTCGATCTGGTCACGGGCCACCTGGCCGATGAACAGCAGCATCGGCGTGGAGTCCTGGAACGCGGTGTGCACGCCCACCGAGGCGTTGGTGGCGCCTGGGCCGCGGGTGACGAAGCAAATGCCTGGCTGGCCGGTCAGCTTGCCGTAGGCTTCGGCCATGTAAGCAGCACCGCCCTCCTGGCGGCAGACGATCAGGTCGATCTCATCCTGCACATCGTGTAGCGCATCGAGCACTGCCAGGTAGCTTTCACCTGGCACGCAGAACGCACGCTCGACACCATTCACCCGCAGGGCATCGACCAGTACCTGGCCGCCACTGCGCTTCACTTCGGAGTTGCTCATTGTTGTTCTCCCTAATGCGCTGCGGTCAGATGACCGAATCTTCCAGGAACGGCTTGTTGTCGATCACCCGCTGGTAACTCAGCGCGCCCAGGTCGAGCGACCGGTAGCCGCCATAGGTGATCAATTCGGACAGCCCGCGACCAATGGCCGGTGCCTGCTGCAGCCCATGCCCGCTGAAGCCATTGCAGAACAGGAAGTTGTTAACCTCGTTATGCGGGCCGACGATGGCGTTGTGGTCCAGCACGCAGAAGTCGTAGTGCCCGGCCCAGAAGTTGACCACCTTGATGCCTTCGAACGCCGGCACCCGCTCAGCGAGGATCGGCCACACCTCTTCGTCGAACTCCTCGTGCAGCACGTCGAAATCTTCGAAGTCCACTTCCGGGTCGTTTTTCGGGTAGGTACCGCCCAGGTAGAACTTGCCTTCGGGGCGGAAGAACACCCCGGTCGGGTCGATGGTCAGGGGCACGGTGCCTTCCAGCGGGGTACGGCAATCGAACACGAACAGCGAGCGGCGGCGCGGCTCGACCGGGATACCCAGGCCGGCCATGCGCGCCACCTTGGTACCGCGGGTACCGGCACAGTTGACCAGCAGGCCGCAGCCGATGCGCTCTCCGCTGGCCAGTTGCACGCCGGTAATCCGGTCGCCTTCACGCTGGACACTCACCACTTCGTTCTCGATGTACTCGATGCCCATCGAGCGCGCCTTGCGGCGGAAGCCGTTGAGCATGCCCAGGCTGTCGAACCAGCCTTCGCCGCTACGCCCGTAGCTGGCACCGGCGAGGCTGTCGATGTTCACCCAGGGGAATTTGCGCTGCAGCTGCTCGGGGTCGAGCAAGTGCACGTCGGCGCCGTGGGATACCTGGGTATCGTGCAGGCGGCGCAGCACTTCGTAGCCTTTGTCATCACCCAGAAACAGGTAGCCGTTCTCGTGGAAGGCCAGGTCCGGGCGATCGCCATCCACCTCCATCACTTCGGGGAAGCTGCGCACGAACTCGGCACCGAATCTGGAAATTTCGATGTTGATCGGGTTGGAGAACTGCTGGCGGATCGAGCTGCTCGATAGCGCGGTGGCCGACTTGTTGTAGGTCCAGTCACGCTCGATGACCAGTACCGAACCGTTGAAGTCCGGGTTGTTGGCCAGGAAGTAGGCGGTGGCGCTGCCGTTGACCGCGCCACCGACGATCACCACATCGTAATTCTGTTGTTTAGCGGTGGAAGCCATGGAGTTAGCTCTCTCCTGATGTTGTGATATACAAGATTCACACTCGCCACGCGGGCTTCTTTTGCCCGCACCGGCCTCTTCGCGGGTAAACCCGCTCCCACAATGGGCCGCGCTGTCCCTGTGGCAGACGAGGCGATTATTTTGGGTCTTCGAAGTGCCCGGCGCCGGCGAAGTTGCCCCCGTGGTAGCGCGCGGCCGGTTCGTTCGGATCCAGTGGCGGGTGCTCGGCCAGCACCTTGTCACGGTAGTCGTCGGCGCTGTCCTTGGGCACGTAACCGATGGACGAAGCCAGGCGGTTGTCCCACAGGCTTTCGCGGTTGGCCGACATGCCGTAGATGATCATGTGCCCGACCCGCGGCGCCAGCAGCGAGCGCTCGGTGAGCTGGGCGAAGTCGTCGAACGACAGCCAGGTAGCGAGCATCCGCCGGTCCAGTGGCTCGGGGAACGACGAGCCGATGCGCAGGTTGACCGACTCGATGGCGAACTTGTCCCAGTAGTAGCGGCCCAAGTCCTCGGCGAAGCACTTGCTGACGCCATACAGGCTGTCGGGGCGGTGCGCGGCGGTTGCGTCGATGGTTTCGGTGCGGTCGTAGAAACCGATGGCGTGGTTGGAGCTGGTGTACACCACACGCTTGACGCCATTGCGCCGTGCCGCTTCGTAGATGTTGTAGGTGCCAACGATATTGCCGTTGAGGATCTTGTCGAAGGTGTCCTCCACGGGTACGCCACCCGCATGCACGATGGCGTCGACACCTTCAGTCAGCGGCAGCACATCGTTGAAATTGGCCAGGTCGCAACGCACCAACTGTTCATGGGGCGCAGCGTGGCCCATCTCGGCGATGTCGGTCAGGCGCAGCTCGTCGGCGAAGGCGGCCAGGTGCTTGCGCAGCACGCTGCCAAGGCGTCCGGCGGCGCCAGTGATCAGCAGTCGTTTGAAAGGCTTGCTCATGTCTTACCTCGAATGCTTGGTGGGGTCAGGACAGCGCCGCGAACGCATCGCGCAGCTGCCCCAGGGCTTGTTCCAGTTCCTGCCGCGAAGTGGCGAACGACAGACGAAGGTAGGGCTCAAGGCCAAACGCCGAACCCGGCACGGTCGCGACCTTGCCAACCCGCAGCAGGTAGGCCGAAAGGTCGGCATCGTTACCAATGACCTGGCCATCGGGGGTGCGCTTGCCAATGAAGGCACTGACCTCAGGGAAGGCATAAAACGCGCCCTGTGGCATCTGCAATTGCAGGCCCGGGATCTGCGCCAACCCCTGTACCACCAGCGCGCCACGCGCCTGGTACTCGCGGTTGGCTTCGCGCACGAAGTCCTGCGGCCCATTCAGCGCCGCCACGGCCGCCAGCTGCGAAATGCTCGACGGGCAGGTGGTGGTCTGCGATTGGGTCTTGTTCATCGCCACCACCAGGTCTTTTGGACCGGCGGCGTAGCCAAGCCGGTAGCCGGTCATGGCATAGGCCTTGGACACACCGTTGATCAGCAAGGTGCGCTCACGCAACTGCGGGCAAGCCGTGACGAAGGACACGAACGGCTGATCGCCCAGCACGATGTGCTCGTAGATCTCGTCAGAGATGATCAGCACGTTCGGGTGCCGCTCCAGCACCGTCCCCAACGCAGCAAACTCTTCCCGGGTGAAAATCGCACCGCTCGGGTTGTTCGGCGAGTTGAGCATCACCCAACGGGTGCGTGGGGTGATGGCAGCTTCCAGCTGTTCGGGCTTGAGCTTGAAGCCCTGCTGCGCGCTGCACGGGATGACCTTTGGCACGCCACCATTGAGCAGGGCCATGTCGGTATAAGACACCCAGTACGGCGCCGGGGTGATTACCTCGTCACCCGGCTCGAGCGTAGCGAGGAAGGCATTGAACAACAGTTGCTTGGCACCATTGCCCACGCAGATTTCGTCCAGGCCATAGACCAGATCGTTTTCCCGGGCAAACTTGTCGACGATGGCCTGGCGCAACACTTCAAGGCCATTGGGCCCGGTGTAGTGGTTGTTGCCCGCGCGCATTGCCTGGTACGCGGCCTCGATCACGTGAGCCGGCACGTTGTAGTCTGGCTCGCCAAGGGCCAGGTTGATGACCGGTTCGCCCTGGGCCAGCATCTGCTTGGCCAGTACCGACACCGCCATGCTTGGCGAGCTTTTTACCGCACGCACGCGGCTGCTTTGCACGTCCATTTTCTAGCGCTCCTGGGCGGCGTCGAAGCCGTAGTCGTTGCGTGCCTGTTCGGCGCTGATGTAGCCCGCACGCACATCGCGTTCAACCTGTCTGGGGTCGCGCTGGCGCGGGTCACCGTAGCCACCCCCACCGGGCAGGCGCAGCACCAGGCGACGCTCGGCAGGCACGAACTGCTGGCCCTTGCCGCGCAGCAGGCTGCCATCGTCCAGGCCGACAAAACCTTCGGCGCCCGCTTTGCCACCCTCCAGGCCGCGTGCCGGGTACTGGATACGGTCGAACATGGCACTGAAGCGGAAGCTGTAACCCTCGGCCGCCGACACTTCGATCTCCTGGCCCAGGCCGCCGCGCAACTGGCCGGCGCCACCAGAGCCTTCACGCAGCTCCTTGCGCCACACCACCACCGGGCCAGCATGCTCGGTGGCTTCCACCGGCATGGTGTGCACGCCGCTGGGGAACGCCGTGGCACTGAGGCCATCCATCGCCGAACGGGCACCCATGCCGCCACTGTTGAACATCAGCATCTCGGCATTCCGGCCAGTCGGGTTGCTTTCCAGCGGGCGCACGCTCAGGTGCAGGTTCCACAAGGCACTGGCGCCCTCGGCCGGCACTTTGCCGGGCAGGCACTTGTGCAGTGCGCCGAGCACCAGGTCGGGCACGAAATGGCCCAGCACATGCCGCACCGACACCGGCGCCGGGTGCTTGGCGTTGAGGATGCAGCCTTCCGGCGCAGTGACCTCGAACGGCGCCAACGATGCAGTGTTGTTCGGGATTTCCGGCGCGACGATGCATTTGAGGCCATAGCAGGCATAGGCCTTGGCGTAGCCCAGCGGCACGTTGATGCCGAACTGGCTCATGCCCGAAGTGCCGGTGAAATCGCTCTTGATGCCGTCGGAGCCAACAGTGAGGGTCACCACCAGGGTCACCGGCACGTCGTAGCCATCCAGGGTCATGCTGTTGGTGTAGGTACCGTGGGGCAACGACTTGAAGCATTCAAGGGTAGCGCGGCGGCTGTGCTCCAGGATGAAGCCACCGATGTGTTCCAGGTCATCCAGCTTGAACTCTTCGAGCATGTCCAGCAGGCGTTTGTGACCGGTCTCGTTGCACGCCGACAGCGCATAGAAGTCGCCGACTACGCGGTCGTTCTCGCGCACGTTGTTGCGCAGGATGTTGATCAGGTCGCGGTTGACCTTGCCGCGCTCGAACAGCTTCATGATCGGAATGAACAGCCCTTCCTCGTACACCTCGCGGGCATCGGGGCCAAAACCGCGGCCACCGATGTCCACCACGTGGGCGGTACTGGCGAAGTAGCCGATCAGCCTGCCTTTGTAGAACGACGGCGAAACGATGGTGATGTCGTGCAGGTGGCCGGTACCCTTCCACGGGTCGTTGGTCACGTACACATCGCCTTCGAAGATGTTATCTTCGCCGATGTCGTTGATGAAGTGCACCACCGCCTCGGCCATGGTATTGACGTGGCCCGGGGTACCGGTGACTGCCTGGGCCAGCATGTTGCCGGCGCGGTCGAACACCCCCGCAGACAGGTCGCCGGCTTCACGTACGCTGGTGGAAAACGCGGTGCGGATCAGGGTCAGCGCCTGCTCTTCGACCACCGAGACCAGGCGGTTCCACATCACCTGCATTTGAATGTCGATCAAAGTATCGCTCATGGTTCTGGATTCCGAATCAGGCGTTAGCGGCGCACGACCAGCAGGCAGCCGTCTGGCTGGACCGTGGCGGTGAAGTTGGAGGTGACGAAGGTCGAAGTTTCGCGCTCGACGATGATCGCCGGGCCGTCCATACGGGCACCGACCTGCAGGTCTTCGCGTGGGTAGATGCTGGCTTCGACGAAACCGCCAGCGGCCACGTCGAACACCTGGCGCCGCGTGACTTCGTGGGCGCGGTAGGCAGCGCCCACTTCTTCGATGCGTGCCACCGGCGGCAGCGGCGAACTGGCCCGGACCGACCAGCTGACGATCTCGATGTCCGGCCCTTCGATGGGGCGGCCGAAGAAGCGGGTGTAGGCTTCTTCGAAGCGCGCCTTGAACTCCACCGTGTCGGCAGCGCTGAAGGCTTTGAAAGGCAGCGCAACGGGGATTTCCCAGCCCTGGCCGACATAGCGCATGAATGCGGTGCAATCCATTTCCGGCTCGCCTTCCGGCATGCCCTGGCGCAGGAAGCCCAGCGACTCGGCTTTCATCTCGTCGATCAGGCCGTTGACTTGCGCGGCCTCGAACTCGGACAGGCGCACGAAGGCGCTGCGTACGGCCTCATAGCCGAACGGCGCACGCAGGAAGCCAATGGCCGAGCCCACCCCGGCACCGGCCGGGACGATGAAACGCGCCACGCCCATTTTTTCGCACAGCCGCGCAGCGTGTAGCGGGCCTCCACCACCAAAGGTGATCATGGTGTAGTCGGCGATGTCTTTGCCGCTTTCCACCGCGTGCACACGGCCCGCGTTGGCCATATTCTCGTCGACCACTTCGCACACACCGAACGCTGCTGTGTCGGCCTGCATGCCCAGCGGCTGGCCGATCACCCGGGCCATGGCGTTGGCGGCGTTGTCTCGGGACAGGCGTAGCGCGCCACCGGCGAAGTTGTCGGCATCCAGGCGACCAAGCAGCAGGTTGGCGTCGGTGATGGTCGGTTCCAGGCCGCCACGGTCATAGCAGGCCGGGCCAGGCTCGGAAGCCGCGCTGTGCGGGCCCACGCGAATCTGGCGCATGCTGTCGATGCTGGCGATGGAACCGCCACCCGCGCCGATTTCGACCATTTCCACCACCGGGATGGAAATCGGCATGCCGCTGCCCTTCTTGAAGCGGTAGGTACGTGCAACTTCGAAGGTTTTCGCGGTTTTCGGCACCTGGTCTTCGATCAGGCAGATTTTTGCGGTGGTGCCGCCCATGTCGAACGACAGCACGTTCTCCAGCTGGTAACGGCGGGCGATGTCGGCAGCAAAGATAGCACCACCGGCCGGGCCGGACTCCACCAGGCGCACCGGGAACTCGGCTGCGCTCTGCACCGAGATGATGCCGCCGCCGGAGTGAATCATGAACACCGGGCAATCGGCGCCCTCTTGCTTGAGGGTAACCACCAGGCGGTCCAGGTAGGATTTGATCAGCGGCTTGACGTAGGCATTGGCGCACACGGTATTGAAGCGCTCGAACTCGCGCATCTGCGGCGAGACTTCACTGGAGATGGAAATCGACAGCTGCGGCAGGCGCGCCTGCAGGGCATCGCGCAGCTGGCGCTCGTGGGCGCCGTTGACGTAGCTGTGAATGAAGCCGATGGCGACGCTCTGGTAGTTGCCTTCGGCGATGCGCTCGACCAGGGCATCGATTTCGGCCTGCGCTGGGGCAATCAGCACTTGGCCTTTGACATTCAGGCGTTCACGCAGGGTGTAGCGGTGTTCGCGGTCGATCAGCGGCGGCGGCAGGACGATGTTGATGTCGTACTGCTCGAAGCGGTTCTCGGTGCGCATTTCCAAGGTGTCGCGCAAGCCTTCGGTGGTGATGAAGGCTGTGCGTGCGCCACGGCGCTCGATCAGGGCGTTGGTGGCCAGGGTGGTACCGTGGATCAACTGATCAATGTCCGACAGCGCCAGGCCTGCCTGCTCCACCACCTGGCGCACGCCGGTGAGGATGGCCCGCTCGGGCAGCTCATAGTCGGTCAGGATCTTGGTCGAATGCAGCACGCCGTTCACGTCCAGCGCGATATCTGTGAAGGTCCCGCCTATGTCCACGCCGACCCGGCATGATGTCGCAGTCATCGTCATATCCCCTGCAGTGCTTTGTAGTTTTCTCGACCGGCTGAAACGGTCTTCATGTAAGTTATATGTTGTCTTACAGGTGGTCAAGCATCTCTTTACTCGAATCTTGCCTTCCTATGCCGGCTTCTGCGGGAGCGGTTCATTGAGGGGTCGAACCGCCGCGAAGAGACCGGCACAGGCAACACAACTGCTAGATCAACCCGCAGTCTTGACCATCCGCCCGCCACCCACCGCCTGCGCCGTGGGGAACACTTCCAGCCGCGACACATCCACCTGCCGGGGCATCTTCAGCGCCGCCAGCAGCAGCTGTGCGATGTCTTCCGGCTGGATCGACTCGTAGCCGTCATACAGCTCGCTACCCGCTGCCTGCATGCCCATCGCTGCCTTGTACAGCTGGGTCTGCACCCTGCCCGGGGCAATTTCGGTCACCCGCACCCCGCTGCCCAGAAGGTCACAGCGCAAGGCATCGCAGAACAGGCTGACGCCGGCCTTGGACGCCCCGTACACCGCCGCACCAGGGTGCGGCGCACGGCCAGCACTGGAACCGATGAAAAACAGATGCCCCCTGCCCCGCCCGACCATGCCCGGCAACACCTGGCGCGCCAGGTGCAGCGGCGCCTTGAGGTTGATGTCGAGCATATTGTCGATTTCGGCTTCGTCGATGTCCTGGAACGCCGCACGGGTAGACAGAATGCCCGCATTGTTGACCAGCACATCCACCGCCTGCCCGTCCAGCGCGGCAGCCAGCGACCGGTAGTCGCGCACATCCGCCTGCAAGGTTGTCACACCTGGCTCGCCAGCAAGCTCCGCCAGCGCCTGCGGGCTGCGCCCCACGGCAATCACCTGCAGGCCGGCGTCACGCAGCGCCAGCACGATGGCCTTGCCGATACCGCTGGTAGCCCCGGTGACCAGCGCGCGCTGGTAGCCCTCGGGGAATGCGACTTCAGGCATAGATGTAACCCCCGCTGACAATCACGTTTTCCCCCGTGGCATAGCTGTTGCGGCTACTGCCCATCATCACGATCCACTCGGCGATTTCTGCCGGCTCCGCCGCGCGGCCCAGCGGGTTGGCGGCGGCCAGTTCGCCAAGGAAGCCCAACTGCTTGGCGCGCTCGGTGGCAAAACCGGCCGGCGCCACCGAGTTGACCAGGATCTGGTCCTTGGCACAGGCCTGGGCGAACGATTTGGTCAGGCTTACCACCGCAGCCTTGGTCGCCGCATAGTGGGCGTTTTGCGGGTGGGCCTTGAAGGCATCAACCGAGGTGACGTTGACGATGCGCCCGGTCACCTCCGGGGCTGCCACGTACTGCTGCATGTGGCGCACCGCCGCGACCATCATGTGGTAGGTGCCCTTGATGTTGACGGCGTTTTCCAGGTCCCACTCATCGTCGGTGATCTCGAAGATGTCCTGGCGCGGGTAGATGGCCGCGCTGTTGACCAGGCAATGCACCCGCCCCAGACCTTCGACGATCTGGACAAAGGCTGCGTGGGCGGTGTCCTTGCGGGCAATGTCACCGACTGCGATTGCCACCTCCACGCCCTGCCCGCGCAGCTCTTCTGCAGCTTGTACCAACAATTGCTCGTTGCGGTCGATCAGGCCGATTTTGCCAGCCCCACGCTTGACCATCAGTCGGGCTGTTTCCAGGCCCAGACCCGAGGCACCACCTACGATCACCACCGTTTGATTATCCACAAAACACCTCCGCGATTGAGTCTTTACGTAAGATGCCTGTTGTCTTACATTTGGTCAAACATCAATTCGCCGACAGGTGCTGCCATGCCCGCTTCCAGCCTTTCGCCCGTACCCACCCCACACGCCCGGGACCGCTTGCTGGACGCGGCTACCGCGCTGTTTGCCAGCCATGGCTACCAAGCCATCGGCCTGCGTGACCTGGCCAGCCACCTGGGCCTGCGCGCCGGCTCGCTGTATCACCATATCGAGAGCAAACAGGGCCTGCTGTTCGAGCTGATCGAGTCGAGCCTGACCGACCTGCTGTACGAAACCCGACAATGCCTCAAAGGCGCCGGAGCGACCAGTGAACGTTTGCCCTGTTTTGTGCAGGCCTTTGTGACTTACAGCCAGGCCAACCCGGACAAGCTGGTGTTGCTGATGCGGGAGGCCATGAACCTGAACGAGGACCAACTGTTGCAAGTTGAACAGTTGAAAGCTGAATACATCGGGCTACTCAGCGACATCGTCGCCGCCGAGTGCGGCCTGACGACACCGCGCGCGCGGTCGATTGCCCATGCAGTGATGGGCTTGCTGTGCGGGCAGGCGCAATGGGGGAAGGTAATGACGGCCAGGGAGCAACTGGTGACCTTCGTGCAGGGCATCGTCGGTACTGGCAAAACAGCAGTACCACAATAAAATGGAATAACAATATAAATTCTTATTCTTTTTTTACTAGAGAATAATCCTCTATAACTTTCCCCACTGCACAGCCGCCAACACTTGGCCAACTGTTGGCAGCGCAACAACCGATCAACACGAAACACCCGTCCGGCAACAGCAGCACGCTCTTTTAGGCTGTTAACTTGTTGATTTATATGTATTTTTCTAATTCGGCACGACGATTGCTCAAGCAAAGTCCCGCTCAACCAGAACCGGAGACCTGCCCATGAGCACCCCACTGAACGTCGTAGCCCTGTCCGGCGGTACTTCCCGCCCTTCGCGCACCCTGGCCCTGACCGAGGCGATCCTCGCCGAACTGGGCGAGCACCTGCACATAAAGCCGCACCTGATCGAACTGGGCGACATCGCCCGCCCGCTGGGCAGTGCCCTGTGGCGCAGCGAACTGCCCGAGACCGTCGAACAGCAGCTGCGCCTGGTGGAAAAGGCCGACCTGCTGGTGGTGACCACCCCCGTGTACCGCGGCAGCTTCACCGGCCACTTCAAGCACCTGTTCGACCTGATCGGCCAGGACGCCCTGGTCGACACCCCGGTACTGCTTGCCGCCACCGGTGGCAGTGAACGCCATGCACTGGTGCTCGACCACCAGCTGCGTCCGCTGTTCAGCTTCCTGCAGGCCCTGACCCTGCCCATCGGCGTGTTCGCCAGTCAGGCGGAACTGGCCGACTACCAGGTGTCCAGCGATGCCCTCGCCGCCCGTATCCGCCTGGCCGCCGAACGAGCCGTGCCGCTGTTCGGCGCCCACCACGCATTGCGTAAAAGCGCCTGAGGAGCGGCCATGAATGCACCGGTAAATGCCCCCCTGCGCCCGGCCCTGGCCATCGCCCGAGAACTGGCCGGGCAGTTTGCCCAGACCGCCGTCGAGCGCGACGAGCGCGGCGGCACGCCAAAAGCCGAGCGCGATGCCCTGCGTGGCAGCGGCCTGCTGTCGCTGGTAATCCCGCAGGCCTTCGGCGGCCAGGGCGCCAACTGGCACGACACCTTCGCGGTGGTGCGCGAGTTCGCCCGGGTCGACAGCTCCATTGCCCATGTATTCGGCTTTCACCACCTGATGCTGGCGACCGTGCGCCTGTTCTCACGCCCGGACCAGTGGCAGCCGTGGTTTGAACAGACCGCCCGCAAACAGTGGTTTTGGGGTAATGCCCTGAACCCGCTGGACACGCGCACGGTGGTCAAGCACTTCGACGGCTGGTGCGAGTTTTCTGGCAAGAAAAGCTTCTGCTCCGGCGCCAGCGACTCGGAAATGCTGATCGCCTCGGCGGTGGACGAACGTGCCGGCGGCAAACTGCTGATCGCCGCCATTCCCAGCGGCCGCACCGGCATCAGCCTGCACCGCGACTGGAACAACATCGGCCAGCGCCAGACCGACAGTGGCAGCGCCACGTTCGAGCGGGTGCGGGTCGAGCACAATGAACTGCTGCTCGACCCGGGCCCCCTGAGCACGCCGTTTGCTGCCCTGCGGCCGCTGATTGCCCAGCTGCACTTCGCCAACCTGTTCCTCGGCATTGCCGAGGGCGCCTTCGACGAAGCCCGCCAGTACACGCTGAAAGAAAGCCGGCCGTGGTTCCGCTCCAGCGCCGCCAGCAGTGCCGAAGACCCTTACGTGCTGCGCCATTACGGCGAGTTCTGGGTCGGCCTGGAAAGCGTGCGCCTGCTGATCGAAAGGGCCGCGCGCCAAATGGACGCCGCCTGGGCCAAGGAACACGCGCTCACCGCCGAGGAGCGCGGCGACCTGGCCCTGGCCATCGGCACCGCCAAGGTCGCCGCCAGCCGCCACGGCCTGGACATCTGCAACCGCCTGTTCGAAGTCACCGGTGCCCGTGCCACCCATGCCTCGCTGCGCTTCGACCGGCACTGGCGCAACCTGCGCACGCAAACCCTGCACGACCCGGTGGACTACCGCATTCACGAACTCGGCGAGTGGGCCCTCAACGACAAACGCCCTGCCCCATCCTTCTACTCCTGAGGACTGCCCATGCAACTGCTGACCCTCCCCCCGTCACCGACACTGGCTACCTCGATCAGGGCGACCGCACAGGTCTTCGAAGACCCCAGGTCGCAGGCGCTGCTCGCCCACTTGCAACAGGTCGCCCCCAGCGAGGCCAGCGTCCTGATCATCGGCGAAACCGGCACGGGCAAGGAGCTGGTCGCACGGCACATCCACAACCTCAGCGGCCGGCGCAACGGGCCGTTCGTTGCGGTCAACTGCGGCGCGTTCTCTGAATCGCTGGTGGAAGCCGAACTGTTCGGCCATGAAAAAGGTGCCTTCACCGGCGCCCTGTCGGCCAAGGCCGGCTGGTTCGAGGAGGCTAACGGCGGCACGCTGTTCCTCGACGAGATCGGCGACCTGCCGCTGCCGATCCAGGTCAAGCTGCTGCGCGTGCTGCAGGAGCGCGAGGTGGTGCGGCTCGGGTCGCGCAAGAGCATCCCGATCAACGTTCGGGTATTGGCCGCGACCAACGTGCAGCTGGAAAAGGCCATCAACGCCGGGCATTTCCGTGAGGACCTGTACTACCGGCTGAACGTGGTGACCTTGCAGTTGCACCCGTTGCGCGACCGCCCGGGTGACATCCTGCCGCTGGCCCGGCACTTCATCCGCAGTTACAGCGACCGGCTGGGCTACGGGCCGGTGGAACTGAGCCCCAAAGCCCAGGCCAAGCTGGTGGAATACAGTTGGCCGGGCAATATCCGCGAGCTGGAAAACGTGATTCACCACAGCTTGCTGACCTGTGGCGAAGGTACGATACAGACACAGGACCTGCGTTTGTCCAACCTGCGCATCGAGCGGCAAGAAGAGGAGCCGACATGCAATGGGGTGGAGGATTTGCTGCAGCGGGCGTTCAGCCGTTTGTACGAGGAGCAGTCGGGCGACCTGTACGAGAAAGTGGAAAACGCCCTGCTGCGCTCGGCCTATCGGTTCTGCCATTACAACCAGGTGCATACCGCGCAGTTGCTGGGGTTGTCACGCAACATCACGCGCACGCGGCTGATTGCGATTGGCGAGCTGGTGGTGAACAAGCGGCGCGGGCAGGAGCAGCAGGTGCTGGATAACCGGGTGGTGCGGTTGTCGATCTGAGGCTTGTAGTGCCTGAGCTGGCCCTTTCGCGGCTAAAGCCGCTCCCACAGGGACAGCGCAAGCTTAAAGCTTATGCAGTAACTGTGGGAGCGGGCGTGCCCGCGAATGGGTCAGGATGCCGTGCGCGGCATCAGCTCATAAGGGTGCTTCCACCCTGGCAGCCCCTGGATTCGCGCCTTCCACGCCTCTATATGGGTGAAGTCTGCCAACGCAATGCCAGTGTCCTCCGGCATGAACACGTACCCTGCCAACGACAGGTCGGCGATGGTCAGCCGGCCGCCGACCATGAACGGCGTCTTCGCCAGGTGCGCGTCGACAATGCGGTAAGCCGCCGTGGCACGCTCCCGCAGGAACCGGGTCACGTCCGTTTCGCCGGTGTTCTTCAGGCAGAACAGGAAGCGCAACGCGGCGTAATAGCTGGTGAACTTGTGGTTGTCGAACAGCATCCAGCGCCAGATCTCGCGCTTTTCGTCATCGTCACGCGGGCCGAACTGGCCGGTCTGTTCGGCAAGGTATTCCAGGATCAGCGCAGACTGGGTGAAGGTCTTGCCGGCGTGCTCCAGCACCGGCACCTCGCCCTGCTCGTTCACCTCGTCACGCCAGGTTTGTTCCCTGGTCTGGCCATGAAAGAAGTCGACGAACACCGGCTGCCAGTCCTGGCCCGTGAGTTCAAGCATCAGCGCAGCCTTGTAGGCGTTGCCGGATTCGGCGAAGCAATGCAGCTTGTAGTCGGGCATGGTGGGACCTTCAATTTCCTTTGAATGATCTGTAGCCCGAGCAAATCACGCCCGACCCGAAACGGTCAATGCCCTCAGCCAAAACATCCCATTCCCCGTCCCTCCCGTCATAGTCCCCGCCCAACCGCCAATGCCATAGTGGAGAAAACAACACGGATAAAAACCATGTACAGAAACACCTCTACCCCCGCGGACGACAACGGTTGCGGCTGGTTCCACCTCAGCCCGCCGCGCCAGCCACGCGCCGCGCACCAGGGGCGGAGCGAGGCGCGCTGGGTGGTGCTTGGCGCGGGCTTCACCGGCCTGGCCGCCGCGCGGCAACTGGCCTTGCATCACCCTGACGACGAAGTGATCCTGGTCGACGCCCAGGAAGTCGGCTTCGGCGCCTCGGGGCGCAACTCCGGGTTTGCCATCGACCTGCCCCACGACATTGGCGCCGCCGACTACATCGGCGACCTGCCCACGGCGCGGATGAACCTCAAACTCAACCTGCGCGCGCAGGCGATCTTGCGCGAATTGATCAACCAGCACGGCATCGACTGCCAGATCCGCCCGGACGGCAAGTACCAGGCGGCCGTCGAAGACAAAGGCCTGGCGGTGCTCGAAGCCTACCGCAGCGGCCTGGAAAAACTCGGCCAGCCTTACCAGATGATCGATGCCCGCGACCTGCCCGAGCACTTCGGCACCACCTTCTACCGCAAGGCGCTGTACACCCCGGGCACCCAGTTGCTGCAACCGGCGGCCCTGGCCAAAGGTCTGGCCGACAGCCTGCCGGGCAACGTGACCCTGCATGAACGCACCACCATCACCCACATCGAGCAGGACCGGCGCATCACCCTCAAGCACGCCAATGGCCAGGTCGTCGCCGACCAGCTGTTGCTGACCAACAATGCCTTCGCCTCGTACTTCGGCTTCCTGCCTGGCCGCCTGCTGCCGATCTTCACTTACGCCAGCATGACCCGCCCGCTGACCGAGGACGAACAAGCCCGCCTGGGCGGCAAGAACACCTGGGGCATCATCCCGGCAGACCCGTTCGGCAGCACCCTGCGGCGCACCCCGGACCAGCGCCTGCTGGTGCGCAACAGCTTCAGCTTCAATGCCGACGGCCGCGCCAACCCACGCCACATCGCCCGTGCCGGGCGCCAGCATCGCGATTCGTTCGAGCGGCGCTTCCCGATGCTGTCGGGCATGGCGTTCGAATACACCTGGGGTGGCTCGATGTGCCTGTCGCGCAACCACCTGTCGCACTTCGGTACCCTCGCACCCAACGTGCATGCGGCGCTGTGCTGCAACGGCCTTGGCATCACCCGTGGCACCGCTACCGGCAGCCTGCTGGCTGACTGGCTGAGCGGCGAGCGCGACGAGCTGATCGACTTCCTGCTGGGCTCCGCAGGCCCCAACCGCAACCCGCCGGAGCCGCTGCTGAGCGCGGGCGTCAACCTCAACCTGCACTGGGGCCAGCGCCGTGCCGGCCTGGAAAGCTGACAAGGAGGCACCATGCATAGCCTTGGCATTCTCGGGGTGGGCGAACTCACCGAAAAAGTGGTCATCGGCCTGCGTCGCAGCGGTTTCGAGGGCCCCATCCTGCTGTCACCCCGCAATGCGCAACGGGCAGCCCTCCTGGCCCAGGAGCATGGCTGCCAGGTGTTGCCGAGCAACCAGGCAGTGGTCGACCAGGCAGATCTGGTGATCCTTGGCGTGCGCCCGCATTCGCTCGCCGAACTGGCAGATGAGCTACACCTGCGCCCCGGCCAGCGCCTGGTTTCGCTCGCCGCCGGGGTCAACCTTGCACAGCTGTCCACTGCGTTCCCTGGCGCCCTCTGTGTGCGTGCGATGCTGTCGTATGCGGCGCAGTACAACCAGTCCACGGTAGTGGTTTGCCCACCCGATGCGCTCACCACCCAGTACCTGGGGCCACTGGGCAAACTGGTGGTGCTGCACGGCGAGCCAGAATTCGAACTGGCCACCGTGGCGGCGTGCATGAATGGCTGGTTCTACTTCCTGCTGCACGACCTGCAGCAGTGGCTGATGGACAAAGGCCTGCCCGCAGCCGAAGCGCGTGCGCTGGTGCTGGGCAACCTGCAAGACTGCGTGGCCAGTGCCGGGCAGCAGCCAGCGTACACGCTCAAGGCCTTGGGCCAAGCCATTGCCACCCCGGGCACCTTTACAGCCGATGGCCTGGCGGTGCTGATGCATCAGCCGGTAAGCGCCACCTGGGGGGCGGCATGCGAGGTGGTGCTGGACGGGTTGTTGACGCGGTCAGGGCTGGCCGGGCACTGAGCGTCACAGGGCCGACGACAGCATCGCCGGCCCCGCCTGCCGCTACACCCGCGCCGTGTCCTTCTCAGCGCCTCAGCCGTATCTGCGCAGCAGCTCCACCGTCCGCACCACCCACAGTCATCCCATCCCATGACTCGTCCGAGCCGTTATAGGGCGCCCGCGCCAGCCGGTGCCATAGTGCCGCCACGTTAGTGCACCACATAACAACAAGAGGTAAGCCGTATGTCCGTTTCCAAACGCTCCGTAGAAGATGCGCCGCTCAACGGGTTCCACCGCAAACTGACGGTCTATTCCGCTGGCGGGCCTTTTCTCGATGGCTACGTACTGAGCATCATCGGCGTCGCCATGCTGCAAATTACCAATGCCTTGCAGCTGTCGGCCCTGTGGGAAGGGCTGATCGCCGCGTCAGCATTGATTGGTGTGTTCCTGGGTGGTTTTCTCGGTGGCTGGTTCACCGACAAGTACGGGCGCAAGGTCCTGTACCTGAGCGACCTGGTCGCCATCGTCGGTTTTTCAGTGGCGCAGTTCTGGGTCGAGTCGGCCTGGGCCCTGTTCGCCTGGCGGTTGCTGATCGGTATCGCGGTCGGTGCCGACTACCCGATCGCCACGTCGTTGCTGGCCGAGTTCCTGCCACGCAAGCAACGTGGGCCGTTGCTGGCGGCCATGGTGCTGATGTGGTTTGCCGGTGCCGCCGTGGCCTACATGGTCGGCGAACTGCTGCTGCGTGTGGGCGGTGAAGACGGTTGGCGCTATGTATTGGCCAGCGCCCTGATACCGGGTGCGCTGTTCCTGATTGCCCGCAGTGGCACACCGGAATCGCCACGCTGGCTGCTAAGCAAAGGCCGAACCGCCGAAGCCGACGCCGTGATCAAGAAAGTCTATGGGCCAGACTACTCCATTGCCGACCTTCCGGAGCAGACCACCGATAAGCCGGTGTCGGTGTGGTCGCTGTTCCACTCCGGTTACGGCAAGCGCATGGCCTTTGTCACCCTGTTCTGGACCTGCGCGATCGTGCCACTGTTCGCCATCTACTCGTTCGCCCCCAAAGTGCTGCAGGCACTGCAACTGACAGGCGACTGGGCGGCCTTTGGCTCCATCGCCATCACCTTGCTGTTCACCCTGGGCTGCCTGCTGGCCACCAAGCTGATCAACCGCCTGGGACGGCGAAACATGCTGATCCACAGTTTCCTCTGGTCGGGCATGTCGCTGGTGCTGCTTGGGGTGTTCCCGGATGCCTCGCCAACGACCGTACTGGTGCTGTTCGGCGCCTATGCCGTACTGATCGGCGGCGCCCAGGTGCTTGAATATGTCTACCCCAACGAGTTGTTCCCGACCGAAATCCGTGCGTCGGCGGTGGGCCTGGCCACTTCGTTGTCACGCATCGGCGCGGCCGTGGGCACGTACCTGGTGCCGATATCCCTGGCCTCCTACGGCATTGCCAACACCATGTTCGCTGCCGCCCTGATCTCGCTGTTCGGCGCCCTGATTTCCTGGTGGCTCGCCCCCGAGACCAGCAAGCTCGACCTACAGCAAGCCGCGGCGCTTGGTAACCCCACCCGCACCTCTACCGCTACCAAACCCGCTGTTCGTAAAGCCTGAAGGAGCCTTTTCGTGAACCAAGTACTGACTGTCGTGCGCAATGCCCCCCTCGCGTCGCTGGGTGCCCCTGCCCCGGCCCGCCTGCCGATCGGTGAACCCGTCGCCCAGGCAGCCACCGCCCAGGACCAGACCGACGAAGCCGTCGGCGCCAGCATCGGCGTATGGGAAAGCAGCCCGGGTGTGTTCCGCCGGCACCTGAAAAACCGTGAGTTCAGCCACATTGTCAGCGGCTGGTGCACCTTCACCCCCGACGGTGGCGAGCCGGTAGAGCTGCGCGCCGGCGACGCAGTGCTGTTTCCGGAGAACTGCGAGGGTGTCTGGGACATTCGCGAAACCCTGCGCAAGACTTACGTGCTGTTCTAAGGAACAAATAGATGATCGAACGTATCAGCCCCGGCAAACGGACCAGCCGGATGGGGATGCAGGTCATCGGCCAGCTCTGACACCCACGCGGTCCCTGTAGGAGCGGCCTTGTGTCGCGATGGGCCGCAAAGCGGCCGCGGCAATCTGTGCTGAATGTGCGATCCTGGGGCTGCTCTGCAGCCCTTTCGCGACGCAAGGCCGCTCCTACACCCGACCGCGATAGCTTGTTAGGGCTCCGGGTCCAACCCCGCCTTGTCGCCATGCCAGTCAAACCGCTCCACTTCATGCCTGCGCTTGCGGAAGCTGTACGGCGTCTCACCGTACTGCTTGCGAAACCACAAGATAAAGTGCGACGCATCGGAAAACCCGCACGCCAACGCAATGGTGGTGATGTTCTGGCTGGTGTTCACCAGCAACCGCCGGGCATGGTCCAGGCGCAACTTGCGCCAGTAGTTGGCCGGCGGCTCCTGGGTATTAGCCACAAATTCACGGTGCAACTGCCGGGGGTGGGTGCCCACCGCTTCAGCCACGGCCTTGAGCGTCATCGAGGCATCCAGGTTGGCGCGCATGAAGCTGATCGCCCGCTGCACGCGGTCGTTCTGGTACACGCATTCGCTGGCCGTCTTGTCCTGCTCTTCGGCGCGCTCATCCACCAGCAGGTATTCCAGCCCCTTCTGCGCCCGCACTGCGCCGCAATGCCGGCGGATCAGGTTGGCCGCCAGGTCAATGGCCGTGCCGCCCGGGCAGGTGATGATGCCGCGGTCGTCCACGTAGCTCTTGTCGATCACCGCCGTGGCCAGTGGAAAACGCTCCTTGAACTCGTCACGCAAGGTGAAATGCAGCGCACAGCGCCGACCATCGAGCAGCCCGGCTTTGCCAAGCACGAACGACCCCGAGCACAAGGCAATTATCGGGATATTCGCCGCATGCACCTCACGCAGCGCATCCAGCAGCCAGGCCGGCGGGTTGCGAGTTTCGTCCAGCAGGCCACCGGCCAGCACCACATAGTCATACTGGGCAAACAGGTTAAGCGGCTTGGTCGGCGAAATGGGCATGCCGCAACTGGCGGTGATCGGCCGGTCGTCCAGCGTCATCCAGTCCCACTGGCAGAACACCTGCTGGCTGCGGAATGACTTGTCCGCAGCAAAGCGCAGCGAGTCCACCAAGCCCGCCACCGGCACCAGGGTGAAGTGGTTCATCAGCACGAAGCCTACCCGCAGTTCTGGCTTGACCTGCGCAGTGATGACGGGGGCTTTTACCGGTTCTTCTTGTTGTTCGGCAAACATGAACGCTGGCCTCGTGACATCCTTAATGGCGCCATTCTAAAGCGCGCCCTGCGTCCGTCATATCATATGCATCCCCACAAATAGGAAATGCGTGACAAAAGGCGGCGCCGTTCTATCAATTGTCATGGCTGTAATATCAGCGCACTCGCCCGGCTGAGCATCATGCAGGCACAAGACAAACATGCTCAGAGGCACCCCTCATGTACCGTGGATTCTGGTATGCCCAGGCGCTTGACCTGGACAACGACCTGGCCCCTGCCCTGCAGGACTCGATTCAAGCCGACGTGTGCATCGTCGGCGGTGGCTTCCTTGGCCTGTGGTCAGCTATCCGCCTGAAACAGGCGCACCCGGAAAAAACCATCGTCATCGTTGAGCGCGACCGCTGCGGCTCGGGTGCCAGCGGGCGCAACGGTGGCGTGGCCACCAACTGGTGGGGCAAGTACCTGTCGGTGCGCAACATCTGCGGTGATGTCGAAGCGCGGCGCATCTGCGAAGCCGCCGAGTCGGCCATCGACGAGATCGGCAGCTTCTGCCAGGAGCACGGCATCGACGCCCAGTACCGCAAGGACGGCTGGCTGTGGACGGCCACCAACCAGCGGCAGATGAACTCCTGGCGCGTGCTCACCGACGGCCTGCAGAAACTCGACGTAAACCCGTTCCAGGAACTGGACCGCCAGACCATTCGCGGGCGCGTCGGCTCGCCACTGGTGCTGGGTGGCATCTTCGACCCCAACGCGGCCACTGTGCAGCCCGCCATGCTGGCCCGCGGCCTGCGCCGCGTGGCACTGAAACTGGGCGTGCAGATATTTGAGAAATCGCCGTTCACTCACCTGCAGCGTGGCAAGCACCCTGTGGTGCACACCGCCAAAGGCCATGTAAAAGCCAACCACGTGGTGCTGGCGCTCAACGCCTGGGGCGCGCAATTCCCCGAGCTGCGCCGGATGATCGCGATCATGTCCAGCGACATGGTCGCCACCGCGCCGGTCAAGGCCAAGCTCGACGCCATCGGTTTCAGCGGCGGCGAATGCATGACCGACTCGCGCACCGTGCTCAACTACTGGCGCAACACCCCTGACGGGCGCGTGGTGTTCGGCAAGCCGCTGGGCCAGTTCGCCTATGCCGGGCGCATTGGCGACCTGTATGAAAAACCCTCGCCGGCCGCCGACAAGGTCGCTGCCGAACTGCGCCGCCTGTACCCGCAGTTGCAGGATGTACCGGTGGTCAGCAGTTGGACCGGGCCGATTGACCGGGCCATGAAGGGCCTGCCCAACTTCGGCTACCTCGACCATCACCAGACCGTCAGCTACGGCATCGGTTTTTCCGGCAACGGCGTGGCCACCACTGTGTTTGCCAGCCGCATCATCAAGTCGTTGGCCACCCATGCCAACGACGAGTGGGCCAACTGTGGCCTGGTCAACCAGAAGATGAAGCTGCTGCCGCCAGAGCCGTTGCGCTTCATTGGTGCGCACCTGGTACGCGATGCGCTGGTGCGCAAGGAGTCGCTGGAAGACCACGACCAGGACGCCGGCTTCATCACCCGCCAGCTTGTGGGCATGGCGCCCGCCGGTTACGTGCCCGCGCAGAAAAAATAAGGACAAGACCGTGAGCGAACATATCGTCTTCCTTGACGACGAAGGCCTGGCGCCTTCCACCCGCCTCAAGCGCCCCGACTGCGATCACAGCTGGCAGCAGTACGCCTACACCCACCCCGACCAGGTGTCGGAGCACCTCAAAGACGCGACCGTGGCGCTGACCTGCAGCGTGCCGCTGCGCGAAGAGCACTTGCGCCAGTTGCCCAGGCTGAAGATGATCTCGCTGGCCCTGACCGGCCGCGACATCGTCGATGTCGACTACTGCGAAGCCCACGGCATCGAAGTGTCGAGCGTACCGGGCTATGCCGCCAACACCGTGGCCGAGCACAGCCTGGCGATGATCCTTGAGCTGTTCCGCCGCCCGGCCGCGTTCACCCGCCTGATGCGCCAGGTGCATGCCGGCGACAAGCCGTACCAGAACATCTACTTCAACCACCGCATCCGCGATGTGCGCGACAAGCAGTTGGCAATCATCGGCAGCGGCCCGATTGCCCTGCGCCTGGCACACCTGGCGCGGGCATTCGGCATGCAGGTGCTGTTCGAAGACCGCGGCGGCAAGCGCCAGGGCGCCGATTGCCGGCCGCTGGCGGAGCTGCTGAAAAGCTGCGACGTGCTGTCGATCAATTGCCCGCTCACGCCAGAAACCCACAACCTCATTGATGCGGGGCAACTGGCATTGATGAAGCCCGATGCCATCGTGGTCAACACCGGCCGCGGCGGCGTGGTAAACGAAGCGGCGCTGATTCAGGCGCTGCAACAGGGGCGCCTGGGCGGTGTGGCGCTGGATGTAGTGGAAGTGGAGCCGCTGCACCCCAGCAACCCGTTGTTCGACCTGATCGACCGCGACGACTTCCTGCTCAACCCGCACATCGCCTGGAGCAGCGAAGACGCCATGCAGCAACTGATGGACAGCGCCGTGGACAACATCAGCGACTTCGTCGCCCGCCAGGTTTCTGAAAAAAGGATTCGCACCGCATGACCCTTGCCACCAAAAGCAGCTACGTCGATGGCGCCTTCGTCCCGCTCGGCAGCAGCGCCGACGTCCTGGAAAACCGCAACCCGTCCAACCCGGGTGAAGTGATAGAGCGCTTCGAACGCGCGGATCAGTTGCTGACCGAGCGGGCCATCACCGCTGCCCGCCGCGCGCAACCGGCGTGGGCGCGCAGCAACCCGCAGCAGCGTGCCGACGCGCTGGATTTCATCGGTACGGAAATCCTCGCCCGCCGCGAACAACTGGCAACCCTGCTTGCCCGCGAAGAAGGCAAGGTGCTGCGCGAAGCCCTGGGCGAAGTGGAGCGTGCCGGGCGCTCGTTCAAGTTCTACGCCCAGGAAGCGCTGCGTGCCGAAGGCGAGAAGTACCAGTCAGTGCGCCAGGACGTGGGGATCGATGTGTTCACCCAACCACTGGGCGTGGTCGGCATCATCGCTCCGTGGAACTTCCCCATCGCCATCCCGGCGTGGAAGATCGCCCCGGCGCTGTGTTTTGGCAACTGTGTGGTGTTCAAACCGGCCGAACTGGTGCCATCCTCGGCCTGGGCGCTGGCCGACATCATCTCCCGCGCCGGTTTGCCGGCAGGTGTGTTCAACATGCTGATCGGCCCGGGCCGCAGCGTCGGCGATACCATCATCCGTTCGCCGTTGGTCGATGGCATCAGCTTTACCGGCTCTGAGCATACCGGCCGGCAAATTGCCCGGCTGGCCGCCGAAGGTATGAAGAAAGTGCAGCTGGAGATGGGCGGCAAGAACCCGCTGATCGTGCTGGACGATGCCGACCTGGAACAGGCAGTGGAGGTGGCGCTGAACGGTTCGTTCTACAGCACCGGCCAACGTTGCACCGCCAGCTCGCGGGTGATCGTGACCGAAGGCATTCATGATGCCTTCGTCGCACGCCTGGCCGAACGCACCCGCGCACTGGAGGTAGGCGATGCGCTACAGGCCAGCACCGACATCGGCCCGGTGGTCGACAGCCGGCAGCTGGAGCAGAACCTGGCGTACGTGGCCGCCGGCCTTGAACAGGGCGCGAAACTGGTGTGTGGCGGCGAGCGGATCGACAACCTGGCAGGGGCGTACTTTTTCACTCCGGCGCTGTTTACCGAGGTGACGCCGGACATGCGCATCTACCGCGAAGAAATTTTCGGGCCGGTGCTGAGCGTACTCAAAGTGCGTGACCATGACGAAGCGTTCGCTGCCGCCGAGGACACGGCGTTTGGCCTGTCGGCCGGTATCGTCACCACCTCGCTGCGTCATGCCGAACATTTCAAGCGCAACAGCTCGGCGGGGATGGTGATGGTCAACTTGCCGACTGCCGGGGTGGATTATCACGTGCCGTTCGGGGGGAACGGGGCATCGAGCCTGGGTTCGCGTGAGCAGGGGACGCATGCACGGCAGTTCTTCACCCGGGTGAAGACCACCTACCAGTTGGCCTGAACGGGCCGGGGGGCTGCTGCGCAGCCCAATCGCGACACAAGGCCGCTCCCACACAAGGTCCTGCGTATGCCGATCCATGTGGGAGCGGCCTTGCGTCGCGATTGGGCCGCATGGCGGCCCCGACAATCTCCAGCCCGCAAAGGGAACTACCTGCACTGCTCGGCTCTCTTAAGCACTGAGTGGTTTATTTCCCTGTGCTTCACGCTACTGGAGAACACGTCATGCGCCACCTACTCCTCGCCCCTGCGCTGCTGCTCCTGCTGCCTGCCGGTGCTGCCCTGGCCCGCGTCGATGCGGGCGACGTCGCCACCTCGGCCGGTGTTTCCGCTTCGCTGTATTCGACCTTCAAGGACGACAAACGGATCATCCCGGCCCGTGACGAGCTTTCGGCTTTCGTCGCCAGCGGCGGTGCGATCCGTGGCGCCTATGTAGAGTCGGCGCTGGAACAGGCCCGCAAGGATCATCCGGGGCTGCAGGCCAATGATGAAGAGCTGGCCAGGGCTATTCTTTCCCAGGATGACCGTATAGCCGATCATTGAAGTCAGCCAGTACCGGCCTCTTCGCGGGTAAACCCGCTCCCACAGGGACTGCACAGCCTTCAGATCTAGTGCGTTTCCTGTGGGAGCGGGTTTACCCGCGAAGAGGCCGGCACAGGCGACTTCACCCCCAGCCATCCATGCGCATGGTCGCCCTGACCAGGCGCTGCTCTTCCTGTTCGATCTCCCGCAAACTGTCGCGTATCCCGTTGATATGCTCACGCGCCGCCCGCTGCGCCTGCTCCGGCAGTTGCTCCATCACCGCGTGATACAGCCGCGCATGCTGCCGATCAATCTGCCGTTTCTGCGCAGGGCGGCAATACAGGTTGTTGACCGATGCAAACACGGTGCTCAAGGTCAGGTCACTGAGCGATTGCAGGGTATGTACCAGCACCGGGTTGTGCGACGCCTCGCTGATCGCCCGGTGGAAGGCATGGTCACGGCGGGCGTGCTCACGGGCGTCCAGCGCCTCTGCCGCCTCGTGGGCCGCCAGCATTTCTTCATAACGCCGGCGAATCAGCAAGCGGTCGACCTCGGTGGCGCGTAACGCCGCCAGCCGCGCCGACTCGGCCTCCAGCAACGCCCGCACCTCCAGCAGGTCGAACAGCGTGCGTGGCTGCGAGCTGAACAGGTGCATCAACGGTGTGGTACCCGCCTGCCCCGTCAGGTCGGCAACGAACGAGCCTCGCCCCTGCTCGGTGTCGATGATGCCGCGCCCACGCAAAATGCGTAGCCCTTCGCGCAGGGCCGAGCGTGAACAACCCAGCTTATCTACCAACCGCCGCTCCGAAGGCAGGGCCTGGCCCACCTTCAGCACGCCATCGACGATCAGCCGCTCCACCCGCTCGGCCACCTGGTCGGCGACCTTGGCCTTGCCATCAGTAACCACTGCGCACCCTCCTGCTGGTAGGACCAGTTAGACCACCTGCCCCAATCTAGCCGGGTAAACCCATCAATCACCAGTACCCGGAAGAAAAACTGGTAGGACCAGTGCCTGCCATGCTCGACCACTGCTGCTGGCACGCGCAGGCTGCAACGGTGACCGCTTTGCCAACAACAACAAAAACCGTTGCCGAGTGAGCCGATGAATATCCTGTACGACGAACGCGTCGATGGCGCGCTGCCCGCCGTGGACCAGGCAGAGCTGCTGCAGGCACTGCGAAGTGCCCTGCCGGACCTCGATATCCTGCACCGCGAAGAAGACCTCAAACCTTACGAATGCGATGGCCTGTCGGCCTATCGCACGGTACCGCTGCTGGTAGTACTGCCCGAGCGCCTGGAGCAGGTGCAGACGCTGCTCAAGCTGTGCCACCAGCGCGGTGTACCGGTGGTCGCGCGTGGCGCCGGTACCGGCCTGTCGGGCGGTGCCCTGCCGCTGGCCAAGGGTATCCTGCTGGTGATGGCACGCTTCAACCGTATCCTGGAGGTCAACCCGCAGGGCCGCTACGCCCGTGTGCAGCCCGGCGTACGTAACCTGGCCATCTCCCAGGCCGCCGCACCCCATGGTATGTACTACGCACCAGACCCCTCCTCGCAAATTGCCTGCTCCATCGGTGGCAACGTCGCCGAGAACGCAGGTGGCGTGCACTGCCTGAAGTACGGCCTGACCGTGCACAACCTGCTCAAGGTGGACATTCTCACGGTCGAAGGGGAACACCTGACCTTGGGCAGCGATGCCCTGGACAGCCCCGGCTTCGACTTGCTGGCGCTGTTCACTGGTTCTGAAGGCATGCTCGGCATCGTCACCGAAGTCACCGTTAAACTGCTGCCCAAGCCTCAGGTGGCAAGGGTGCTGCTGGCCAGCTTCGACAGTGTCGAGGACGCTGGCCGGGCGGTGGCCGAAATCATCGCCGCCGGCATCATCCCAGGCGGCCTGGAAATGATGGACAACCTGGCCATCCGCGCTGCCGAAGACTTCATCCACGCCGGCTACCCAGTGGACGCGGCGGCCATCCTGTTGTGCGAACTGGATGGCGTGGAGGCCGATGTGCACGACGACTGCGAACGGGTGGCCGCCGTGCTGACCCAAGCCGGCGCGCGCGAGGTGCGGCTGGCCTGCGACGAGGCCGAGCGCGTGCGCTTCTGGGCCGGGCGCAAGAACGCCTTCCCGGCGGTGGGGCGCATTTCCCCGGACTACTACTGCATGGACGGCACCATCCCCCGCCGTGAACTGCCGCGGGTGCTCAAGGGCATCAGTGACCTGTCCAGCGAATACGGCCTGCGCGTGGCCAACGTGTTCCACGCCGGCGACGGCAACATGCACCCGCTGATCCTGTTCGATGCCAACCTGCCCGGCGAGCTGGAGCGGGCCGAAGCCATCGGCGGCAAGATCCTCGAACTGTGCGTGGCGGTGGGCGGCAGCATCACCGGCGAGCACGGCGTAGGCCGCGAAAAAATCAACCAGATGTGCGCGCAGTTCAACAGCGATGAAATCACCTTGTTCCACGCGGTCAAGGCCGCCTTCGACCCCCAGGGCCTGCTCAACCCCGGCAAGAACATTCCCACCTTGCACCGCTGCGCCGAGTTCGGCGCCATGCACGTGCACCACGGCCAACTGCCGTTCCCCGACCTGGAGCGCTTCTGATGAGCATGAACCGCGACATCAGCCAGGCCCTGCTGGAGCAGGTCAACCAGGCCTTGAACCTGGGCACGCCACTGCGTATCCAGGGCAGCAACAGTAAGGCCATGCTCGGCAACCCGGTGGCCGGCGAAGTACTCGACACCCGCAGCCACCGTGGCATCGTCAGCTACGACCCGACGGAACTGGTGCTCACCGCCCGGGCAGGCACACCGCTGCGCGACATAGAAGCAGCCCTGCACGAGGCTGGCCAGATGCTGCCCTGCGAACCCCCACACCTGGGCCCCGAGGCCACCTTGGGCGGCATGGTCGCGACGGGCCTGTCCGGCCCCAGGCGGCCGTGGGCCGGGTCGGTACGTGACTACGTGCTCGGCACACGGGTGATCACCGGTCACGGCAAACTGCTGCGCTTTGGTGGCGAGGTGATGAAGAACGTGGCCGGTTACGATGTATCTCGGCTGATGGCGGGCAGCTTTGGTTGCCTGGGGTTGTTGACGGAGGTGTCCCTGAAAGTGCTGCCTCGGCCGCGCGAATGCCTGAGCCTGCGCCTGCCGATGGGCTGCCACCAGGCATTGGAAGCGCTGGCCGAGTGGGGGCAGCAGCCACTGCCGATCAGCGCCGCCTGCCATGACGGCGACGCGCTGTACCTGCGCCTGGAAGGCGGTGAAGGCTCGGTGCAGTCGGCACGCCAGCGCCTGGGCGGCGATACCCTCGACAGCGGTTTCTGGAGCGACCTGCGCGAACAGCGCTTGGCGTTCTTCAACGACCCTGCGCCGCTCTGGCGCTTGTCACTGCCCAACGCCACCGGCGAGCTGCACCTGCCCGGCCGGCAACTGATCGACTGGGGGGGCGCCCAGCGCTGGCTGAAATCCAGCGCACCGGTGCAGGCGATTCGCGACCACGTCGCCAAGGTGGGTGGCCACGCCACCTGCTACGCCCCCGGTGCAGCCAGCAGCGCGCCCCTGCCCGCCGCATTGATGCGTTACCACCGCGCCCTCAAGCAGCAGCTCGACCCCCAGGCGGTATTCAACCCTGGCCGCCTGTACCCGGACCTGTGAGGCCAGACCATGCAAACCAACCTGAGCGAAACATCCCGCCAGCTGGCCCGCGCCGACGAAGCCGAAAGCATCCTGCGGTCCTGCGTGCACTGTGGTTTCTGCACCGCCACGTGCCCCACCTACCAGCTGCTGGGCGATGAACTGGACGGCCCGCGCGGGCGTATCTACCTGATCAAGCAGATGCTCGAAGGCGAGCCGGTAACCGCCAGCACCCAACTGCACCTGGACCGCTGCCTGACCTGCCGCAACTGCGAAACCACCTGCCCATCCGGGGTCAGGTACCACGACCTGCTGGACATCGGCCGCGCCGTGGTCGAACAGCAGGTACCGCGCCCGCTTGGCCAGCGCCTGCTGCGCCAGGGCCTGCGCGCGGTGGTGCCGCGCCCGGCACTGTTCAAGGCCCTGACCCGCGGCGGCCAAGCCCTGCGCCCGCTGTTGCCGGCCACGCTCAAGCGCAAGCTGCCGGCGCGGATAACCCCACCCGGCCAGCGCCCGACACCGCGCCATGTACGCCGGGTGCTGATGCTGGAAGGCTGCGTGCAGCCGGCACTGTCGCCCAATACCAATGCCGCCGCCGCACGCCTGCTGGACCGCTTGGGCATCAGCATCGAACCCATCCACCAAGCCGGCTGCTGTGGCGCGGTGGACTACCACCTCAATGCCCAGGAGCAAGGCCTGCAACGTGCACGACGCAATATCGACGCCTGGTGGCCAGCCATCGAAGCAGGCGCCGAGGCCATCGTGCAAACCGCCAGCGGCTGCGGCGCGTTCGTGCGCGACTACGGCCACCTGCTGGAGCACGACCCGCGCTACGCAGCCAAAGCAGCAAGGGTCAGCGCCCTCTCCCGCGATCTGGTAGAAGTATTGCGCGATGAGCCGGTCGAGCAACTGGGCCTGTGCGCCGAACAACGCCTGGCCTTCCATTGCCCCTGTACGCTGCAACACGCCCTGAAACTGGGGGGCGCGGTAGAGGCGCTGCTGACGCGCCTGGGCTTTACCCTGACCCCGGTGCCGGACGGCCACCTGTGCTGCGGCTCGGCTGGCACCTATTCGCTGACCCAGCCGGCGCTGTCGCTGCAACTGCGTGACAACCGCCTCAACGCACTGGAAAGCGGCAAACCGCAAGTCATCGCCACCGCCAACATCGGCTGCCAGGCCCACCTCGATGGGGCCGGGCGCACGCCAGTACGGCACTGGATCGAAATCGTCGAAGCAGCCTTGAACCCGGAGACCCCTCATGCATAGCAAGTTCGTTATCGGCCAGGCCGAAGTCGCCCGTGTGCTGACCGCCGCCCGCCAGGAAGCCCTGGCTCAACACTGGAACGTGACCATCGCCGTGGTCGACGACGGTGGCCACCCCCTGGCCCTGGAGCGCATGGATGGTTGTGCGCCGGCCAGTGCCTACATTGCCGTGGAAAAAGCCCGGACTTCCGCGCTGGGGCGCAAGGAAACACGGGATTACGAGGAAATGGTCAACGGTGGCCGTACCGCATTCGTCACCGCACCGCTGCTGACCAGCCTGGAAGGTGGCGTGCCATTGCGAGTGGATGGCCAGGTGGTGGGTGCCATTGGCGTGTCCGGGGTCAAGTCCGAACAGGATGCCCAGGTGGCCAAGGCTGGGGCGGCTGCCCTCTGAGTCCTGTAGCGGCCTCTTCGCGGGCTTGCCCGCTCCCACAGGTCCCGAACCCACGCAGTAACTGTGGGAGCGGGCAAGCCCGCGAAGAGGCCCGCACAGGCAACTGATTTCCCGAAGAAAGACAATCGAGCGGACAGACAATGCCAAACCACCAACTCCAGATCGCCCCCACCCTCCAGCGCTTCATCGAAGACGAAGTCCTCCCCGGTACCGGCATCGAAGCCAACGCCTTCTGGCAAGGTTTCAGCAACCTGGTCCACGACCTCGCCCCGCAAAACCGCGCCCTGCTCGCCGAACGCCAGCGCCTGCAAACCGAGCTGGACAACTGGCACCGCCAGCACCCCGGCCCGATCCACGACATGGCCGCCTACCAGCACTTCCTGCAGGGCATCGGCTACCTGGTCGACGCCCCCGAACACGTGCAGATCAACACCGCCAAGGTCGACCGCGAAATCGCCGTGCAAGCCGGCCCGCAGCTGGTCGTGCCGCTGAGCAATGCCCGCTACGCCCTCAACGCCGCCAACGCCCGCTGGGGTTCCCTCTACGATGCGCTGTACGGCACCGATGCCATTGCCGAAACCGCTGGCGCCGAACGCGGCCAGGGCTACAACCCGGTACGCGGCGCCAAGGTGATTGCCTATGGCCGGCAGTTCCTCGACGCTAGCGCCCCACTCGACGGTGCGTCACACAGCGACGCCAAGGCCTATGCGATCAACCAGGGTACGCTGCACGTGACGTTGGCCGACGGCCGCCAGGTCGGGTTGCAGAATCCAGCACAACTTCATGGCCACCAGGGTGAGCCGAGCACACCCACGGCGATCCTGTTGCAGCACCACCGGCTGCATTTCGAAATCCGAATCGACCCGACCAGTGCAATCGGCCAACAGGACCTGGCCGGGGTCAAGGACATCGCCCTGGAAGCCGCGCTGACCACCATCATCGACTGCGAAGACTCGGTAGCTGCCGTGGATGCCGACGACAAGGTCAACGTCTACCGCAACTGGCTGGGCCTGATGAAGGGCGATCTCAGCGAGCAGGTCAGCAAAGGCGGCAAGACCTTCAGCCGCACCCTGGCCGCCGACCGCCAGTACCAGGGTGCAAACGGCCACCCCCTGACGCTGCCGGGCCGCTCGCTGCTGTTCATCCGCAACGTCGGCCACCTGATGACCAACCCGGCCATCCATGACCGCGATGGCCGGGAAATCCCCGAAGGCATCCTCGATGCCGTGGTCACCAGCCTGATCGGCCTGCACGATCTCAAGCGCCGCGGCAACTCCCGCGAAGGCAGCCTGTACATCGTCAAGCCGAAGATGCACGGGCCGGCCGAAGTGGCCTTCGCCGACCAGCTGTTCGGCCGTGTCGAGGCCCTGCTGGGCTTGCCTGCGCATACCCTGAAGATGGGCATCATGGACGAGGAGCGGCGCACCAGCGTCAACCTCATGGCCTGCATCGCCAGTGCCGCATCACGGGTGGTGTTCATCAACACCGGCTTCCTGGACCGCACCGGGGACGAGATGCACAGCGCCATGGAAGCCGGCGCCATGCTGCGCAAGGGCGACATGAAAGGCAGCGCCTGGATCCAGGCCTACGAACGCAGCAACGTGCTGGTCGGCCTGGCCTGTGGCCTGCGCGGCAAGGCGCAGATCGGCAAGGGCATGTGGGCCATGCCTGACCTTATGGCGGCCATGCTCGAACAAAAGGTTGCCCAGCCAAAGGCCGGTGCCAACACCGCATGGGTACCGTCGCCCACTGCCGCCACGCTGCATGCGCTGCACTACCACCAGGTAGACGTCGCCGCCGTGCAACAGGCGCTTGAACAGCTTGACCTGGGCGCCCAGCGCCAGGCGTTGCTGCATGACCTGCTGAGCATTCCGGTCAGCCCCGAACGGGCGTGGAGTGCCGCAGATATCCAGGCCGAGCTGGACAACAACTGCCAAGGCATCCTCGGTTACGTGGTGCGCTGGGTCGAGCAAGGGGTCGGCTGCTCCAAGGTGCCTGACATTCACGATGTGGGCCTGATGGAGGACCGCGCCACCCTGCGCATTTCGGCGCAGCACATTGCCAACTGGCTGCACCATGGGGTGGTGGATGACGAACAGGTCGAAGCGAGCCTGCAGCGCATGGCCAGGGTGGTCGACCAGCAGAATGCCGGGGACCCGGCGTATCGGCCGATGGCGGCCGGTTTCGAGGCATCGCATGCCTTCCGCGCTGCGCGGGAGCTGGTGTTCAAGGGGCGTGAGCAGCCGAGTGGCTATACCGAACCGTTGTTGCATGGCTGGCGGTTACGCTTCAAGCAGGAGGTTCAACGCTAGATGAGGCTACGCGTCCCCAACACGGGATCGGTGCAGGCCGGCGAAGTTTGCCGCCGGCCTCTACCACCTGCCAGTCAAGGGCGGTAGTTCGGCGCATTCAGAAATTTCCCACAGCCCTCTCGGAAGCGTCCTACTTGCTGCCTCTGCACGCAGAAAACAAGATCGGTGCTGGACAACGCAAGGTCGCGATCCAGAGGAGGTTCCGTATGCACCTGTACGCCCGCTCCATTGCCGAACTGCGCAGCAGCCTGCGCGAAATGCTGACCCATGACATCAGCAACCCCGACGAAGACCCCCACCTGTCGGGGGTGATGTTCTTCTGCGCCACCGACGAGCACTCTCGGCAACTGATCGAACGTATCGAGTTGCTGGCCAGCGAGGTGTTCTTCGACCCGAACGGGCGGGCCATTACCGAACACCTGAAAGCTGCCGCAGTGGATGGCGTGCGTATCAAGCGCAACCGCCAGGCGCCAGCGGACGAGACAGTGATCCGCATCGCGGTGGCGGACAAGGGCTATATCACCGTGAGCACCGCCCGGTTCTGAGCATTTTGGGGCTGCTTTGCAGCCCCATGCCCTTCCCTGTCCAATCCGCTATCCTGAGCACTCCCCCGCTCCGGACCACCCCATGGAACTGCACATTCGCCTGGAAGGCCGCAAAGGCCTGGCCGATCAGCTTTACCAGCAACTGCGCGCCGGTATCGACAGCGGCCACCTGGCCGCTGGCACCCAACTGCCGCCCACCCGACTGCTGGCAGAACAACTGGGCGTATCGCGCAAGACCGTGGCCGAGGCCTACTCACGGCTGACCTACGACAACCTGCTCAGCGGCGTGGTCGGCCGTGGCACGTTCATCACCCCGCGCCAACCACTGCGCAACCATGAGTCCGCCAGCATTCCCCTGGCCGGTGCCGCATCCCTCGAACGCTGGCAGCAGCGCGCCACCGTGCTCGCCCAACGCCAGCTGCAAACGCCCTCGCGCTATGACTTTGTCGGCGGGGCATCGAGCAAGTCGCAGTTCCCGTTCGACCAATGGCGCAGCTGCCTGAATTACGCCCTGCGCCGCAGCCAGCGTCACCCCGAACGGCAGTTCCAGGCGCAGGGCCTGCCGGAGCTGCGCGAAGCTATTGCCCACCACATCGCCTACGCCCGCGGCGTGCACTGCAGCGCGGCCGACCTGCTGGTGTGCAACGGCGCCCAGCAAGCGCTGGACCTCATCGCCCGGGTACTGGTCGAGCCAGGCTGCCAGGTGGCTATGGAAGACCCCGGCTACCCGCCGGCACGGCAACTGTTCCTGGCCCTCGGGGCACGCCTGCAATCGGTGCCGGTGGATGATGAAGGCCTGTGCGTGGAGCAGATCGCCGACGGCACCCGGCTGATCTACGTAACACCCTCGCACCAGTTCCCGCTGGGCATGCCCATGAGCGAGCCGCGCCGGCATGCCCTGCTGGCGCGAGCTGCCGGGTTGGGCGCACTGATCATCGAAGATGACTACGACTGCGAGTTCCGCTACCACGGGCCAGCCTCGGATGCCCTGCAGCGCCTCGACCGGCATGGCCTGGTGGCCTACGTGGGGACCTTTTCCAAAACCCTGCTACCCGAGTTGCGGCTGGGTTATGCCGTGCTGCCACCAGCCGTGCTGCAGGCCGCCTGCGTGGCAAAGCACCTCAGTGACTGGCACAGCCCGACTTTGCTGCAGTGGGCGTTGGCGCGCTTTTTGGGCGAAGGCCACCTGAACAAGCACATCCGCCGCTGCCACGAGGTCTACAGCGCTCGCCGCGAGCGCATCCTGGCGCGCCTGGGTGGCGACCTGGCACCATGGTTCAGCCCAATCCCCGCCAGCGCCGGGTTTCACCTCAGCGCCTTGGCTGCGCCCGGGGTGGATGTGGAACTGCTGGCCAACCTCGCACGCAAGGTAGAGGTCGGCCTGTATTCACTGGCGCCATTCTTCAGCGAAGCGCCGGCGCGCCCGGGGCTGTTGCTGGGCTTCGGCGCCATCGAACTGCTGGACATCGACCCGGCACTGGACCGGGTGCGCGATACCCTGCAACGCCTCAGTTGACTGGCACGGGCTTGCCTGTTGGGGCTGGGCGCGCGATGGCTGCGGCATAGCCACGCGGGTTGAAGCAGGTGGTCACCAGCAGCATGGCCAGCACCGTCACGGTGAGCAGCGTCCACGACGCCTGGAAGTCGCCACTCATGTCACGCAGCCAGCCGGTGATATACGGCACGATACCGGTGATGATGAAGCCGATGCCCTGCACGAACGCCGCCAGGCTGCCGGCCTCGGCGGGCGTCTTCAGGTGCTCCAGGGTCAGCGTCAGGCTTTGGCTGAAGCAGGCGCCCAGGCCAAAACCGATCATCGCAACCCACAGCCCCGAAGCCTGCGTAGGTGCCAGCAGCAGGCCGAGGAAGCCGGACAGCTGGATTGCCAGCGCCAACCACAGGCCTGGGCGGCGGTCAGCCCAGCGCCGCAGCAACAGCGGCAAGCCCAGTGCACCGGCTACCTGGAAGACCGTCATCAGGCCAACCAGGTCTGCGCCGCCCTGAGCGCTGCCGCCGTGCTCGATGTGGTACGCCGGCAGCCAGGCCACCATGCTGGTATAGCCGCCATTGATCAGGCCGAAGTACAAAGCCAGCAACCAGGCCCGGCGCGTGCCGAACCAGTGCCCGCCAGCGGCCCCGACCAGCTTTGGCGGCCCCTGCCGAGGCCGCAGCACGGCCCAGGCCAGCAGCGCCAGCAGTGCCGGGATCGCCCACAGGCCAAGGCCGACCTGCCAGTGGCCGAAGTGGCCGCTGATATGCGGGCCAAGCACGGCGGCCATGCCGCCGCCACTCATCAATGCCGCCGAGTACAAACCCATAGCCCCCGCAAGGCGGCTGGGGAACCAGCGGTTGACCAGCCCCGGCATCATGCCCTGCACCACCGCCACCCCCAGGCCGGCGACCACAGCACTGGCAATCAGCGCCCAGGCGCTATCTAGTTGCAGTCGCCACAGGCAGGCCAGCGCAATGGCCGCCAGGCCTGCGAGCATGCCGCCGTGCTCGCTGATCCAGCGTCGCAGCCACGGCTGCAGCAACGGCACCAGGCCCATGCACAGCACCGGCAACGCCGTCAGCAGGGCGGCCTGCTGGTAGCCCAGGCCGGTGCTGGCGCGCATGGGTTCGAGTAACGGGCCGATACTGGTCAGGATCGGCCGCAGGTTCAGCGCCAGCAGAATCACCAGCAACAGGTTCAAAGCAGCTCTCATTGTGCATCGGTTCTCTGGTAGCAGGACCGGGCCATTATCCCGGCTTGCCAGCCCTGGCAGAAATGAAGAGATTGGATGCTTGTCAGTGGCCACCTGAATGGACGATTGGCCTCCGGCTTATGTGTGCAATTGGCTATCGGGGAGGCCAGAAGGCAGCGCTACAGTAGAGCCATTCCCACCCCACACCTTTTGGAGACAGCCATGCACAACCGTATCGAATGGGCCAAGCACGCCCCGGAAGCCTACAAAGCCATGGTCGGCCTGGAACAGGCCCTGGCCAAGAGCGGCCTGGAAAGCTCCCTGCTGGAGCTGGTGCGCCTGCGGGCCTCGCAGATCAACGGCTGCGCCTACTGCGTCAACCTGCACGCCAACGATGCACGCAAGGCCGGTGAGACCGAAGCACGCTTGCAGACCTTGAGCGTGTGGCGCGAAACCGCCTACTTCACCCCGCGTGAACGTGTGGCGCTGGCCTGGGTCGAGAGCCTGACCCGCCTGCCGGAGCGTGGGGCACCGCAGGGGGAATATGAAGCCTTGCAGGAGCACTTCGAACCGACCGAAGTGGCCAACCTGACCCTGGCGATTGCCACCATCAATGCCTGGAACCGCTTCGGGGTCGGGTTTGCCATGGTGCCGGCCTGATCATTCATTGATCGCCGTACCGGCCCTATCGCCGGCAAGCCAGCTCCCACAGATACTCCACAAACCTCGAATATCATGGGGGACATGTGGGAGCTGGCTTGCCGGCGATAGGGGCCGTACAGGGAACAACTAACGCCCGGCCAACCGCGCCCTATAGCTGCCGGGGCTCTGCCCGGTCCACTTCTTGAACGCCCGGTGAAACGCACTCGGCTCCTGGAACCCGGCCTGCTCGGCTATCTCGGCAATGCTCAACACCCCCTCGCGCAACCGCTCGAAGGCCATCGCCCGGCGCACCTCATCCTTGATCTGCTGGTACGACCGCCCTTCCCGCTCCAGCTGCCGGCGGAACGTACTGGCACTGATCCCCTGCAACTGCGCCAGCGCCGCCAAGGTCGGCCACTGCCCATAGTGCCGGGCGCGCAAATGCCGGTACACCTGCGCCACCAGTCCGTTCTGGTTGCGAAAACGGATCACCAACCCCTGCGGCGCACTGCGCAGAAAGGTTTTCAGGGTCGCCAGGTCCTGCACCACTGGCAAACGCAGGTAGGCGCTGTCGAACTCCACTTCGGTACGCCCGCTGCCCAGGCGCAGGTCCGGGCCCCACAACAGCAGGTCGTCGTCCTGGGCCGGGCGCGACACGGCCAGCTCGGTGCGGTCGATGGCGATGCGCCGCCCGGCCAGCCAGCACAACATGCCGATCATCAGCACCAGGTAGGTTTCCTCGGCATACACCCGGGTCAGTGGGTCGGCGATGTTCGACTGCACGCTGATCAGCGCGCGCCCAGCGCGCACCGTCAGGCTGCCGCGCAGGTCGCGCAGGAACAGGCCGAAGCCACCCAGGCACTGGCGCAAGGCCTTTTCCAGGTTTGGTTCAAGGATCAGCCCCCGGCAAATCAGGGCGAAACTGCCCAGCGGCATGCCATGGCTGTCGAGACGGAAGAACTCGTCGTCCAGCCGCTGAATCTGTGCCAACCACAGCTCGGAGAAGGCCTTGGCCGGTACGCGTGCCTGGGGCTGTTCGAGCAGTTGCGGGTCGATGCCCACGGCACGCAGCTGCGCATCACGCTCGGCTGGGCAGTCGCGCAGGGCGTGGAGCATGGCATTGAGAAAGTACACGGCGACCGAATCGCTATCGCGCATGGTGGTTTTCGCTGTCTATGCTGAGTGGCAAAAAGTGCCAGGTTGTTTGAACAGATCCGGCATAGGCTGCAACAGAGCCTTTGCCTAGACTCGACCCCACTCCGGGACCGCCGGCCATTCTCGCAGAGCCTGGCCCGGTCCCGCCATGCCTAAGCTTACGGAGCCTCTATGAGCAGCCCAGAAATCTACGTCGTCAGTGCCGTGCGTTCCGCCATCGGTGGTTTTGGAGGCTCGCTCAAGGACCTGCCCCTGGCCGACCTGGCAACTACCATCACCCGCGCCGCCATCGAGCGCTCGGGCGTGGCCGCCGAGCAGATCGGCCATATGGTCATGGGCACGGTGATCCCGACCGAACCGCGCGATGCCTACCTGTCGCGGGTTGCCGCGATGAACGCCGGCATCCCCAAGGAAACACCTGCCTTCAACGTCAACCGCCTGTGCGGCTCGGGCCTGCAGGCCATCGTCTCTGCCACCCAGTGCCTGCTGCTCGGTGATGCCGATGTGGCCGTTGCCGCCGGTGCCGAGTCCATGAGCCGTGGCCCGTACCTGCTGCCGCAGGCACGCTGGGGCGCGCGCATGGGCGACCTGCAAGGCATCGACTACACCGTCGGCGTGCTGCAGGACCCGTTCGAACACTTCCACATGGGCATTACCGCAGAAAACGTCGCCGCCAAACACGGCATTACCCGCGAAATGCAGGATGAACTGGCCCTGACCAGCCAGCGCCGCGCCGCCCGCGCCATTGCAGAAGGCCGTTTCGACAGCCAGATCGTCCCGCTGGAGCTGAAAAGCCGCAAAGGCACCGTACAGTTCGCCGTGGACGAGCACGTGCGTGGCGACGTTACCGCCGAGCAACTGGCCGGCATGAAGACCGTGTTCAAGAAGGACGGCACCGTGACTGCAGGCAACGCCAGCGGCATCAACGATGGCGCGGCCGGCCTGGTGCTGGCCAGCGGTGACGCGGTGCGTCGCCTGGGCCTGAAGCCGCTGGCGCGCCTGGTGGGCTATGCCCACGCCGGTGTCGAGCCCGAACTGATGGGCCTGGGCCCGATCCCGGCCACCCGCAAGGTGCTGGAAAAGACCGGCCTGAAACTGCAGGACCTGGACGTGATCGAGTCCAACGAAGCGTTCGCCGCCCAGGCTTGCGCCGTGGCCCGCGAGCTGGGCTTCGACCCGGAGAAGGTCAACCCCAACGGTTCGGGCATTTCCCTGGGCCACCCGGTGGGCGCCACTGGCGCGATCATCGCGACCAAGGCCATCCATGAACTGCAGCGCATCCAGGGCCGCTACGCCCTGGCCACCATGTGCATCGGTGGCGGCCAAGGCATTGCCGTGGTCTTCGAGCGCGTCTGAGGGAGCCTGACACATGAGTATTGAACAGATCGCCGTGATCGGCGCCGGCACCATGGGCAATGGTATTGCCCAGGTGTGTGCAGTAGCTGGTTACCAGGTGCTGCTGGTGGATGTTTCCGACGCGGCGCTGGAGCGCGGCGTGGCCACCTTGAGCAAGAACCTCGAGCGCCAGGTCAGCAAAGGCACCCTGGGTGCGGACAAGGCGGCGGCGGCAAAAACACGCATCCGCACCAGCACCGACTACGCCCAGCTCAGCAGCGCACAGTTGGTGATCGAGGCCGCCACCGAAAGCCTGCAGCTCAAGCAGCGCATCCTGCAGCAAGTGGCCGCCAACGTCACCAACGACTGCCTGATCGCTACCAATACCTCGTCGCTGTCGGTCACCCAGCTGGCCGCCAGCATCGAGCACCCCGAGCGTTTCATTGGCGTGCACTTCTTCAACCCGGTGCCGATGATGGCGCTGGTCGAGATCATCCGCGGCCTGCAGACCAGCGACAGCACCTACGCCCAAGCACTGGTGGTAACCGAAAAGGTCGGCAAGACGCCGATCACCGCCGGCAACCGCCCAGGCTTCGTGGTCAATCGCATCCTGGTGCCGATGATCAACGAAGCGATATTCGTGCGCCAGGAAGGCCTGGCCAGCGCCGAGGACATCGACACCGGCATGCGCCTGGGCTGCAACCAGCCCATCGGCCCGCTGGCCCTGGCCGACCTGATCGGCCTGGACACCCTGCTGGCGATCATGGAGGCCTTCCATGAAGGCTTCAGCGACAGCAAGTACCGCCCTGCCCCGCTGCTCAAGGAAATGGTCGCGGCCGGTTGGCTGGGGCGCAAGACCGGCCGCGGTTTCTTCACCTACTGAGGACAAGCCGCCATGCCCCCGGTCAATGCCGCAATGCGCTGTGCCAGCTTTGAGGAGCGACGTGACCGGGCCATGGCGCTGTTTGCCGAAAAGGGCTTTGGCCAGGTCAGCATGCGCGAGCTGGCGGCCCATGTGGGGCTGACGGCAGGCTCGCTGTACCACCACTTTCCCAGCAAGCAGGACCTGTTGTACGACTTGATCGAGGAGTTGTACGAAGAACTGCAGGCCACTTTGGACCAAGGCCGCCGGGCCATGGCACGCGGGGCCTCGGCACTGGGCTGCCTGATTGCAGCACACTGGCAATTGCATGCCGAGCGGCCGATGCAGTTTCGGCTGGCGGAGCGCGACTTGTGCTGCCTGAGCGATGACCAGCAGGCGCGCCTGGCCTTGTTGCGCAAACGTTATGAGGCGGGGTTGCTGAGGCTGATCGCGCCGCAGGCGAAGTTGCAGGGGCAGGCACTGGTGGCCACGGCGCATGTGGTGGCGACGCTGCTGAACCAGTTGCCGGGGATGTTGAAGGCATTGCCCGAGGAACAGGGGCTGGGGCTGATGGAGAGCATGTTGGCAGGTGGTATAGAGCGGACCCTGCGATAGCCTTTACTGGCCCTATCGCCGGCAAGCCAGCTCCCACAGTTACGCTGCAGATCTCAAGGCCTGTGCAGTACTTGTGGGAGCTGGCTTGCCGGCGATGGGGCCACCCGCTTTAACGCAAAAGTCTCTGGATCTGCTCGTGCAAGGTGTCCAGGTCAAACGGTTTGGCCAGGATCGGTGCTTTGCGGGTGATCGGGCTGCCTGACTCGAGAATCTCTGCCGGGTAGCCACTGATGAAGATTACCTTCAGGTCCGGGCGCAGCTTCACCGCTGGCTCGGCAATCTCCACCCCGGAGATGCCACCCGGCAAGCGGAAGTCCGTCACCATCAGGTCCAGGTGCGGTTTGCTGGCCAGGATGGCAAACGCCTGCTCGCCATCTTCGGCCACCAGCACGTGGTACCCCTCACCTGCAAGGTAATCACGCAAAATCATGCGAATCGCCGGTTCATCCTCGACGACCAACACCACATCTTGTGCATCTTCACTCATGTTAACGCCTTGAAATTCTTACAGTTGGCCATCAGACCCCAGGCTTACGCAGAGGTTGCCCGAGCCTGGTCGTTTTGTTCTTTGAATGTTGCCAGCGGCAATTGCAGGGTGAATGTGGCGCCCTTGCCTTCCTCGCTTTCAACCCGTATCCGGCCACAGTGCGCCTGCACGATCTGCTCGGAGATGTACAACCCCAAGCCCAAGCCCCCGCTGGCTTGCTGGGCAGCGACCCGCTCGAATTGCTGGAAGATCCGCTGCTGGTTGGCGGCGCTGATACCGATGCCGTGATCCTGCACCTGCACCCAGGCCATGCCCTCCTGCTCGAACACCCGCACCTGCACCGGTTTGCGCTCGCCGTAACGCATGGCATTGGACAGCAGGTTGGCCACTACTTGTTCAATCCGGAATTCGTCCCACTCCCCCTTCAATGCTTCACAGCGCTGCAGTTCGATGTGTGTGTCCAGGGCCATGGCCTGGGCGGTGAAGTTTTCCACCAACCCGCGCACCAGCTGGCCGAGGTCGAACAGCCTGGGACGCAGCGACAATTTACCGGTACGGATGCGCGAAACATCCAGCATGTCTTCGACCAACCGGATCAGGCTGTTGATCTGCCGCTCGTCGCGCTCGACCATGGCCTGCAGCTTGTCGGCGCTGAAGGCGTCCAGGTTGCCCCGTGCCAGGTGCATCTTGCGCAACTGGGTTTCCAGGATCAGGCCATTGAGCGGCGTACGCACCTCGTGGGAGACGATCGACATGAAGTCGTCACGCATGCGCACTGCATGCTCCAGCTCACATCGCGCCACCTGCAGCTGGCTGAGCAACAACTCTTGCTCCTGGCGGCTATGCTCCAGGGCCTCCAGCTGCCGGCCCAGCACCTTGCGCTGGCGGAACAGGTCGACGAACACCGAGACCTTGCTTTTTACCGCCAGGGTATCGAGCGGCTTGTGCAGAAAGTCCACGGCGCCGCTCTCGTAGCCCTTGAAGGCATAGTTCATCTCCCGGCCTGCGGCGCTGACGAAAACGATCGGGATGTTCTTGGTCTTGTCGGTGCCGCGCATCAGCTCGGCAAGTTCGAAACCGTTCATGCCCGGCATCTGCACATCGAGGATGGCCAGCGCGAACTCGTGCTCGAGCAGCAACGACAACGCCGCTTCGGCAGACTGGGCCTGGTGCACCTCGCGGTCGTCGCCCTGGATCAGGGCATCGAGCGCCAGCAGGTTTTCCGGCAGGTCGTCGACAATCAGCAGTTTGGCGGTGGTGTGGCTTAGCATGCGCTGTATTCCAGGGTCGCGAGCAGCTGCCCGATACCACTCAGAGTAAGGATATGGTCGGGCTGGTGCAGGGCCAGGGCGGCCTCCGGCATCAGGGCGACCTGTGCGTCGCGAGGGTCTTGGACTATCGTGCGGCCCCCATTGTTCTTGATATAGGCAAGGCCCCTGGCGCCGTCTTCGTTGGCACCGGTGAGCAGCACACCTAGCAGGCCGTCGCCATAGGCATCGGCCGCCGAGATGAACAGAAAATCGATTGCTGGACGCGAGAAATGAACGGGTTCTTCCTGGCTCAGCGACAGCGTCAGGTCGTGTTCCACCGACAGGTGGTAACTCGGACCCGCCACATAGATCTGCCCGCTGCTGATGCGTTCCTTGTCACGTGCCTCGTGCGCCGGCCGATGCAGCCGACGCTGCAGCACTTCGGCCAGTTGGCTATGGCGGTCGTCCGGCAGGTGCAGCACGCAGAGCACAGGTAGGGCGAACGCCGGTGGCAGCGCGCCGAGCACTTCAAACAATGCAGCCACGCCGCCAGCCGAGGCGCCGATCACCACTGCGCGTACGCCGTTCATGACTTACGGAAGATCCGTTCGGGCTTGACCAGCGGCTCGAACCGGTCGCTGTAGGCCGAAAAGTCCACCGACTCCTTGCTGCCCAGCACCAGGAAACCCCGGTGGCAGAGCGACTCATGGAATAGCCCGAGGGCGCGGTCCTGCAGCTCCTTGTTGAAGTAGATCAGCACATTGCGGCACGACACCAGCTGGGTCTCGGAGAACACGCTGTCGGTGGCCAGGCTGTGGTCGGCGAAGGTCACGTTGTCGCGCAGGCTGCTGTCCATGATGGCGTTGCCATAGGCCGCTGTGTAGTACTCGGTAAAGTCACGACGGCCACCGGCCAGACGGTAGTTTTCCTCGTACTCGCGCATGCTCTGCATCGAGTAGATACCCTGCTTGGCCCGGTCCAGCGAATGCGGGTTGATGTCGGTGGCGTAGATGATGGTGCGCTCGAGCAGGCCCTCCTCACGCAACAGGATGGCCATCGAATACACCTCCTCGCCTGTGCTGCAGCCCGCGATCCAGACCTTGATCGAGGGCCAGGTACGCAGCAGCGGCACCACTTCGTTGCGCACGGCAAGGAAGTGGTCAGGGTCGCGGAACATCTCGCTGACCGGGATCGTCAGGTACTGCAGCAACTGCATGAACATGCCGGGGTCATGCAGCACGCGCTCCTGCAGCGCCGATACAGTCAGGCAGTCGAACTGGCGCAGCGCATGCAGGATCCGGCGCTTGATCGAGGCGCCGGAGTAATTGCGAAAATCGTAGCTGTACTTGAGGTAGATGGCCTCGATCAGCAAGCGGATTTCAATGTCGGTGTTACGTTCGCTAGTCAAATTCGCTCCAGTTGCGGCAGCCATACACGAATCAACGAGAACAAACGGTCCAGGTCGATCGGTTTGGCCAGGTAATCATTGGCTCCGGCCTGCAGGCAACGCTGCTGGTCATCCTTCATGGCCTTGGCGGTCACGGCGATGATCGGCAGTTTGCGCCAGCGCGGTTGCTGGCGAATCAGCCGGGTGGCCTCGAAGCCGTCCATTTCCGGCATCATCACGTCCATCAGCACCAGGTCGATGTCGTCATGCTGCTCCAGGCGCTCGATGGCCTCGCGGCCGTTACGGCCAATCTCGACGATGGCACCCTTGTGTTCCAGGGCACTGGTCAGGGCGAAGATATTACGCACGTCGTCGTCCACCAGCAGCACCTTGCGCCCCTCGAACACCTTGTCGCGGCTACGCGCAGTCTTGAGCATGCGCTGGCGTTCGTTGGACAGCTGCGATTCTACCTTGTGCAGGAACAGCGTCACTTCGTCGAGCAGGCGCTCCGGCGAACGCGCGCCCTTGATGATGATCGACCGCGAGTACTTGAGCAGGTCGGCTTCTTCTTCGCGGGTCAGGTTGCGCCCGGTGTACACGATTACTGGCGGGAAGGAGCGGATATCCTCGGCGGTCATGCGCTTGAGCAGCTCGTTACCGAGCATGTCGGGCAGCTTGAGGTCGATGATCATGCAGTCGTAGATGTTCTCGCGCAACAGCGCCAAGGCATCCTGGGCCATGGCCACGGCAGTGATCTCGATATCGTCGTCGCCAATCAGCCGGGCGATGCTCTCGCGCTGCAGGTCGTCGTCTTCCACCAGGAGGATATGCTTGAGCTTTTGCGTAAGCTTGGCTTCCAGGCGAGCGAAGACTTCTTTGAGTTCTTCGCGACTGGTCGGTTTCACCGCATACCCTACCGCGCCCATGTGCATGGCCGCCTCGACGCGGTCTTCCACCGAAATGATGTGCACCGGGATATGGCGGGTGCCGGCCTGCTCCTTGAGGCGCTGCAGCACGGTCAGGCCCGAGTGGTCGGGCAGGCGCATGTCCAGCAGGATGGCGTCCGGTATGTACTGGGCCGCCAGCTCGAAGCCTTCGTCGGCACCATGGGCCACCAGGCAGCTGTAGCCCAGTTCGTGCGCAAGGTCGAAGAGGATGCGGGCAAAGTTGGGCTCGTCTTCGATCACCAGAATGCACCGGGTATCGAAAGGTGCCCGCTCGCGATCGTCGGCAAAAGTCGGCGCCGGGCGCAGGGTGGTAGCGGCCACAGGCACTTGCGGCGCAGGTGGCAACGCGTCGACGGCAGGGCGCAGGCTTTGCGGCTCGATATCTTCAGCCTCGGCGGCATAGCGTTCCGGCAGAATCAGGCTGAACACACTGCCCTGGCCCGGGGTGCTCTCGACATTGATCTGGCCACCAAGCAAATGCGCCAGGTCACGGGAAATCGACAGCCCCAGGCCGGTGCCACCGTAGCGGCGGTTGCTGGTGCCATCGACCTGATGGAAGGCGCCAAAGATCGCCTGCTGCTGATCGGCAGCAATGCCGATGCCGCTGTCACGCACCGCGAACACGATACCATTGCCAGCCTGGAAGCTGACGTTCATGCTGACCTGGCCACGCTCGGTGAACTTGATGGCATTGGACAACAGGTTCTTGAGGATCTGCTCAAGGCGCTGACGGTCCGTGAACAGGGTGGTCGGCACCTGCGGCTCGACCTTGACCTCGAAGGCCAGGCCCTTGTGGCCGGCAAGCGGCTGGAACATGCCGCGCAAGCCTTCTGCCAGGCGCTCGACCTGGGTGGTCTCGGGGCGTACTTCGAGTTTACCGGCCTCGACCTTGGCAATGTCGAGAATGTCGTTGATCAAGTTGAGCAGGTCGTTGCCGGCCGAGTAGATGGATTCGGCGAACTTGACCTGCTCCTCGCTGAGGTTGCCTTCGCCGTTTTCCGCCAACAGCTTGGCCAGGATCAACGAGCTGTTCAGCGGCGTGCGTAACTCGTGGGACATGTTGGCGAGGAATTCGGACTTGTACTTGCTCGAGCGCTGCAAGTCGTCGGCGCGGGCCTGCAACTCCACCTGCGCCCGGCCCAGCTCATCGTTCTTGCGGTCGAGCGCATCGGTGCGTTCCGACAACTGCTCGTTGGTCTGCTCCAGCTCGGCTTGTTGGGTCTCCAGGTGGGCCTGGGACTCCTTGAGCACTCGTGACTGCTCTTCAAGCTCTTCGTTGGCAGTCTTGAGTTCTTCCTGCTGCACCTGCAGCTCTTCATTCAGTTGCTGGGTTTCGGCCAGCACTTCCTGCAGGCGCTGACGATAACGGGCGCTTTCGATGGACATGCCGAGGTTGCCGCCGACGCGCTCCAGCAGCTCTTCATCGCGTTCTTGCAGAGGGCGCAGGAAACCCAGCTCGATCACCCCGTTGATCTGACCGTCTTCGGTGGCCGGCATCAGCAGCGCACTGCGCGGCAAGCCGCTGCCCAGGCCGGAACTGAGGCGATAGAAGTCTTCTGGCAGGTCGTCCAGGCGCAAAAGGCGGCCTTCGCGCACCGCCTGGGCCAACAGGCCGTCGTGGTCCAGCCTGATCTGCTCGCGGGCCTGCTCTTCGGCACCCAGGCCATAACAGGCCACCCGCACCAGGCGGCCATGCTCGTCGCGCACATACACGGCGCCCACCACGCTGCCCAGATAAGAAGCGAAGAAGCGCAGGATGTTGTCGCCGAGCATGGGCAAGGTCAGTTGACCGAGCACCTGTTGAGCCAGCTGGGTCTGGCCATTGCGCAACCAGGCCTGGTGCTCCAGACGCTGCGCCGAGCGCTGCTGGGCCTGAAGGTTTTCATCGTAGCTGGTCGACAGGGCCAGCAGGTCTCGACGGCCGAGGTACGCCAGCAAACCACTGAGGCTGACGATGAACAGCACGAAGGCCGAAATCGCCGTCACAGTAACCGAGCTGACCGTTTCGTTCCGGGCCATGCGCAGCTGTTGTTCGGTGCTGATCAGGCCATCGAATTCCTTGCGGATTTCATCGGTGATGCGCTTGCCCCGGCCATTGCCGATTGAGGCCTGGTAATCGCCCTGGCTGCGGCGCAGGGTGATCATCTCGTTGCCGAAGTCGTTCCAGGCGTGCTGCAAGGCAATCAGCCGGTCGATGCGATCAACCTGCTGCGGGTTGTCCTCGACCATCGCGCGCAGGCTTTGCAGGCTGCCGAGAATACGTGGCTTGGCCACCTCGTAGGGGTCAAGGAAACGCTCGTCACCCGTGATCAGGAAGCCGCGCATACCGGTTTCCATGTCGATCGACAGTTTGACCGTCTCGTTGGCATTGCCGATCACCCGGTCGGTGTGCTCGACCCACTGCATGGCCGAAAGCAGGTAATTGATCACCGCGACGAAGGCCACCGCGCCCAGCAGGCCAACCCCCAAGGGTAGGCCGATGTTACGGCTCAACAGTTTGCGGAAGCTTCGCTGGTCCATCGAGGCTGCTTGAATCATGTGAAAACGCCCGAGCAAGAAAAGTCCATTGGAAAAGAGTGGCGGATTGTTGTTATCTGCCACTGCGCCGTCCTGATAAGCGAGTCTAACCAGCTTTACCGGGTCTGGCAGGGCATTTAGCCAGTATTTGAAGGCGCAGTGCGCCAATCGTTCCATCTGATTGCAGGGATCGGTATCCTCGGGAACTTCTGCTGCCAACCGGAGCACAGATTAAAGACATTCATTGCACAGGACCCAAACCATGCACCTTCTGGTAGTCGAAGATGACGACATCGTCCGTATGTTGATGGTCGAAGTGCTCGACGAGTTGGGCTACTCGGTCATCGAAGCCGAAGACGCCGCAGCCGCGCTGCGGGTGCTCGAAGACCCGAACCAGACACTGGCACTGATGATGACCGATGTGGGTTTGCCGGACATGCGCGGTGAGGTACTGGCGGGCAAAGCACGCGAGTTGCGCCCGTTGCTGCCCGTGCTGTTCGCCAGTGGCTATGCCGACAGTATCAATGTGCCCGAGGGCATGCACCTGATCGGCAAGCCGTTCAGCATCGAGCAGTTGCGCGACAAGGTGGTGGCCATGCTCGGTCCGGTTTGAGATTGGGACTGCCTGTACCGGCCCCTTCGCGGGTAAACCCGCTCCCACAGGGACCGCACCGTTTCGAACGCTGTGGAGTCCCTGTGGGGGCGGGTTTATCCGCGAAGAGGCCAGTACAGGCAACACAGCTCAGAGCTCCCTGCGCAACAGATAGGTATCCATGATCCACCCCTTGCGCCGCCTCTCCTGCTCCCGCACTTCCAGTATGCGTGCCTTCACCGCCTGCAAGGGCCCGGCAATCAGCACTTCATCCTCGGTCCCCAGGTACGCGCCCCAGTAGATCACCAGCTCCGGGTCATCAAGCTGGGCAAACGCGCACTGCCCGTCGAGCATCACCACCACATTGTCGATAGGCCCCTGCCTGGCCAGGCGCCGCCCTGGCAGCACGGTCAGGGGCTCGCCGATGCGGTTTAGTGGCACCTGGTGCCGCGCCGCCAGCGCCTGCACACTGCTGATGCCAGGGATGACCTGCAAGCGCAACGTCACGCCATGTTCGCGGACCAGGTCGAGAATGCGCAGGGTGCTGTCGTAAAGGGTTGGCTCGCCCCACAGCAGAAAGGCGCCGGTTTCCCCATCGCCAATCTCCTGCTCGATCAGTTGGGCATACAGCGCAGCTCGCTGTCGATGCCAGTCCTGCACCGCGCCCAGGTAGTCATCCGCCTGGCCATCCCGCAAGGGGTCGGCCACCTGCACCAGGCGATAGCCACCCTCGGGACGGTAGCGTTGCAGAATGGCCTTGCGCAGGCGGACCAGCGCATCCTTTTCGCCGCCCTTGTCGAGCACGAAGAACACGCAGGCGCTACGCAGCGCATCCACTGCTTCGTAAGTGATCTGGCGCGGGTCACCCGCACCGATGCCAATCAACAACAGGTCTTTCATTGCCCTGCCCTTTGCGGGAACCAGCAGCCATTGTCAGGCGGCCGCCGGTATTTGGCAAAAAGCTCGCCTAGAAGATCGAGAAGTTGTAGCTGACAATGACACGTGTCTCATCCATGTCACGCGCCCACTTCTCATAGTTGCTGCGATAGGTGGAATTACGCAGGCGCACGCTGACATCCTTGAAAGTGCCACTTTGCACCTGGTACTTGAACTCGGTGTCGCGCTCCCATTCCTTGCCTTCGGCGCTGCTGCCCGGCACCTTGATATTGTCGCCGTTGATGTACCGGGTGAAGAAGGTCAGGCCGGGCACGCCCAGCGCCTTGAAGTCATAGTCGTAACGCACCTGCCAGGAACGCTCCTGAGCGGCGGCGAAGTCGTTGACCTGGGCATAGTTGACCAGGTACGGGTTGCTGCCATCCAGGTAGGGCATGGCGCTGTCGCCATACATCCGCTGCCGGCCGGCACTGATCTTGTGGCCGCCCAGGCTGTAGCCGAGCATGCCGCTGAAGGCGCGATGGTCGATTGCACCCGCGCGGGCATTGCCAATGTCATCACTCTTGATCAGGCGCAGGTCAGCCGACAGGCTGCCCACCGCCAACGGCTGGCTGGCGACCAGGCCGAGGAAGTGCTGGCGGTAGATGTTTTCCAGCTTGGCCACCTGGTACTGGGCACTGATTCGCTCGTTGAAGCGGTAATCGACACCAGCCAGGTCGAAGTGGTCGGCTTCGATATCGCAGGCATAGCGCTTGTTCTTGCAGTGCACGCGAATGTCCTGGCGGTCGGTCGAATCCCGTGCGGTGTATTTGTCCAGGCGGGCCAGGGTGAACTTCAAGTCGCGCACTTCCTCAGACGTGAGCATGGCGCCATGGAACATGGTAGGCAGCAGGCGGCCATCGTTGTATTTGAGCAAGGGCACATCGGGCATCATCGAGCCGTACTTGAACACGGTATTGGACACCTTGACCTTGGCCGCCAGCCCCATCTTCGCGTACTGGTCAGCCGAGTGCCGAGGATCATGCCCGGAAGAAGGCAGCAAGCCGCTGTTACTGTCGGCCGGGCTGGAGTCGAGTTTGAAACCGAACATGCCCAGCGCATCCACGCCAAAACCTACCGGGCCCTGGGTATAACCCGACTGCACATTAAGGATGAAACCTTGTGCCCATTCTTCCCGCTTGGACGCACCTTGGCTGGAACTGCTATGGCCGTCACGAAAATCCCGGTTGAAATAGACATTGCGTGCTTCAATCTTGGCGCTGCTGTCTTCAAGAAAACCGGCGGCCTGGGCGTTGACGCCGGCACACAACAGGAACAGGCCGGCAACACGGCGCCCAGGGGCGAGGGGGAAAGGGGAAAACATGCGAGGGAACATCCAGAATCAAAGGCGAGATTACACACTGTGGCACGAACTGGCCACGGCACTGCGACAAGGCCGAACAATCGCCGGCCATCATCTGAAATGATCGCGCAAAGGCTCTGGCACAGGCCATTGGACCATGGTCTAAACGTGCCGAAGGGCAGGCGCAAAAAACCCGGAAAATACCGCACGCAAAACTAGGAAAGTTCCCGCCTTACTTACAAAAGTTAGCAGTTTACCAAGTACCCATGAATGACTACACTCGATATCAGCGAACAGCGGAACCCACCCGCGTGGCTGGCGTTTTTATGCGTATTCAATGTTCGTCACGCCCTGCCACGACCGACGTACAGGAGTGATTACAGTGTCCAGACTTGCAGAGTTTCGTGCTGCCGAAAAAGCGCTCCAGGAGCAGATCGCGCAACTGGAAGCCTTGAAAAAGGATGCCGGCCTCAAACGCGAAATCGAATTCGAGCAGAAACTAGTCGGCCTGATGAAAAGCTATGACAAGAGCCTGCGCGATATCATCGCCATCCTCGACCCCAAGGCGGTAAGCAGGGGTACCAGCACAGCGCCCAAACAACAGCGCCGTCCGCGCGTGGTAAAGGTTTATCAGAACCCGCACACCGGCGAGCGGATCGAGACCAAAGGTGGGAACCACCGGGGCCTCAAGGCCTGGAAAGAACAGTACGGGGGCGCCACGGTAGAAAGCTGGGTACGCGGATGAAACGTCCACACTTGCTTCACACTTTTTTCACAAGGGCTGGCTCAGTATCGAGACAGCTAAAGGACTAGCGACCCCACGCGCCCGCACATGCGGGCCTCTAATTCTAGCGCCCTGCCTTGTGCAGGGCGCTTTCATTTGCGCAATCAGCGCACTGCCGTATCATGGCCAGCCTGTCTGTTTTGCCGGTGCCCTGCGCCCGGCCCCGTCTCAGGAGTTCCCATGAGCCTGCACGATCTGCAAACCCTGCCTGGCGTCACCGCCCAACCGGATGCCGCTACCGCCCAATTCGTCTTCAACCACACCATGCTGCGGGTCAAGGACATCAAGAAGTCGCTGGACTTCTACACCCGCGTGCTGGGCTTCCGCCTGGTGGACAAGCGCGATTTCCCGGAAGCCGCCTTCAGCCTGTACTTCCTGGCCCTGGTCGACCCGGCGCAGATTCCCGCTGATGACGCCGCACGCCACCAGTGGATGAAGTCGATCCCTGGCGTACTGGAGCTGACCCACAACCACGGCACCGAAAACGATGCCGAGTTTGCTTACCACAACGGCAACACCGACCCGCGCGGGTTTGGCCACATCTGCATCTCCGTGCCGGATGTGCGCGCAGCTTGTGCGCGCTTCGAAGCACTGGAAGTACCCTTCCAGAAACGCCTGCAGGACGGGCGCATGAACCACCTGGCCTTCGTCAAGGACCCGGACGGTTACTGGGTCGAAGTGATCCAGCCGACCGAGCTCAAGGGCTAAGCGTTCGTCGTCGTTCGCTCGTCGGGCCGGGAACTCCCGGCCCCTTGCTGTGGTATATGAAGGTAACTGCTTCACATGCCACAGCGAGGTAAGGACGATGCAATCTCTTCACTGTGAATACCGCGAGCACACCATCACCGCCAGCGTGATGCCCCACCCCGACTCCCCCCTGCCCTACGCCGCCGGCTGCATGATCACCGCGCCCGACGGGCATACCAGCAAGCGCCTGTCGATGCCAATGAAGTTTTTCTCCAGCCTTGAGAATGCGCAGCATGTGTCGCTGGCCCATGGCCGGGCCCTGGTCGACCAGCAGCTGGATGACGGGCACAAGGTGTTCTGACATTCCAGCTCCCTGTACCGGCCTCTTCGCGGGCTTGCCCGCTCCCACAGGGAACTCACGCACTGACATGTGTGCAATACCTGTGGGAGCGGGCAGGCCCGCGAAGGGGCCAGCACAGGAGTAACTAGATATCCCGGGCGTAAGCCACTGCCGCATCTACCTGCGCCCGCGTCGGCCGGATACCCGTGTACAGCACAAACTGCTCCAGCGCCTGCAGCGCAATCACCTCCAACCCGGTAATCACCGGCTTGCCCAACGCCTGGGCCCGGCGGATCAACGGCGTCTGTGCCGGCATCGCCACCACATCAAACACCCGCTCCGCCGCCGCTATGGCCTGCTCGGAAAACGCCAGCGCCTCTGCCTCCGGCCCGCCTGCCATACCGATCGGCGTCACGTTCACCAGCATCGGCGGGCAGATGTCGCCCAGCTCCGCCACCCATCGATAGCCGCACACATCCGCCAGTTGCCGACCGGCCTGCTCGTTGCGCGCAACGATGATGCCTTCTGCAAAGCCGGCATCACGCAGGGCACTGGCCACGGCCTTGGCCATCCCACCACTGCCACGCAAGGCAAAGGCGGTGCCCGGATCGACCTGATGCTGCGCCAGCAACTGGCGCACGGCCAGGTAATCGGTGTTGTAGGCTTTCAGGTGGCCATCGGTATTGACCAAGGTATTGACCGACTCGATGGCCGCTGCCGACGGGTCGATTTCGTCGACCAATGCCATGCAGGCCTCCTTGTACGGCATCGACACGCCGCAACCGCGGATACCCAGCGCGCGGATCCCCGCCACCGCCGCAGGCAGGTCATCGGTGCGCATGGCCTTGTAGTAGAAGTCCAGGCCCAACTGCTGGTACAGGTGGTTGTGAAAACGAACGCCGAAGGTGCCGGGGCGGCCGGCCAGGGAGATGCACAGCACGGTATCCCTGCTGGGAGTTGTCGACATAACCTGCTCCTTTGTCATAACTGAAACGTTTGTTCAGCGTAACAGAGCCAACCACTGGTCGTCCCTTACACAACCTTTACCGTTCCCCTGTGCTCAGCTGACAGAGACTGGAGTCATATTAGTAAGGCCCCGAACGTGGGGTTTCTCTGCGAGGTTGCTCTATGAACCGTCACATTCCCGGAATCGCCCTGCTGGTCGGCGCCTTGGCCATCAGCGGGCCCGCTGCTGCCCACGGCGGCCATGGCGGCGGTGGCTGGTATGGGCCGGGCCCGCTCCTGGGTGCGGCGGTGGTCGGCGCTGTGGTAGGCGCGACGGTTTATGGCGGGCGTGACCGTACGGTGTACGTCGAACGCCAGCCGGTCTATTACGGGCCGCCGCCGGTCTACGTGCAACCACCGCCGCAGCCGGTGTATTACCAGCCGTACTACGCGCCGGCACCACCGCCCCCGGGCTACCGCACCTACTACGGCCCGCCCCCGGTGTATTACGGCCCACCGCGCTGGTAAGGGTTGATAGAACTAATGACCACTATCGAGGAAGTTGATTTCAAACCGCCCAGGCTGCTGCGTATGGTAGAGCCATGTTTCACAGGAGGTCCTCATGGCCACTATCCAGATCATGTCCGTTGTCGGCAGCGCCGTCCCCACTTCACTGCGTGAGCAGGGCCTGCTGGCATGCTGGTACCTGGTGCGCAACGGCGAAGCCGTGAGCGGGCCAATGCCATCCCTTGCCTCGGCCCAAGCCCTGGCTGAACAGCTGCAACCAGGCACCTTGGTCGCCTGACCGAATTTGTTGTGCGTTGCTCCCTACGCCCTTATGGCCCGCCAATTTGGCGGGCTTTTTTTTGGTTTTTGCCGGCCCTGTCACCCCAATGTTGGCTCAGCGTTGTGAGCTACGCCGCAGCTGGCTCGTCAGCGCCAGCACTTTGCCTTGCAGCCGCCCTACGGTCAGCACCAGATCGTTGCGCTCCCTGGCGAGCTGATCAGCTTTGGCTTCTGCCTCTCGCCGGGCGTCCCGCTCAATGTCCAGCAACTCGGTCAGGCGGCGGATAACTGCAATATCTGCGTTGTCCATCGCACGCTCGGCTGCATCCCGGGACAGCCACTTGCGCAGCCATAGAAATGCACCTAGCAGCACAGTGCCCGTGCCGCTCAGCCAAGTGACTGTGCCCGGGCCGAGGTCAGTCGGATCCATGTAAACCTCTTTACCGATGATGATGCGACGAGCCCTGGACAAAAATGCCTCAGTGGCTTTTCTTGTTGATGGATTTAATTTAGCCTACAGCTAACATTGCAACAAGAGCTAATTTAGCCATGCGCACATTTAGCAGCAAGCTAAACACTGGCATGCTTCGTCCTATGGACATCTACGACATTCGCAAGCACAACCTGGTCAAGCTTATCGGCAGCCAGAAGAAGGGATCCTGCGCAGAACGCTGGGGGATGGCGCCTGCACACCTGAGCCAGATTCTTTCCGACAAGACCGCGAAAAACCTGGGCGATGATGTGGCCCGCAGAATCGAGGGCATCGAAGGCCTGCCCCGGGGTTGGTTCGACGCACTGTCGGCAGGCGACCCCGTGCAGCCGTCGGTCGAAGCGGGCGAAGGCAAGCTTTCGGCGGCCGACCTGGTCATGCAGATGCTTGCCCGAAGCGGCAAGGGAATCCCTGAAGAAACCCGGCAAAGGCTGCTGGCCGCTGCAGAAGAACCGCAGGATGCCACGCTGATAAAGGCTGACTTTGTTCGCCCGGGCCTGGTCGGTGACGAAGTGTGGATTGCCCACTACGATGTGCGGGCCGCCATGGGCGGTGGCCAGATCCCCCACGACTACCCCGAGATGTTCAAGGACGTTCGCGTCAGCCCCAGCCATCTTCGCGAGCTGGGTGTGGCGTTCACTGAACACCACCACCTGAAGATGATCACCGGCTGGGGCCAGTCGATGGAGCCGACCATCAAGCACCGCGACCCGCTGATCGTCGATGTCAGCATCCGCGAGTTTGTCGGCGATGGCATCTACTTCTTCTCCTGGGGTGATCACATCTATATCAAGCGATTGCAGATCGCTGACGATGACCACTTCGAGATGATTTCCGACAACTCGCGGCACAAGGACCGCATGATTCGCCGGGAAGAAACCTACATTCAGGCCAGGGTGCTCTTGGTGTGGAATGCGCACCTGGTATGAAGCCGAAGCCCGCCACCCAGGCGGGCTTTGCATAACGCTCAGAAAGGCGCTGCCGCTTCAACCTCCTCCTTGCTGAACTGCTCGACGATAAAGTCGTCACGCTCCTCCACACTGCTACGCTCCCAGCGCACGGTGACGCTTTCGTCGTCGTTGAACGTCAGGTCCAACTCAGGCGTGTCGGACAGCAGGCCCATCACTTCCTCCCACTCCGCATCACCGTCGGAATCCAGGCGATGCACGACGACCCAGCGCTGCGTCTGTGCGAGCGGGTGGTTGATCATCGACGACACCCGCAGGCCAAGCCGCTCTACTCCGGTCATTTCCTGATGCTGCTGGGGTGCTGCATTCATGTGCTTAGACATATTCTCATCCTGATAGCTGTATATTCGTACAGTGCTCGACGAAAGCTTATCTCACCCCCAAATCCAGCGTAAAGCCCTGTCACAGAAAAATTTCGCCAGCAGGTAATTTGTCTCAGAGCGAATTTATTTAGCTGCCAGCTATTGACCATATTTTAGCTTGAGGCTAATTTTCGATTCGACAGCCAGATGCAAGGCTGCTCGATCGGTTCATCCTTCAAGCCACTTTTTCGTCAGGAGCTCCCATGACCGTAGACATCAGCAACCTCACCATCGCCACCCCGGTGGCCGTCTCCTCAACCAATCCTGTAGCACTCGAACTCAACGGTGCCGAAGCGATCGCGCGGTTGCCGAGTGTGGTAACGGTACTCAGCGATGGCTCGATCCAGCTTTCAGCCCCTACCAAAGGTGCTTCGAGCAAAAGCACCCACAGGACCCGCTGCGAGTGGACAGAAACCGAAGACTGGACATTGTCCAGCGCCCAGGATCACTGGAATCGCCAAACCATGACCCTGACCAAGGTCAACTCGGCGCTGAAGGTGGTGATCGCCCAGATGCACGTGCGTGGGGATGACAGCCCGCCGGTGAAGGTGTTCTGGAACAAAGGCAACATTACCCTGGGGTTTCGGCGGACCTACAACCAGACCGACCCGGTAAACTCGACCGTGCTCAAAGGGGTGCCTCTGGGGGCGCAGTTCAACGTGAGCATCCACACCACGTCTGCAGGCGTGGTGAATGTAACGGCCAAATGCAACGGGGTGTCCGGCGCCTCTGGTGATTTACAGCTCGACAGCACTTGGGCGTCGCGCCTGTTCGAATTCCACGGCGGCATCTACAACCAGGTTGACTACACCGATGCAACGCCGGCCACTGACGGCTCGGTCTGCATCATCAGCGAGCTCTCGCTGATCCATCGCTGAGCGTCGAAAGCCGGCAACGCATCCCGATGCCCCGCCCGTCACAAATGGCATCGGGACGCCGGCTGACCAAAAGCGCGTGGTTGACACGCGTGACACGCCACGCCATTGATTAGTCTCGATGAGTCATATTGTTGCCTCCCCGCTCTCAGACTAATAATTAGCTATCTGCCTGGGGAGGTGCGAAACATGCAACCAAGATTCGTTATCGTTCCTGCTGTGCCAGTGGAAGGCGAGTCCTTCTGCATTGGCAACCGGTTCTATGCCGCTACAACTTCGGGCGGCTTCGATATCTACGACAACCAGGAGAAACAGCGGCTCAAGCGCGGCTTTATCAACAAGTCCGAGGCCGCGACTGCGTGCGCATTGATGAACGCCGAATCACGCAATCCAGCGGCGCAGTTCCCGATCTTGCGCACAGATTGATGTGCGGTATCACGCTGCCTTAACGCTAGCGGCTGCAGCGGATCAGTCCGCCCGGTGAAGCGGCAGGAAACAGGCGCTCGAAAGGGCTTGCAGTGTCATGTCGCCGTGCCGTAGATTTGCCCGATCCTGTCATTCCTGCTGGTGTTGAGGAGTGACGCTGAAGCCCAACACTCAGTTGGGCTTTTTCGTTTTTGCGACAGGGCCATTTTTCAGGGTGTGCCGATTGTTGCGATTCATTAAAAGAAAGTTCTCCAGAATGCTGCGAAAGTGGTTTGTATACCTTGCGGTTGCAGGGCTGGCGGGTAACTACAGCCGCTTGTTCGATCATCTTTCAATCTGGAAACCTTGGCGCTTGGCCAAGGGCATAGCGGCCCACCTCATCGCATCCTGACGCGCTGCCCGCCAGCGCCTTCCTCTACTCAACCAGCCCCCCCCCGCCCGGCGAGTTCGAGTCGTCCAAGGGTCAAATTTTTACCCAGCTCATAATCTGGTTTCCATGTAGCCACATTGTGACCTTGGCGCGGTCTTGTCCGGCGACAATCACCGCGCAAGTCGAGTGCAGGCAGTAGCCGTTGAGCGTCGGCGATATTCCGGATCGCACTTCCCCTTGTTTTTGACAGTCCGCTCTGCTGCAGCATGTTTCTCTGGTGATAGGGGCCAATTGATGTAGAGCACATTTGTACTCCAGTCAGCTTTAACCCGTCTCCCTCTATTTCGAGACGGCGAGAAGATCGGCGGCAGGAGCGCCCTCGGCAGCGATCCGACGAGCTTGCGCCACTCCCCTAGCAAGGATCCTCGTCATCGACTCGCCTGGCTGAGAGGTGAATGCCTCTTCGTATAAAGCCATCCCTGACCGCGCATAAATCCCCAAGAACATCTGCGTCCCGCCAGGTCGGCAAGGCCTCACCCGAACATCAATACGAGTGCCGTCACTCAGTGTTTCTTCATGACTTTGGTGGTGCAGTGTAGGGTCAGCCCAAGCCCAATACACGTGGCCCCTCATTCGCATAAAGCTCTCCTTCATTGCCGGCTGGTGGTTGGTGGAACCAGGACTGGCAGACCCCTTCATTTGGAATTAGGCCTATCCAACTAGCTTGACCACTGGCCACGAACGAAAGCTCCATTTTTTTACGCCACTGGCCTCTATTCACTGCCGCGATATTGGCGACCAAGGAATACCCGCGTCCGAAAATTGAGTTGGACTCGAAGCTATCGAGGCAGCGGCCAAGGCTGCGGCGGCGAAGGCGTCGTCAATCTGGTAGCTGACTACCTGAACTACGAGGGGCCAGACGCTGGGCGTCCATTTCCACGGCATCGATTGAGTCGCCGCGCAAGAACAAGAAGCAGGTAGACCCCTCCACGCTCGAGTGGATGCACGATAACTTGTCCCGGTGCAACCCGGTGTTCGCGGCGTTCTCCGAGCGAAACTGGAAAACAACCTAATTGGTACAGAATTGGTAAAGGATTAAATTTCGTTCACCTTGCGCCCTTTAGTCATAAGGCATTCGACAGCAATTCAGCCATACTCCAGAATGCATCGGTTTTTGGGGAAAACCCTTGCACAGCCAACGACATACCAACTTTTAGTGAGCCTCAACGTGAAAACATCCCTGTCCATCCTCAGCCTGCTGCTGTTGCTCACAGGTACCGCGACCCTTCCGTCGACTGCTGCTGCACAACCCCCGGCTCAAGTCCAACGTGACCCGTCCAAGTTGCATCTGGCTTCAGGTAGCGCCCTGCTGATCGACCTGAATACCAACCAGGAGCTGTATTCGAGCCACGCCGACCGCGTGGTGCCGATCGCTTCGGTAACCAAGCTGATGACAGCGATGGTGGTGCTGGATGCCAAGCTGCCCATGGATGACATGCTCACCATGACCATTGCCAACAACCCGGAAATGAAAGGCGTGTATTCGCGCGTGCGCCTGGGCAGCCAGCTCGACCGCCGCGAAACCCTGCTGATTACCCTGATGTCGTCGGAAAACCGTGCCGCCAACAGCCTGGCCAACGCCTACCCCGGCGGCTATCCGGCGTTCATCAAGGCGATGAATGCCAAGGCCCGCAGCCTGGGCATGGCACATACCCGCTACGTCGAGCCGACCGGCCTGTCGACGCAGAACGTGTCCACCGCCCGCGACCTGGCCAAATTGCTGATGGCTTCGCGCAAATACCCGATGCTGAGCGAGTTGTCGACCACCCGCGAGAAGACCGTGGCCTTCCGCAAGCCTAACTACACCCTGGGCTTCCGCAACACTGACCACCTGGTAAACAAAAGCAACTGGGACATCAAGCTGACCAAGACCGGGTTCACCAACGAAGCCGGGCACTGCCTGGTGCTGCTGACCCGCATGGACAACCGCCCGGTGGCCATGGTCATCCTCGACGCCTTCGGCAAATACACCCACTTCGCCGATGCCAGCCGCATGCGTCAGTGGCTGGAGACCGGTGCCGCCAAGCCGGCACCGGCAGTGGCCATGCAGTACAAGAGCGACCGGCAGAACAAGGGGCGCGTGGCGTCCGAATAACCGCCTGCCACTGGCGCTGTGTGTAGGAGCGGCCTTGCGGCCCATCGCGACGCAAGGCCGCTCCGACAGGTTATTGCGCCAGACAGTCAGGCCGTGGCGCTGACCATCCCGCCCGAGCTGCTGCCACCCTCTTGCTGCAACAGCTCCAGTAGCTGCGCCGTGGCAGCCATGATCTGGCCGTTGATGGTTGCAATGCTCGCCTGCTTGGCGCCCACCGCAGCCGCCTTGGCAGCGTCATCCATCTTGCTGTTCTGCAACGCGGCCAACTGCTTCTGCTCCTCGACAAGCTGCTTCTGCAGGTCCTTGATCAGCTGACGCAGCTCGGTTACGGCCTCGGACTCACCACTGTCTTCACTGTCCGTAGGTTGCGCCTGGCTACCCGCAGAAACCTTCATGCTGTCGCTACTGATGCTCAAGGGGCCCAGTGCCTCGCCAGCCTGTTTTGCCTGTTCGCGTTCGGTCGTTGCGTTCGCGCTCAGCGTCTGCGCTGAAATGCCATTGATCATCAGGTTGCTTGCCGTGATTCCGCTCATGTCGATTCCCTGCTGAAAGATAGGTCCTTGCCGTAACCACCCTATCGGCCCCCCCTCGCAGTTCTTTAGCCCGCTTAAATTCCCCCGCGACTGGCTCGTTCCAACACATGTACTTGCGCAGGAGCCGGAGCCCCGGCGGGCGTCCATATTCGACCATTCAGGGAATCGCAGCCATGAGCCAGTCCTCACAGCAGGAAACCATCAAAGATCTGATCGGCGTGGGCTTCGGCCCTTCCAACCTGGCCTTGGCCATTGCCCTGGAAGAACTCGCCGAGTCCCAGGGCCATGCCCTCGACGCACTGTTCATCGACAAGCAGCAAGACTACCGCTGGCACGGCGAAACCCTGGCCACCCAGAGCGAGCTGCAGATCTCGTTCCTCAAGGACCTGGTGTCGTTGCGCAACCCCACCAGCCCCTACAGCTTCGTCAATTACCTGCACCAGAAGCAGCGCCTGGCCGACTTCATCAACCTCGGCACCTTCTACCCCTGCCGCCTGGAGTACAACGACTACCTGCGCTGGGCCGCCGAACATTTTGCCACCCAGGCGGTGTATGGCCAGGAAGTGCTGCGCATCGAACCGGAGGTGCAGGCTGGCCGTGTCGAGCACCTGCGCTTGGTCTCGCGCGACGCCCAGGGCCGCGAATACAGCCGCCGCACCCGCTCGGTGGTGGTCGGCAGCGGCGGCACGCCAAAAATCCCGGAAAAGTTCGGTGCCTTCAAGGACGACCCGCGGGTATTCCATCACTCCCAGTACCTGAGCAGCCTGAACAAGCTGCCGTGCACAGCCGGCAAACCGATGCGCATCGCGGTGATCGGGTCGGGGCAAAGCGCCGCCGAGGCATTCATCGACCTCAACGACAGCTACCCGTCGGTCAAGGTCGACATGATTCTGCGTGGCTCGGCGCTCAAACCCGCCGACGACAGCCCCTTCGTCAACGAGATCTTCTCGCCGGACTACACCGACCTGGTCTACAACGAACCGGCCGACCAGCGCAGCAAACTGCTGGGCGAATATCACAACACCAACTACTCCGTGGTGGACCTTAACCTGATCGAACGTATCTACGGCATCCTGTACCGGCAGAAGGTCGCCCACCAGCACCGTCACAACGTGCTGTGCCGCCGCCAGGTCGAAGCCGTTGTGGCTACCCGCGAAGGCCTGGAACTGACCCTGCGCGACCTCGCCACCGGCCAGCAGCAAACCCACCGCTACGACGCGGTGATTCTCGCCACCGGCTACGAACGCCGCTCGCACCGTGACTTGCTGGCACCGCTGGGCGGTTACCTGGACGACTTCAGCGTTGACCGCAACTACCGAGTGCTGGCCAGCCCCGACCTGCAGGCCTCGGTGTACCTGCAGGGCTTCTGCGAGAACAGCCACGGCCTGAGCGACACGCTGCTCTCGGTGCTGCCGGCCCGCGCTGCGGAAATTGGCCGTGCGCTGTACCAGGACCTGGCGCAGCTGCACGGCAAACCGCAACCTGCCGTGGCCCTGACCCGCGCCTGACCCCTCTGCAACATCTCTTTTCAAGGCCGGCTGACGCCTCGCGCGCAGGCCGGCCTTGCGCTTAGAAACATTTGCTTGCATTTAAAACGGCAGGTTTTCAATTCTCATTCGTCCTTATCAGTACAGCCCTCTTTGGTTGGGCACACGCTCGACCACCCAATGCAGAAGACCGTCTGATGGCCAAATCACCGAAAAAATCCAAATCCAGGCTGTGGTTCCTGGTCCATAGCTGGCTCGCCCTGCCGATCTGGTTCTTTGTGCTGATCGTCTGCTTTACCGGCATGCTCGCCGTGGTCAGCCAGGAGATCGTCTGGCTTGCCAACTCCGATGTGCGTGCCAGCAAGCCCTACGCCGACGCCGAGCGCCTCAGCTTCCAGCAGGTACTGGACGCCATGCACAAAGCCGATCCGGACATGGTCGTGGAGTCGCTCAGACAACCCGACGGCTCTCACTTTGCCCTCACGGCGGATGTGACATTGCCAGACGGCACCAGCCCGACGCTGTACGTCAACCCGTACACCGGCGCCATCCAGGGCAAATCCCCCGACTTCAACTTCGAAGGCTTCACCCGCGCCCTGCACGGCTGGTGGCTGGTGCCCTTCACCAACGGTTTCAGCTGGGGCTGGTACCTGGTGTCGATTCTCGGCTTGCCCATGCTGGCATCGTTGGTAACCGGGCTGGTGGTGTACAAGAAGTTCTGGAAGGGCTTCTTCAAACCGGTACGCACGGGGCATGGCTCGCGCATCTTCTGGGGCGACTTGCATCGCCTTGCGGGCGTCTGGTCGATCTGGTTCATTGCGGTCATTTCCATTACCGGTACCTGGTTCCTGATCCAGGCAATCCTGTTCGACAACCACATCACCATTTCCAGCCGGCCCATCGTGCCGGTGATCGCCCGCGAAGATGTGCCACAAACACCCGATGGCAGCCCTGCCCCGCGCATCGACCTGGATGAGGCAGCGCGCATCGCCGGCCTGGCGATCCCGGGCCTGGAAATCAGCTTCATTTCGTTGCCGTCCACCGCTTACAGCCATGTTTCAATGGGCGGGCGTGGTTGGTATCCGCTGATGTTCCAGAGCGCCGACGTCAACCCTTACACGCGCAACGTCGACAGCCAGTTCCTGCTCAGCGACCGCTCGACGCTGGAGTTCGTCACCGAGTCCATGCGCCCCTTGCACACCGGCGACTTCGGCGGCCTGCCGATCAAGCTGATCTGGTTCTTCTTCGGCCTGGTGCTCACCCTGATGGTGTTCAGCGGCTTGCTGATCTGGACCAAGCGCACCGCGCAGGCCACCGCCGCCGCCCTCAAGCGCAGCGAACGCACACCCCGCGCTGCGCGCGCCCAGACCTCCCTGGAGACCCAACCATGAGCCACGCACAGGCCGTGCCCGCCCGCCCACTGAAGCAATGGTGGCTGAAGTGGCGTTTTCACCTGAACATCCTGTTGATCCTGGTGCCGCTGGGCTTCATGCCCAAGTATTTCAACGACGCAAAGCTGTTCCGTGGCGACGCCGGGCTGGGGGCCAACGTGATCACCGGTATCCAGGCAGGCCCCTATACCCTGGACCTGGCTGAACTGCGTGACGAAGCACCACGCCAAGACGGCCCGGCTGGCAATTTCAAATCCTTCAACGCGGCGCTATGCAAAGCCTGCATCAATGACGTCAAGGCCGTTTACCTGCGCATTGGCAAACCGCGCAGCCTGCGTGCCGCCGGCACGATCTTCTTCGGTGCGCCTTATCGCATGGGCACCAACCTGCCCATCCCGCCCCGCACCAAACCCGACGCACAGATCTGGATCACCCTGGAAGGCTGGGACGGCAGCATGCACCAGGCGTCGGTCCCGCTGGCCAAAGCATCGCCAGCCACCGTGGCCTGGCTCGAAAAACAAGGAGGCAAGAAATGAAACAGCTGATGCGAACCCTCGCCCTGCCCTTGCTGGTGCTGGCCGCCGGCCCTGCCCTGGCGCACAACCCGATGTGCGAATGCGAAGAAACGGCCGGCGGCCAGGTCACGTGCACCGGCGGTTTCTCGGACGGCAGCGGTGCCCCGGGGGTGACCCTGGATGTGATCGGCTATGACGAGCAAGTGCTGGTCGGCGGCAAGCTTGGCGACGACTCGACGCTCACCTTCAAGCGCCCGGACGGCGAGTTCTACGTGCTGTTCGATGCAGGCCCCGGGCACGTTGTTGAAGTCGACTACGCCGATATCGCCCAGCCATGAGCCGCGCCCAAGTGATTCGCCCGGCCGGCGCCGGGCACGAAACCCTGTACGTGCTTTTGATCAGCCTGCTGATTGTGGTGCTCGCTGCCAGCGTAGTGCTGCTGCGTGGCGAGCGCGAAGACGAACAGACCATCGCCAGCCACCAGATCGACGCCCGGCGCGACCTCACCGCCGCCGAACAAGGCCTGTACACCGACCTGCGGGTGGCCTTCGACGAAATCCAGCTGTTGCGTGAAGAAAACGCTGCCGTGCCTAGCGTGCAGGCCCTGGCCGAAGAAGGCCTGCCACCCTTCGTGGTCGATGCCGGCAGCCAGAGCCGCGGCGGCCACCAATGGTCGTGGCTGGAGCCCGGCGCTTACCTGGGCCGCAGCCAGGCCCCGGAAGTCGCCGGCAGCCTGCTGCTGATCCTGCCGGCCGACAGCACTGGCCAGGCCGATGTCTGGCTGCGCCGCGACAGCGCCGCCATGACCCCGGACGACCTCGGCCAGGCAGCCCTGATCGCCGCGGGCTGGCAGCAGGTGGTCAGCCACTACGACGCCGGGGTTACCCGCGAACACCGCCACTGAACCCAAGGACTTCCCCATGTTCCGCTCCGCCCTCGCCCTGCTCCTGGCCCTTGCCCTGCCGGCAATGGCCCTGGCCGATAACGGCAAGCCGCTGCGCATCGGCATCACCCTGCACCCCTACTACAGCTACGTGACCAACATCGTCGGCGACAAGGCCGAAGTGGTACCGCTGATTCCAGCGGGCTTCAACCCCCACGCCTACGAACCACGGGCCGAGGACATCAAGCGCATCGGCACCCTGGATGTGGTGGTGCTCAACGGTGTCGGCCACGACGACTTCGCCGACCGCATGATCGCCGCCAGCGAAAAGCCCGGCATCAACACCATCGAAGCCAACCAGAACGTGCCGTTGCTGGCGGCCACCGGCATTGCCGCCCGTGGCGCAGGCAAGGTCGTCAACCCGCATACTTTCCTGTCGATCAGCACCACCATCGCGCAGGTCAACAACATCGCCCGCGAACTGGGCAAGCTCGACCCGGACAACGCCAAGCTCTACACGCAAAACGCCCGCGCCTACGCCAAGCGCCTGCGCGCGCTACGTGCCGAAGCCCTGGCCAAGGTCACCGAGGCGCCCAGCGCCACCTTCCGGGTTGCCACCATCCATGCCGCCTACGACTACCTGGTACGCGACTTCGGCCTGGAGGTGACGGCCGTGGTCGAGCCTGCCCATGGCATCGAGCCCAGCCCGGCCCAGCTGAAAAAGACCATCGACCAGCTCAAGGCCCTGGACGTGCAGGTGATCTTCTCGGAAATGGACTTCCCGTCGGCCTACGTCGAGACCATCCAGCGCGAATCTGGCGTGCGTCTGTACCCGCTGACGCACATCTCCTATGGCGAATACACCAAGGACAAATACGAGGTGGAGATGAAGCGCAACCTCGACACCGTGGTCCGCGCCATCCAGGAGAACCGCGCATGACCGCCGCCGCCAACCTGGTGACGGGCTTCGGGCCGCGCATCGAGTTCGCCGGCATCGACCTGACGCTAGGCCGCACACGCATCCTGGAACAGGTCGGTTTCAGCGTGGCCGCCGGCAGCGTGCACGCCATCGTCGGCCCCAACGGCGGCGGCAAGAGCTCGCTGATCAAGACCCTGCTCGGGCAGATGCCGCATCAGGGCCAACTCACCCTGCATTGGCCAAGCGAACGCGAAGTGATCGGCTATGTGCCCCAGGCATTGGAGTTCGACCGCGGCCTGCCAATGACCGTGGACGACTTCATGGCCGCCATGTGCCAGCGCCGCCCGGCCTTTCTCGGCCTGTCGCGCCGTGTGCAACCGGCTATCGACGCGGCTCTGGCGCAGGTCGGCATGCTCGACAAGCGCAAGCGGCGCATGGGTGCGTTGTCCGGGGGCGAGCGCCAGCGCGTGCTGCTGGCCCAGGGCCTGATCCCCGAGCCGCAGTTGCTGGTGCTGGACGAGCCCATGTCGGCACTCGATGAGGCCGGTATCCAGGTGTTCGAGCAGTTGCTCAAGGGCTGGCGCCACGCTGGCACCACCGTGCTGTGGATTGAACACGACCTTGAAGCCGTGCTGCGCCTTGCTGACCGGGTAACAGGCCTGAGCCGCAAGGTGCTGTTCGACGCCCCACCCGCCCAGGCCCTGACCCCGGAGCGCCTGCTCGGCCTGTTCTCCGTTCACCCGCGTAGCGAGAGCCTTGCCTCATGAGTTTTGAAGCATTTCGCCAACTGGTCCAGGAATGGGCTACCGCTGGTTACCTGCCCGAGGCACTGGCCTACGGTTTCGTGGTCAACGCCCTGCTGGCCGGCATGATGATCGGCCCGGTGCTGGGCGGCCTGGGCACCCTGGTGGTGGTCAAGCGCTTTGCCTTCTTCTCCGAGGCAGTGGGCCATGCCGCGCTGACCGGCGTGGCCATCGGCATCCTGCTGGGCGAGCCCTACACCGGCCCCTATGGCAGCCTGTTCGGCTACTGCCTGCTGTTCGGTATCTTGCTCAACTTCCTGCGCAACCGCACCGGGCTGTCGCCGGACACGCTGATCGGCGTGTTCCTGTCAGTGTCGCTGGCGCTGGGTGCCAGCTTGCTGCTGATGCTGGCTGGCAAGATCAACGTACACATCCTCGAAAACGTGCTGTTCGGCTCGGTGCTGACCGTCAGCGGCCAGGACCTGGTGGTGTTGGGCATCGTCGCGGTACTGGTGCTGGCCTTGGCGCTGCCGCTGTACAACCGCATCATGCTGGCCAGCTTCAACCCACAGCTGGCGGCCGTGCGCGGGGTAGCGGTGAAAACCCTGGACTACCTGTTCGTGGTGCTGGTGACCCTGGTGACCGTGGCCGCCGTGAAGGTGATCGGGGCCATCCTGGTCGGTGCGCTGCTGGTCATCCCCGCTGCCGCCGCTCGCCTGGTGAGCCAGTCGCTCAAGGGCTTTTTCTTCCTGTCGGTGGTGATTGCCACCATCAGCACCCTGTTTGGCATCCTGCTGCCGATCGTTTTCGACCTGCCGGTGCCGTCAGGCGCCGCGATCATCCTGGTCGCCGGCATGTGCTTTGCCCTGGCCGCCCTGGCCCGCGCCCTCGTCCCCCGCCTGCAAGGAAACCCGGCATGAACTTCAAACGCCTGACCCTGGCGCTGGCGCTGGCCGGCCTGCCATCGCTGTCTTTTGCCACACAAGTGCTGACCACCCTGCCCGTCACCCACAGCCTGGCCAGCGCCCTGCTCGACGGCACTGCAGTACAGCTAAAACGTGCGGCGCCGGCCAACCTGCCGGCCAGCCGCCAGCCGTCGTACTTCAGCGGGCGCGGTGGCGCCAGCCTGGAGAAAGCCGCACAGCAGGCCGACGCGGTGATCGGCGTGCGTTCGATCTGGCGAGACGACCCGCTGTACCCAATGGCCCGGCGCAGCAACATCCGCATCGTCGAAATCGATGCCGCACGCCCGGTGGACGGTGCGCTGCCAGGGATTGCGGTCTCGGGTGATGACGCCTATGGCGCCTACCCCTGGCTCAACCCGACCAACCTGGGGCGTATGGCGGATGTGGTGGCCAACGATCTGGAGCGCCTTGCCCCAAGTGACAAAGCGAAGATCCAGGGCAACCTGGCGGGCCTCAAACGCCAGTTGCTGGAGCTTTCGGCCAGCAGCCAGACACGCCTGGCCAAGGTCGACAACCTGACCGTGGTGAGCCTGTCCGACCGGCTGGGTTACCTCGCCAGCGGGTTGAACCTGGACGTGGTGGAGCAGCCGCTGCCGGCCGAGTGGGATGCTGCCGCGCTCAAGGCGTTGGAGGAAAATCTGAAAGCGCAGGATGTAGCGTTGGTGCTGGACCACCGCCAGCCGGACGCGGCGGTGGCCGAAGTGATCAAGGCAGCCGGGGCGAAGCTGGTGGTGGTGGAGAGTGACCCTGACGATGCGTTTGCAGGGTTGAAGGCCAGTGTCGACCAGGTGGTGGGGGCATTGGGCGAAAGCTGATGGTGCCTGCGCCGGCCTCTTCGCGGGTAAACCCGCTCCCACCGGGACCTCACTGCCTTCCGAACCAATGGTATCCCTGCAAAGGCCTTGAGGTACTGCACTGACCTCATGGTCAGTGCCAACCCTGTGGGAGCGGGTTTACCCGCGAAGAGGCCGGCAGAGGCAACACATGACTAACGCTTCATGCACCGCTGATAACGCTCATCCACCCGCCCGGCAAACCATGCCGTGGTCAGCTTGCGGGTGATCTTCGGGCTCTTCAGCTCGATCCCCGGCAATACAGCCCGTGGCACCGGTTTACCGGCCTTGGCATCCGCCAGGGCAAATACTCCGCTGTACAGTTTGCTGTCTTCGAACGCCAGGCTGTCGCCCTCCTCCAGCTGGCTGCGAATCTGCGGGTTACGCAGCCCCAGCTTCACCCCCAACTTTCTCGCGGCCTGCTCGGTGGTGCCTGGCATGATCGCCCCCGGTGCAATCAGGTCGCCGTCCAGGGCAAGCGGCACGCCGGTCGCCTTGCTCAATGCCGCCTGGAACGCCGCGTTGCGGCTGGCGTACCAGCCTGCGTTGAAGTCGCCAAAACGGTACAACTGGCGTTCATAACTGGCCGGGTAGCCCAACAGGTGGGCAATACCGAAATACATACCGCCGCGCCGGGTGAACACTTCCTGGCGAATCGTGCCGTCATGGCTGTAGGGGTAAGCCTGCGCATGCTTCTCGGCGAAGTCGATGCTGACCTGCATCGGCCCGCCGGTGTGCACCGGGTTCAGCCCGCCCAGCAAAGTCTTGCCCAGCGGTACACGGGCAATGACCTCGTCATACAGCTCGCTCAGCTGCTTCTCGCTGCGCACTGCCTGCAAACGCTGCTGGTAGCTCTGGCCGTTGCCCGAAGGGGTTTTCAGAGCGCCGTCGACCAGCAGCCTGGGAACATGCAGGCGTGCGGCACGGCGGTCGATTTCCTCACGGGCGATACGCCCCAGGTTGGGCACCTGCGGGTCGGCAGTGAAGGTCGACTCTTGCTCGGTCACCGCCAACACGGCGCACAGGTTGCTTTTGCTCGGTGCAATGCGTTGGGCTTCGAATGCCACTTGAATGTCCCTGGCCCAGCCCTCGCGGTCCCTGGTCTGCGCAGGCAGCAACCGCAGCAGCTGGGCGCGGACCTTGGCCGGGTCTGCTTCCGGTGCTTCTTCACGGCGCCCGGCACAACCTTGCAGCAGCGCCAGGGCCATCAACCCGGCAGCCAGTAACCGGCCGTTCAGGGCTGTTCACCGACCAGGTAGGTTTTACTGATGTGGCGGAACAGCGGGTGGCTAGCACTGCCCATCAATTCGAACAGCACCATCTCGCGGGTCACCACCTGGGCCCCGGCAGCACGCATGCGCGCCAGCCCCGCCGCCTTGCTGGCCGGCGTGCGGCTGTCGCAGGCATCCTCGACCACGAACACCTGCTTGCCCAACGCCAGCAGGCCAAGCACCGTCTGCAGCACGCAGACATGGGTTTCCATACCACAAACGATCACCTGCTCACGCGCCATCAGGCTGGCCGGCAGGCATTCGGCGGCCACGCAGGAAAAATGGCTTTTTTCCACCACTTCGGCTGCCGGGGCTGCGGCCAGAAGATCCGCCACGGTATGCCCCAGCCCTTTGGGATACTGCTCGGAAATCACCGTCGGCAACTTCAGCTCGGCAGTCGCAGCCAGCAACCAGCGGGCCCGTGCCCGGGTGCCCTCGGGGTCGCTCATGGCGCCGATGAGTTTTTCCTGGATGTCGACGACCAGCAGCGTGGCCTTGTGTGGATCGATCAGCATTGTCCGCCCCTTGCCTGGGAAAAGGCCTAGCCTCCCCCAGGCAAGCGGTAACGTCAATCAGGCAGAAAGCCGAAGCGGTTCCAGCGAAGCAGTCAGCGCGCCGAGCACGTGGTCCTCCTGCTCATGGATGAAGAAGTGGCCGCCCGGGAACATCCGCAGCGAGAACTCGCCGTGGGTTTCCTGGCGCCAGGCCTGCAATTGCTCGTCGCTGGCCCGGTCATCCGCGCCGCCCAGCACGTGCAGCGGGCACTGCAACGCCGGTCGCTGGCGGTAGGCGTAGGTGCCGCAGAGCAAAAAGTCCGCGCGCAGGGTGGGCAAGGTCAGGCTCATCAACTCCGCGTTGGCCAGCACTTCCTCGGGCGTACCCTGAAGCTCGCGCAACTCGTTGATCAGCTCGGCGTCACTCTTGGGCTCGCGCCAGTTCTTGCCGTCGTAGTCCTCACGCCGCGTGGGCGCCGCCGTGCCGCAGGCGAACAGCGCCAAGGGTGGCGGGCAGCCCAACGCCTGCAGTTCATGGGCCAGCTCGAAGGCCAGCAGCGCGCCCAGGCTGTGCCCAAGCAGCGCATAGGGGGCACTGGCCGCCAGGCGCTGCTCGCTGGCCAGTTGCCGGGCCAGGGCTTGCATATCGGTGTGCAGCGGCTCGGCCATGCGCGCACCACGACCGGGCAGCTCCACCGGGCGCACTTGCAGCCAGGCTGGCAGCTTGCGCCGCCAGCGGCTGTAGACCATGGCGCTGGCCCCGGAATACGGCAGGCACAGCAGGTTCAGGGCAGTCACTGAGTAGCGGCTTCGGCCATTTTCTGACGCAGGCTCAGCGGGCGCATGTCGGTCCACACCTCGTCGATGTAGGCCAGGCAGTCCTTTTTCAAACCACTCTTGCCCACGGCACGCCAGCCGTTGGGGATGGCCTTGTAGTCCGGCCAGATCGAGTACTGCTCTTCGTGGTTGACCACTACCTGGAACTGAATATCGTCGCGGTCGAAAACGGAAGTCATTGCCTGTCTCCTTGAATGGTAAGTGCCGCTGCACGCCTGGTGCAGGGGGGCTTTCAAGTAGACGTAGCAAGCGTTGAAAAAATTAGAGGAACTGACGCGCTACCGTGTGGGAGCGGTGCAGAAATCAAAGGTCAGGCATCACGCAGCAGGTCGTGGGTATCCAGCAGACGGAAGGCCACCTGCGGGTTGCGCTCCAGCCCGCGCCGAATTGCTGCCGGGATCGACTGCCGGGTCTTGCGGCACAGACCCGGCTGGTCATCCAGTTCAATGACGATACCGCGCATGGTCCGCACTTCGTTGTAGCCGGGGGCAATGTGCACGCGGATGCCGAGGTTTTCGTACAGGCGTTGCTGCAGGCGTTGCAGGTCCTCGAGGTCCTTGAGGTTTTCCAGGCGTTCAAGCAGGCGCTTTTCTTCCTGTCGGGTCAGCAGGAGGATGCGCCGGGCCGCCTGCGGGTGATCGACCAAGTGTTCGCGGCCGCAGTCGCAGGCACCAGGAGGGCAAGGTTGGCGCAGAGGCGGTGGTGTGGTCATGGAGCAAGCATAGCCCGGCAAAGGCCTCAAAAAAAACTTTCCTGTCAGGATAAAAAATTTCACAAACCGCTAGACCGGCCCCCCTCATTTCGCCTATAAATCGCCTAAAGGAAATTTATATTCCTACGAAGAAACACCACTTCGCCCTCTCGCGAAGCTTCTTTTGCCCTTGTGCCCGACCTGCCCCACTCCATCACGAGGCCTATCCGACATGCACCCCGCTCCCGATCACTTCATCCTGCGCGTCAGCTGCCCGGCCGTGTCTGGCATCGTCGCCGCGGTGACCACCTACCTGGCCGAGCACGGTTGCTACATCAGCGAGATGGCGCAGTTCGACGACGAGGACAATGGGCGCTTCTTCATGCGCGCCGTGTTCCGCTTCAACACCGGTATCAGCGGTGACACGCCGCAGCTGGAGGCCGGCTTTACCGACGTGGCCCAGCGCTTCGACATGCAATGGAGCCTGCACAGCAGCGCCCGGCCCATGCGTGTGCTGCTGATGGTGAGCAAGTTCGACCACTGCCTGTCCGACCTGCTGTACCGCCACGCCAAGGGCGAGCTGGACATGCACATCACCGCCGTGGTTTCCAACCACCTGGACCTGCGCCCGATGGCCGAGCGCCAGGGCATTCGCTTCGTCTACCTGCCGGTGAGCAAAGACACCAAGGCCGAACAGGAAGCCGCGCTGCTGCGCATCGTCGAGGACACCGGCACCGAACTGGTGGTGCTGGCGCGCTACATGCAAATCCTCTCCGATGACCTGTGCCGCCAGCTGTCGGGCCGGGCGATCAACATCCATCACTCGTTCCTGCCCGGTTTCAAAGGGGCCAAGCCCTACCACCAGGCCTACCAGCGCGGGGTCAAGCTGATCGGCGCCACCGCCCACTATGTGACCAGCGACCTGGACGAGGGCCCGATCATCGAGCAGGAAGTGCAGCGCGTTGACCACGCCTACGCGCCAGACGACCTGGTGGCCATCGGCCGCGACACCGAGACCATCGCCCTGTCCCGCGCCGTGAAATACCACCTGGAACACCGGGTGTTCCTTAACCACGACCGCACGGTGATCTTCAAATGAGCGCCCTTCCCAGCGTCAAGCTGATCGACGGCAAGGCCACCGCCGCGCGGGTGCTGGCCGAAGTGCGCGCGCAGGTGCAGGAACTGCGCCAAGGCGGCGTGCAACCAGGCCTGGCCGTGGTGCTGGTGGGCGCCGATGCCGCCAGCCAGGTGTACGTACGCAACAAGGTGCTGCGCGCCGAAGAGGTGGGCATCCGCTCGTTGGAACATCGCCTGCCCGCCGACACCACCCAGGCCCACCTGCTGACCTTGATCGACCGCCTTAACCGCGACCCGGAGGTAAACGGCATCCTCGTGCAACTGCCGTTGCCCGCGCACATCGACGAGCACTTTGTTTTGCAAGCCATCAGCCCGCTCAAGGACGTGGACGGCTTCCACAGCGAGAACGTTGGTGGCCTGGCCCAGGGCCGCGATGTGCTCACCCCGTGCACCCCCAACGGTTGCATGCGCCTGCTGCGCGACGCCTGTGGCGAGCTGCGCGGCAAGCATGCGGTGGTGGTCGGCCGCTCGAACATTGTCGGCAAGCCCATGGCTGCCCTGCTGCTGCAGGCCGACTGCACGGTGACCGTGGTGCACTCGCGCAGCCGCGACCTGCCGGCGCTGTGCCGCCAGGCCGACATCCTGGTGGCCGCAGTGGGCAAACCTCGGCTGATAGGCGCCGACTGGCTCAAGCCCGGCGCGGTGGTGATCGACGTCGGCATCAACCGCGTCGATGACGGCGGCCACAGCCGCCTGGTCGGTGATGTCGACTTCGCCGCTGCCCTGCCCCAGGTCGCCGGCATTACTCCGGTGCCCGGTGGCGTCGGCCCGATGACCATCGCCTACCTGATGAAAAACACCCTGCTCGCCCTCGACCTGCAGCAACAGGCCGCCCACCAGGAGCGCACCGCATGCCTTTCGCCCTGCTGAAATACGGCCTGAGTGCCGACTACCCGGTGGAGGTCGACCTGCCGCCACCGTGCGAACTCAAGCCTCGTTATGACGTGGTGATCATTGGCGGCGGCGGCCATGGCCTGGCCATCGCCTACTACCTGGCCAAGTACCACGGCGTGACCAACGTCGCCGTGCTGGAAAAGGCCTACCTGGGAGGCGGAAACACCGCACGCAACACCGCGGTTATCCGCTCCAACTACCTCACCAGCGAGGGTGTGCGCTTTTACGCAGAATCGGTGCGCATGTTCCAGAACCTGTCCAACGAGTTCGACTTCAACATCATGTATTCCGAGCGCGGCCAGCTCACCCTGGCGCACACCGATGCCACCGTGCGCGCCTTCCGCCAGCGTGCCGAGGTCAACAAGCACTTTGGCGGGCGCACCGAAATGATCGACCGCCAACAGATTCGCGAACTGGTGCCCAGCCTCAACCTCGACCCTGGCCACCTGCCGGTGCTGGCAGGCCTGTGGCACATCGACGGTGCCACTGCACGCCATGACGCAGTGGCCTGGGGCTACGCCAAACAGGCGGCCAAGCGCGGCGTGGAAATCCACCAGCTGACCGAAGTACAGGACCTGCTGATTCGCAATGGCCGCATCGAAGCGGTGAAGACCAACCGTGGCACGGTGCAGTGCGGCTGCGTGGTCCAGGCCGTGGCCGGCGCCAGTTCGCTGCTGATGGCCAAGGCAGGCATCCGTGCGCCGATTCACACCTACCCGCTGCAGGCCATGGTCACCCAACCGTTCAAGCCATTTCTCGATCCGCTGGTCAGCTCGTCGGCGCTGCATTGTTATGTGCAACAGACCAGCCGTGGGGAAATCGTCTTTGGCGGCGGCTCCGACCCGTACCCGCTGTACAACACCCGCTCCACCCTCGACCTCAAGGAAAGCCTGCTGGCCCACGCCATCGAGATGTTCCCGTTCATGGCCAACGCCAAGCTGATGCGCCAGTGGGCCGGGATGACCGACATGACCCCGGATTACAGCCCGATCATGGGCCTGTCGCCAGTGCACAACTACTACCTGGATGCCGGCTGGGGAACCTGGGGCTTCAAGGCCACGCCCATCTGCGGCAAGACCATGGCCGAGCTGGTGGCCAGCGGCGGCAAGGTACCCGAAATGATCGCCCCCTTCGCCCTGGAGCGCTTCAGCCGCTTCCAGCAAGTCAACGAAATGGGCGCCACTGCGGCCAGCCACTAGGAGCAACGACGATGAAGATCCTGACCTGCCCCTTGAACGGCCCGCGCAACATCAGCGAGTTCACCTACGGCGGCGAGTTCAAGCACATGCCCGACCCGGCTAGCTGCAGCGACGCCGAGTGGGCCGACTATGTGTTCAACAGCGACAACCTGGCCGGGGTGGTGACCGAGTGGTGGCTGCACAACGCCTCCAGCTACTGGTTCCTGGCCGAGCGCCACACGGGAAGCGACCAAGTGCTGCGCACCTTCGACCCGAAAGCACTGTTCGACCGCCGCGTCGACTTCACCCCCGCCGCCACCCCGGAGATCGCCGGATGAACAGCCCTACCCGCCTCCCCGTGCCCATGGGCCTGCTGATCGACCGCGAGCGGCCCCTGCGCTTCGAGTTCGACGGCCAGGCCTGCCAAGGCTTTGCCGGTGACACCATTGCCAGCGCCCTGCTGGGTAACGGCCGCTGGCTGCTGTCGCGCTCGTTCAAATACCATCGCCCACGCGGCCCGCTGAGCATGGCCGGCCAGGACGCCAACACCTTGGTGCAATTGCCTGAAGAACCCAACGTGCTGGCCGACCTGGAAGCCGCCCGCGAGGGCCAGGTGGTCGAAGGGCAGAACTTCAACGGCAGCCTGACGCAGGACCGTGACGCCTACCTGGGCAAGTTCTCACGCTTCATGCCGGTGGGCTTCTACTACCGCTCTTTCTACAAGCCCAAGGGCATGTGGAAGGTATGGGAGCCGCTGATTCGCAAGAAGGCCGGCCTGGGCGTGCTCGACCTTGGCTTCAAGCCGCAGTACTACGACAAAGCCTACCTGTTCGTTGATGTGGCGGTCATCGGCGGCGGCCCCGCCGGCCTGCGCGCCGCGCTGGACGCGGCCAATGCCGGGGCCAAGGTGCTGCTGATCGAACAACAGCCTGTGCTGGGTGGCTCGCTTGCCTACGCCCGCTTCGACATCGCCGGCACCCGCGCCGCCAGCCTGCGCCAGGAGCTGCTGGCCACCCTCGAGGGCCACCCGAACATCCAGGTGCTGCTGGAGGCCACCTGCAACGGCTGGTTCACCGACAATTACCTGCCGGTGATCCAGCACAAGCGCTTGTACAAGGTACGCGCCAGCCGTTGCCTGGTGGCGGCCGGTTCGTTCGACCAGCCGGTGGTGTTCCGCAACAACGACCTGCCGGGGGTGATGCTGACCAGCGCCGCCCAGCGGCTGATGAAGCTGTACGCGGTCAAGCCGGGCCAGCGCGCGGTGATCCTCACCGGCCACGATGATGGCTACCTGGCCGCCCTCGACCTGCAGGAGCAAGGCGTGGCTGTGGCTGCCGTGGTCGATATGCGCGCCGCGCCAGCCGATGCCGCACTGGCTGCCGAACTGAAGCGCCGCGATATTCCCGTGCACCTGGGCAGCACGGTGTACGAAGCGCTGCACGAAACAGGCATGCGCCATGTCAGCGGGGTGGACATTCGCCCGATCACCGGCCAGGGCAAGGTCGGCGCGCATGGCCTGCGCCTGGCCTGCGACTTGCTGTGCATGTCGGCGGGCTACATGCCGGTGTATCAGTTGCTGTGCCAGGCCGGTGGCAAGCTGGCTTATGACGTCAACCGTGACGAGTTCACCCTCAGCCACCTGCCGGCCGGGCTGGATATCGCTGGCTCGGTAAACGGCCGTCACTCGCTGGCAAACGTGCTGGCCGATGCCACACGCGGGGCCGCCGATGCACTGGCAGCGCTGGGCCTGCAAGCGCCGTCGCAGCCTGTGTTCAGCGCCGAAGCCAAGGTCAATTTCCCCTGGCCGATTTTCCCGCACCCCAAAGGCAAGGATTTCGTCGACTTCGACGAAGACCTGCAAGTGCGCGACATCGTCAACGCCACCCGCAGTGGCTACCGTGACATACAACTGGTCAAGCGCTTCTCCACGGTCGGCATGGGCCCGTCCCAAGGGCGCCACTCGGCGCTGCCCACTGCACGCCTGGTCGCCCATGCCACTGGCCGCAGCATCAGCGAGACCGGGGTGACCACCGCGCGCCCACCGTTCCAGGCCGAAAAACTGGCGCATGTCGCCGGTCGTGCCTTCGACCCGTACCGGCAAACACCCATGCACCGTCGCCACCTGCAAGCCGGGGCGAAAATGATGCCTGCCGGTATCTGGCAACGTCCGGCTTATTACGGCAAGCCAGAGGAACGTGAGCGCTGCATGCAGGAAGAAGCCCGCCATGTGCGGGAAAAAGTTGGCCTGATCGACGTTTCTACTCTGGGCGGCCTGGACGTACGCGGCCCCGACGCTGCAGAACTGCTGGAGCGCGTATACACCTTCGGCTTTGCCAAGCTGCCTGTCGGCCGCACCCGCTATGCGCTGATGACCAACGAACAGGGCGTGGTGATAGACGACGGCGTCTGTGCACGCCTGGGCGAGCAACACTTCTATGTCACCGCCACTACCAGCGGTGTCGACCGCATCTACCAACAGATGCTGAAGTGGAACGCGCAGTGGCGCCTGAACGTGGACATCACCAACGTTACCGCCGCCCTGGCCGCCGTCAACCTGGCCGGGCCACTGTCACGCCAGGTGCTGGCCAAGGTGTGCGAAGACGTGGACCTGTCGGCAGAAGCCTTCCCCTACCTCGGCGTACGCCAGGGCGAGGTGGCTGGCATTTCGGCGCGCATCCTGCGGGTGGGTTTCGTCGGTGAACTGGGCTATGAAGTGCATGTGCCGGCGCGCCATGCCGAACGCTTGTGGGACGCCCTGATGCAAGCCGGTACGGACCTGGGTATTCGCCCGTTCGGTGTCGAGACCCAGCGCCTGCTGCGCCTGGAAAAAGGCCATGTGATCATTAGCCAGGACACCGACGGCATGACCCACCCGGCAGAGATCGACATGCAGTGGGCCATCGGCCGCAAGAAGCCGTTCTTCATCGGTAAGCGTTCCATCGAAATCCTTGAGGCGCAGCCGCTCAAGCGCAAGCTGGTCGGCTTCACCCTGCCACAGGGCAGCCCGCAGCCACTTGAGGGGCACCTGGTACTGGACGGGCTGGACATCACCGGCAATGTCACTTCCTGCGAGTACTCGCAAACCTTGGGGCAAATCATCGGCCTGGCCTATGCCGGCGCCCACCAGGCCACCCCCGGCACGCACATCCCGATCCGCGTGGAAGGCGGCGCGATGGTGCACGCCAAGGTGGTGCAACTGCCGTTCCACGATCCCGACAACCTGCGCCAGGAGCTCTGAGCCATGACCAGTTTGCAAGCCGAAGCGTTTATCCCTCGCAGCCCGCGGGCCGAGTTGTTGCACACCTGTGCTTTGACCGACCTGACCGATGTGGCAAGGGTCGGCTTTCGCGGGGGCGACAGTGCTGCCTACCTGCAGCAACGTGGCTACCGTTTACCTCAGCAGCCGAACCAGGCCGCGCGTCAGGACGACGGCGGCTGGGTAGCGCGGTTGTCGCAAACCGAGTACCTGTTGCTGGGCAGCCTGGCCGACGAAGGCGCACGGGTGGCTGCCGCGGAAGCCGAGTGGGTGCAGGATGCACAGCGTAACTACCTGCTGCCGCGCCAGGACAGCCATGCCTGGTTGCAACTGTCAGGGGTGCATGGCAGTGCGGTGATGGCCAAGTTGTGCGGGGTGGATTTACGTGCCGGGGCGTTTCCGGTCGGGGCGGTAGCGCAGACTTCAGCGGCACGGATCAATGTGATTGTGGTGAATGTAGGCAGTGATGAGCGGCCGGCGTTGCAGTTGCTGTTCGATCGGGCATCGCTGGCTTACTTGCGCGAAGCGATGCTGGATGCCATGGATGAGTTCGATGGCGGTTTGATCGGGCTGGGCGAGCTCACCACATGATTTTCTGCGCCAGGGAGATCGAGCGCAGCGCGGGCGGCGCTCGATCTCTCAGGCGCTGAAAAGCTCATGTCGAACGAACACACCCTGTACAGAATAATTATTCTGTATAGATTTCTACAGAGACCTGCACTATACCTTGTACAAAGAACCTAACTTGTACAGGTATTGTGCATGTCCAGCTACCTGCAATCCTTCGCCGAACGCTTTGCCACGCTCGATACACACAACCTCGACTTGCTGAACGACCTGTACAGCGAGGACGTAGCATTTCGCGACCCTCTGCACCAGCTCACCGGCCTTCCCGCGCTGCGGGCTTATTTCGCCCAGTTGTACGCGAAGGTGCCCGAGTGCCATTACCGCTTCGAAGGCACCGACGAGCTGGAACCGGGCCACGGCTACATTCGCTGGACCTTGCAATATCGCCACCCGCAGCTGGCCCGTGGCCAACTGATCAGCCTGCAGGGGTGCAGCCACCTGCGCTGGCATGAGCGGGTGCACTTTCACCAGGATTACTTCGACGCCGGCGCGCTGCTGTACGAGCATGTGCCGGTCATGGGCCGCGCCATTCGCTGGCTTAAAGGCAGGCTGGCATGAGCCGTTGCTGGCTCACCGGTGCCGGCAGCGGCATTGGTGCTGCGCTGGCATTGCACTTGCTGGAGCAAGGCCATCAGGTGGCGTTGGGTGCACGCCACGCAGACAAGCTGACGGCACTGGCCGCGCAGTTCCCGGGGCAGGTACTGCTGACCGTGGGCGATATCGACCAGCCTGGGCAGGTGGCGCAGATGGCCGGGGAGATCGAGCGCGCCTGGGGCGCACTGGACCAGGTGATCCTCAATGCGGGCACCTGCGAGTACCTGGAGCCGGGGCACTTCGACCCGGCGCTTGTCGAGCGAGTGATACGTACCAACCTGACCGGCACCAGCCTTTGCCTGGCCGCCGCCCTGCCGTTACTACGCCGCGGCCAGCAGCCACACCTGGTGGTGATGGGCAGTTCGGTCAGCTGGTTGGCGCTGCCGCGCGCCGGCGCCTATGGCGCGTCGAAGGCGGCATTGCGGTATCTGGTCGAGTCCCTGCGCATCGACCTGGCGGGCGAAGGTATCGATGTCACCCTGGTCAGTCCCGGCTTCGTCGACACCCCCCTCACCCGCCGCAACGACTTCCCCATGCCCCAGCTATGGAGCGCCGAACGCGCCGCCACTCATATCATCGCGCGCCTGCCACGCCGGCCGCTGGAAATCGCCTTCCCCGCCACCTTCATATTGGTGCTGCGCTTGCTGGGCGCTTTGCCGGCGCGCTGGCGCCTCAAGCTGGGCCGCCATCTGGCTTGATCCTGGCGTCGATCCGGACGCTCGCCTTGCCGCTGGCGTTGCGCTTCGCGGCAAGGTGCCGAGGCTGGCCTACAACTGCACCAAGCGCTCGCGCAAAAAGCTCACAAACCCCTGCACCGGCCGCGCCACCTGCCTGTGCTGCGGATACACCGCTGATAACTGCAAGGCAGGCGGCGTCCACTCTTCAAGCACATTCACCAGCCGCCCATCCGCCAACGCCTGCCCAACGATGAAGGTCGGCAGGTAGGTCACCCCCATCCCGGCGATAGCGGCATCCCTGAGCAACTCGCCGTTGTTCGCGCGCATGCGCCCTGTCACCTGAATCGCCTGCGCCTTGCCGCCCTGGCGGAACTGCCACTGCACCTGGCGAGAATGACCATAGGGCAGGCAGTCGTGCCCGGCCAGATCCTCCGGTTTTAGCGGTACACCCCGCGCCTGCAGGTACGCCGGGCTCGCGCAATACACCCGCTCGACACTGGCAATGCGCCGCGCAATCAGGCTGGAGTCCTCCAGCGCGCCAATCCGCAGCGCCAAGTCGTAGCCTTCGCCGATCAGGTCCACGGCACGATCACTGAGGTCCACCTCGACATCGACTTGCGGGTGCAATTGCAAAAACTCGGTCAACAGGCAGCCCAGGTGTGACATGGCGAACGACAGCGGTGCGCTCAGCCGCAAGGTGCCGCGCAGGGCCTGGGCCTGGCCGCTGATGTCGTGTTCCACCTGCTGCACCTCGCCCAGCAGGCGCAGCGCCGACTGGTAGTAGTGCTGGCCCAGCGGCGTGGCGTCCAGGCGCCGGGTAGAGCGGTTGAGCAGGCGTACGCCCAAGCGCTCTTCGAGCTGCATCAGGCGCCGGCTGACCGATTGCTTGGACATGCCCAGGCGGTCGGCGGCGGCGGTGAAACTGCCGGCCTCCATGACCTGGGCAAAGATGCGCATATCTTCGTAGGGGTTCATTGTCTCGCTCATGGTGACAGTCAAACGCTTTATAGCGGCTTTTTCCCGCCAGTGCATCTGCCTAACCTACGCACAAGTCGCAGCGATGGCCCAACAGGCCAGGCAAGACGCCCACTACCAACACTTGCATGGAAAAGGATTCGCTCATGAACATTGTCCACAAAACCCTTACCGCCTCCCTTCTGGCCCTGTCCGTTTCCAGCGCTTTCGCTGCGGGGAGCCCTGGTGTCGAGCAGCACACCCAGGCGTTTCTCGAAGCCCTGGAACAAGGCGGCGGCAAGCCTCTGGAACAACTCAGCCCGAAAGACGCCCGGGCAGTGCTGACGGGGGCCCAGGCATCGGTCAAGGTCGACCTCTCCGGTATCGAAGTAAAGGAACGCACCGTCCAGGCCAGCGGCGAGTCGATCAAGCTGCAAGTGGTCCGCCCGGCCAATGTGAAGGGTGACCTGCCAGTATTCATGTTCTTCCACGGCGGCGGTTGGGTGCTTGGCGACTTCCCGACCCACCAGCGGCTGATTCGCGACCTGGTCGTCGGCTCGGGTGCGGTGGCGGTCTATGTGGACTACACCCCGTCGCCGGAAGCGCACTACCCGACGGCGATCAACCAGGCCTACGCTGCGACCCGCTGGGTGGCCGAGCATGGCAAGGAGATCGGCGTGGACGGCAAGCGCCTGGCGGTGGCCGGCAACAGCGTTGGCGGCAACATGGCGGCAGTAGTGGCGCTGAAAGCCAAACAGGCCGGCACCCCTGCCCTGCGCTTCCAGCTGTTGCTGTGGCCGGTGACCGATGCCAGCTTCGAGACGGCATCGTACAAGCAGTTTGCCGAAGGGCACTTTCTGACCACCGGGATGATGAAGTGGTTTTGGGACAACTACACCACCGATGCCAAGGCGCGGGAACAGATCTACGCCTCGCCGCTGCGGGCCAGCAGTGAACAGCTCAAGGGCTTGCCGCCAGCGCTGGTGCAAACGGCTGAGTTCGATGTGTTGCGTGATGAAGGCGAAGCGTATGCACGCAAGTTGAACGCTGCTGGGGTAACCGTTACCTCGGTGCGCTACAACGGCATGATCCACGACTACGGCCTGCTCAATCCACTGAGTCAGGTGCCAGCGGTGAAGGCAGCCATGCGCCAGGCGGCCGGTGAACTCAAATTCCACCTTAAATAACCTTACCCCCCAGACGGCAGAGGCTGGAATGCCGTCAGGCAGGTCCGGCCTCTTCGCGGGTAAACCCGCTCCCACAGGTACACCACAGAACTGGAACTTTGTGGTGTACCTGTGGGAGCGGGTTTACCCGCGAAAGGGCCATCAGCCCAACATCAGGGCTCAAACCCTTCGACAATGATCACCTCTGCCTTCGCCACCCCCTGGCGATGGCTGCACGCCTCCTGGTAAAGCGCGGACCGATAACACGCCACCGCCTGCTCGTAAGAATCGAACTCGATCACCACGCTACGCTGAGGGGTAGGCCGCCCTTCCATCGCCTCGCTGCGCCCGCCACGTGCCAGGAAGCGACCGCCGAATGCCTCGAAGGCTGCCGGCGCGCGTTGGGTGTACTGCTGGTACTGCTCGGGGTTGGTCACGTCCACATGGGCGATCCAGTAGGCCTTCATGCGCTGCTCTCCTGTTAAGGCGATATTTGTGTATGATGGTATACCATAAAAATCACCCCACCACAGTGAGCGTGCAACATGGCATTCAACACCATCGAGGAGCTTCTCGAGGACTACCGGCAAGGCAAGATGGTCCTGCTGGTGGATGACGAGGACCGGGAAAACGAAGGCGACCTGCTAATCGCCGCCGAGCGTTGCGACGCCCAGGCCATCAACTTCATGGCCCGCGAAGCGCGTGGCCTGATCTGCCTGACCCTGACCGACGAACACTGCCAGCGCCTGGGCCTGGAACAGATGGTACCCGCCAACGGCAGCGTGTTCAGCACGGCGTTCACCGTGTCGATCGAGGCGGCCACCGGCGTCACCACCGGCATCTCCGCCGCCGACCGGGCGCGCACCGTGGCGGCGGCCATGGCTGCCAACGCCCGCCCCGAAGACCTGGTGCAACCCGGCCACATCTTCCCCTTGCGCGCCCGCGAAGGCGGCGTGCTGACCCGCGCCGGCCACACCGAAGCAGGTTGCGACCTGGCGCGCCTGGCCGGCTTCAGCCCGGCGTCGGTAATCGTTGAGGTGCTGAATGACGACGGCACCATGGCCCGGCGCCCCGACCTGGAAGTGTTCGCCGCCCGGCATGGCATCAAGATCGGCACCATCGCCGACCTGATCCACTACCGCCTGAGCACCGAGCAGACCATCAAGCGCATCGGCGAGCGCGAGCTGCCGACCGTGCACGGCACCTTCCGTCTGGTCACCTATGAGGACCGCATTGAAGGTGGCGTGCACATGGCCATGGTCATGGGCGACATCCGCCGCGAGCAACCGACCCTGGTACGGGTGCACGTCATCGACCCATTGCGCGATCTGGTCGGTGCCGAATACGCAGGCCCCGCCAACTGGACACTGTGGGCGGCGCTACAGAAGGTGGCCGAGGAAGGCGCTGGCGTGGTGGTGATCCTGGCCAACCATGAATCCTCCCAAGCCTTGCTTGAGCGCATACCACAGCTGACACAGCCGGTAAGGCCGTACCAGCGTGGGCAGTCGAAGGTGTACTCCGAAGTAGGCACCGGGGCGCAGATCCTGCAGGACCTGGGCGTGGGCAAGCTGCGTCACCTGGGGCCACCACTGAAGTACGCCGGCCTGGCAGGGTATGAGCTGGAGGTGGTGCAGAGCATCCCGTTCGAGCCAGGCCTCCCGACCTGACACAGTCCCCTTGTAGGAGCGGCCTTGTGCCGCGAAAGGGCCGCATAGCGGCCCCGTCAATGTGTGTGTCGACGCTGAACCCCTGGGGCCGCTGTGCGGCCCTTTCGCGGCACAAGGCCGCTCCTACAAAGGGTTGCGGCGGTTGGTAAAGGCCGGGTGATGGCCGGTCGCCTCATACCTCTTGCCAAAAGTTTGGAATACCATAATATGGTATCCCGTAGACCTTGAATCTGCAGGCCGGCACCTACAATCACAAACGGCCACCAAGACACTTTGTTTTAGCTGCTCCCCGAACACTGTTGGCGGGCGCACCACAAGCCCCGCCTCGAATAACAAAAGCAACGAGGGCGTAACCATGCTGTTGAGCAAACGTGTAACCGCAGTGCTGTCCGCCAGCCTGCTGACCCTAGCATGTCAGGCCGCCCAGGCCGCTGACAGCCTGAACTTCGTCAGCTGGGGCGGTACCACCCAGGACGCCCAGAAAGAAGCGTGGGCCGTACCCTTCACCAAATCCACCGACATCAAGGTCGTGCAGGACGGCCCCACCGACTACGGCAAGCTCAAGGCCATGGTCGAAAGCGGCAACGTGCAATGGGACGTGGTCGATGTCGAAGCCGACTTTGCCCTGCGCGCCGCCAGCGAAGGCCTGCTGGAACCCCTCGACTTCACCCAGATCAAGCGCGACAAGATCGACCCGCGCTTCGTCTCCGACCATGGCGTCGGCTCGTTCTTCTTCTCCTTCGTACTGGGCTACAACGAAGGCAAGCTCGGTGCCAACAAGCCGGTGGACTGGACTGCACTGTTCGACACCAAGACCTACCCGGGCAAACGCGCCCTGTACAAATGGCCCAGCCCGGGCGTGCTGGAACTGGCCCTGCTGGCCGACGGCGTAGCGCCGGACAAGCTGTACCCGCTGGACCTGGACCGCGCCTTCAAGAAACTCGACACCATCAAGCAAGATATCGTCTGGTGGGGCGGTGGCGCCCAGTCGCAGCAGCTGCTGGCCTCGGGTGAAGCCTCGCTTGGCCAGTTCTGGAACGGCCGTGTCTATGCCCTGCAGCAAGACGGTGCACCGGTGGGTGTGAGCTGGAAACAGAACCTGGTCATGGCCGACTTCCTGGTCATCCCCAAAGGCGCAAAGAACAAGGACGCGGCCATGAAGTTTCTGGCCAACGCCAGCAGCGCCGAAGGCCAGGCCGAGTTCGCCAACAAGACCGCCTACGCCCCGGTCAACGTCGACAGCGTGGCCAAGCTGGACAAGGACCTTGCGCCCAACCTGCCAACTGCCTACGCCCAGGACCAGGTCACCCTCGACTTCGCCTACTGGGCCAAGAACGGTCAGGCCATCGCGGCCCGCTGGAATGAGTGGTTGGTCAAATGAAAGTCGCCATCAACGCCCTGCATAACGCGCAAGGTGCCCCCACGGGCACCGGCGCCCCCGGAACGGCCCCTCGCCGCGCCAGCCTGAGCCAGCGCTGGAAGGGCAGCCGCAACCTGCTGCCGGCCCTGCTGTTCCTTGGCCTGTTCTTCTTCGCCCCACTGGTCGGCCTGTTGCTGCGCGGGGTGCTGGAGCCAACGCCGGGGCTGGGCAACTACGAGCAGCTGTTCGCCAACTCGGCCTACGCACGGGTGCTGTTCAACACCTTCTCGGTGGCCGGTGTGGTCACCCTGATCAGCGTGCTGCTGGGCTTCCCGCTGGCCTGGGCGATCACCCTGGTGCCCAAGGGCTGGGGCCGCTGGCTGCTGAACATCGTGCTGCTGTCGATGTGGACCAGCCTGCTCGCGCGCACCTACTCGTGGCTGGTGTTGCTGCAAAGCTCGGGTGTGATCAACAAGGCGTTGATGGCCATGGGTATCATCGATACCCCGCTGGAAATGGTGCACAACCTCACCGGCGTGGTAATCGGCATGAGCTACATCATGATCCCGTTCATCGTGCTGCCGCTGCAGGCCACCATGCACGCCATCGACCCGATGGTGCTGCAGGCCGGCTCCATCTGCGGCGCCAGCCCGTGGACCAACTTCTGGAAGGTGTTCCTGCCACTGTGCCGTTCGGGGCTGTTCTCCGGCGCGCTGATGGTGTTCGTGATGTCGCTCGGTTACTACGTCACCCCGGCACTGCTGGGCGGGGCACAGAACATGATGCTGCCCGAATTCATCATCCAGCAGGTGCAGTCGTTCCTCAACTGGGGCCTGGCCAGCGCCGCCGCCGCACTGCTGGTGGCGATCACCCTGGTGCTCTTCTACCTGTACCTGAAGCTGCAGCCGGAATCCCCGGTTGGCAACGCGAGGTAAACCGCCATGCTCCTGTCTCCCAATGCCATGGGCCGCCCGCTGCGTACGGGCCTGTACCTGACCACCGGGGTCATTGCGGCCTTCCTGTTGCTGCCGGTGGTGTTCATCGTGTTGCTGTCGTTCGGCTCGTCCCAGTGGCTGGTGTTTCCGCCCCCGGGCTGGACCTTCAAGTGGTACGGCCAGTTCTTCTCCAACCCAGAGTGGATGGACGCCGCACTGGCCAGCCTGAAAGTGGCCGTGCTGACCACCGTCGCCGCCGTGCTGCTGGGCCTGCCCAGCGCCTTCGCCCTGGTGCGTGGCCGCTTCCCCGGCCGCGAGCTGCTGTACGGGCTGTTCACCATGCCGATGATCGTGCCGCTGGTGATCATCGCCGTGGCGGTGTACGCACTGTTTCTCAAGCTCGGCTACACCGGCACGCTGTTCGCCTTCGTGGTCAGCCACGTGATCGTCGCCCTGCCCTTCACCATCATCTCGATCATCAACTCGCTGAAGCTGTTCGACCAGTCGATCGAGGATGCCGCAGTGATCTGCGGTGCCTCGCGCCTGCAGGCGATTTTCAAGGTCACCTTCCCGGCCATTCGCCCGGGGATGATCGCCGGCGGCCTGTTCGCCTTCCTGGTGTCGTGGGATGAGGTGGTGCTGAGCGTGATGATGGCCAGCCCCGACCTGCAGACCCTGCCGGTGAAGATGTGGACCACCCTGCGCCAGGACCTGAGCCCGGTCATCGCCGTGGCCTCGACCCTGCTGATCGGCCTGTCGCTGCTTGTCATGTTCATTGCCGCCGCCTTGCGCCGGCGCACCGAAACAAACGCCTGAGCGCGCGGAGAAAACAACAATGAGTGCAGTGATCAAAGACAACGCGCCAGGCAAGACCCTGGTCAGCCTGCGCGGCCTGAACAAGCACTACGGCGACTTCACCGCCGTGGACAACCTCGACCTGGAAATCCAGGACGGCGAGTTCCTGACGTTCCTCGGTTCCAGCGGCTCGGGCAAATCCACCACCCTGTCGATGCTGGCCGGCTTCGAAACCCCCAGCAGCGGCGAGATCCTGGTAGACGGCCAGTCGCTGGTGAATGTACCGCCGCACAAGCGTGACATCGGCATGGTGTTCCAGCGTTATTCGCTGTTCCCACACCTGAACGTGCGCGACAACATCGCCTTCCCGCTGGCCATCCGCAAGCTGAGCGCCAGCGAGACCAAAAAGCGGGTCGACGCCATGCTCAAGCTGGTACAGCTGGAGCAGTTCGCCCACCGCAAGCCGTCGCAGATGTCTGGCGGGCAACAGCAGCGCGTGGCGATTGCCCGGGCACTGGTGTACGAGCCACGCATCCTGCTGATGGACGAGCCGCTCGGCGCGCTGGACAAGAAACTGCGCGAAGACCTGCAGGACGAACTGCGCCAACTGCACCGCCGGCTGGGTATCACCATTGTCTACGTCACCCATGACCAGGAAGAAGCCATGCGCCTGTCGCAGCGCATCGCCATCTTCAGCCACGGCAAGATCGTCGGCCTGGGCACCGGTTACGACCTGTACCAGAACCCACCGAATGCCTTTGTCGCTTCGTTCCTGGGCAACTCCAACTTCCTGCGTATCAAGGCCAGCAGCAATGGCGCCGGGAGCTTCGAGGGCCAGCCAGTGGCCATTCGCCTGACCCCAGGCCTGTCCCCCTCGCAGGATGCACTGATCATGGTGCGCCCGGAAAAAGCCCTGGCCCTGACCGCCGAACAGGCTGCGCGCGAGCCGCTGCCGGCGGGCTGGAACGAGGTCAGTGCCAAGGTTGGCGAAGTGCTGTTCCTGGGTGAAAGCCAGACCTGCCATGTGGTGACTGCAGGCGGTACCGAGCTGACGGTGAAGGCACTCTCGGCCGCAGGCATGCCGATGCAGCCGGGCGACACCGTGAAGGTGCGCTGGGCGGTGGCGGATGCGTGCATCTATACCGAGTGGGCCGAGAGTGATTTGAGCAAGTCTGCCGGGGCGCATTGAGATAACCGGGGCCGCTTTGCGGCCCTATCGCGACGCAAGGCCGCTCCCACAAGGAATCGCGGTCGTCTGTGGGAGCGGCCTTGTGTCGCGAATGGAGGGCAGAGCCCTCCCCTACGCTCTGTCACATTATCATCACGCCACTGTCGTAATCTGCCGGCCAACTCTATGCCACAGGGCCACCCGGCATGCCCCGCCTGCTTGTATTGCTGCTCACCCTGATCCCGTTTGCGACCTTGGCCGAGCCCATGCACATGCGTGCGCAAGGCTCCAACACCATCGGCGCGGCCTTGCTGCCAGCGCTGGTGAAGGGGCAATTGCACGCGCAGCAAGCCACCGCCATCGAGCAGCAACCCGGCAAGCGGGCCAACGAGACCGTGATCACCGCACGCGATGCACATGGCCAACCCGTGCGCATCGACATCGCTGCCCACGGATCCAGCACCGGCTTCATCGCCCTGGGCCGGGGCGAGGCCGACCTGGCAGCCGCCTCGCGGCCGATCAACGACAGCGAAGTACGCCAGCTGCGGGCCTTGGGCGACCTGCGCGCAGCCGCTGCCGAGCAAGTCATCGGCCTGGATGGCGTTGCGGTTATCGTCCACCCCGACAACCCGATGCCGCAACTCAGCACTCAGCAACTGGCGCAGATTTTCTCCGGGCTGATCCAACGCTGGGAGCAATTGGGTATTGCTGGCGGCGCCATCCACCTGTACGCCCGTGACGACCGCTCCGGCACCTTCGAGACGTTCAAGGCGCTGGTGCTGGAGCCCCAGCACAACGAGCTATCGACCAAGGCCCGGCGTTTCGAGTCCAGTGACGAGCTGGCCGCGCAGGTGGCCACCGACCGCCAGGCCATCGGCTTCAGCAGCCTGGCTGCGGTACACGGGGCCAAGGTGCTGGCGGTAGCCGAAGGCGACGCACCGGCCATGCTGCCGGAGCGCGCGCTGGTAGCCAGTGAAGATTACCCGCTGTCACGGCGCCTGTACTTCTACCTGCCGGCCAACCCCAAGCCACAGGCCAGGGCCCTGGCCGACTTTGCCCAGAGCCCGGCCGGCCAGGCGATCGTCGCCCAGCAGGGCTTTGTTTCGCAGCAGATCAAGGCCCTGGCAGTAGCGCCCCTGGCCGACATGCCGCCGCGCTACCGCACCCTGGCTCAGCGCGCGCAACGGCTGAGCGTGAACTTCCGTTTCCAGGAAGGCAGCGCCAGCCTCGACAACAAGGCCCTGCGCGACGTGCAGCGGGTGGCCGAGTACCTGCGCCAGGCTGGCAAGCTGCAGAGCAAAGCGGTGCTGGTAGGGTTTGGCGACCCCAAGGAAACGCCTGGCCGCGCCGCCCTGCTCTCGCGCCTTCGGGCCCAGGCGGTACGCCGCGAGCTGGCGCGCGATGGCGTGGAGTTGCTGGAAGTGACGGGTATGGGCGATGAACTGCCGGTGGCCGGCAATGAGCTGGAGCAAGGGCGACTGCGCAATCGGCGGGTCGAGGTGTGGGTGTATTGAATTGATGCAGTGGGCTCCGGCAAAGAAATGTAACAGCTCCCCATTCGGTATCTCCTGCAATCGGGTCTAGGCTCAAATTCATGTGATACCGGGCCCCTCTGACGGCTGCCAAGCCGCCATGTCGGATCACTGTTGCCATGCAACGTCGACATTCAAGGAGGGGCTCATGACAGCTCTGCAAGCATTCCTCACCACCCCTGTACTCGGTACCAGCGCCTGGTTGTGGCTGGTGTTCATGGCCATTGTCATCGGTTTGCTGGTGCTCGACCTGGGCGTGCTGCACCGCCACGACCGGGAAATCGAGATGCGCGAAAGCCTGCTGCTGTACTCGGGGTACTTCAGCGTTGGCGTGTTGTTCGGCGCCGGGGTCTGGTACCAGCTGGGCGCCCAGTCGGCGCTGGAGTTCTATACAGGTTTCCTGGTCGAGCAATCGCTGTCGATGGACAACGTGTTCGTCATGGCGATGATCTTCAGCTACTTTGCCATCCCCCGACGCTACCAGCATCGCGTGCTGTTCTGGGGCATCCTGGGGGTGGTGTTCCTGCGGGCGATCATGATTGGCGTGGGCGCCGCGTTGGTGCAAAACTTTGCCTGGGTGCTGTATATCTTCGGTGCCTTCCTGTTGTTTACCGGGGTGAAGATGGCGCTTTCGAAGGAAGACAGCCACCCTGACCTGGCCAACAACCCGATACTCAAGTTCGTGCGCCGGCACATGCGGGTCACCGACCAGATCCACGGTTCGCACTTCTTCGTGCGCCAGACCCCGCCCGGGCACAGCAAGGCCCTGCGTTACGCCACCCCGTTGTTCCTGGCACTGGTGCTGATCGAACTGGCCGACCTGGTGTTTGCCGTCGACAGCGTGCCGGCGATTTTCGCCATTACCCAGGACCCGTTCATTGTCTACACCTCGAACATCTTTGCCATTCTTGGGCTGCGTTCGTTGTACTTCGCGCTGTCGGCGTTGATGCACCGGTTTGTTTACCTCAAGTATGCGTTGGCGCTGGTACTTATCTTCATTGGTTGCAAGATTTTCTATCACGGCATGGTGGGCAAGGTACCGGCGCTGCTGTCGTTGGGGGTAACGTTCGGGTTGCTGCTGGGTGGGGTGGTGGTTTCGTTGGTGAAGACGCGGGGGGAGAAGGCGGAGATACAACCCAAACAGCCTGCGAATGCCGATGGTGAATTTAGCAATAAAAAGGAAGACCCGCAGATGCGGGTCTGAAGTTACGAATCTGGGCGGAGATCATTTCTTTATAATGAAATACCCCACCACCCCCCAGACTGATGAGATCAGGATCAGCCAAAGAGCTGCTCCTAATTTTCGCCTCAACTTGGGCGGAAACCTTTCAAGTTCCGCCTCCTCCAACCATCCCAAGCGCAAATGAAGCCAAGGAAATGTAACCAACGCGCTGACCGTGCTCATCAGTAGACATCGAGACCTCAGATTCCCTCCGCCCCACACGGGCTTCATCTGTTCGAGGTAGGGATTGCTGGTAATCGCTGAAAGAGCAATATCAAAATCCGTTGACAGCGCGATCTGTACATTCATAGCAATACCGACAAGGCCGATAATGAAGGGCGCGACTAAGAAAGCTATGCGCAAGTATGGAGACCAGCTATCAAAGTCAATCATCCATCACCTCATAAATCATTTCACCGACCTTCTCCCCAGCTGCGCCAATACCCATAGAGCCTGCCGCAGAGCCGGCGCCAATCGGGACAATCCCGCATACGGGAACACCAAGGCCGCCGGTACCCACCGCGAAAACACCGCATAGCGCGGCAGCGGCAGCACCTGCGATGTAACCTCCCACCATCCCTCCTCCTAAGCCACCAGCGAAACTACCCGTTTCAGTAAATCGGACTTTCCGGCAGTCATCAGTTTCACCTGCAACACAGACCTCTTGCACTTTCAGAGAAGATGACGTAGCCCCCAGCCCAATTGCAGCATACCCACCATATTCAAGATACTTGCTCAGCCGCACCACCTTATCCAGATGCGTTGCATACCCCGGGATTTGCCCCGGCCCGCCCGCTTTCGAGCAGTGATGGACTAGACTCTTGGTCGAAATATTCAAGCTCTTCCTCAAGCGCTCATAGCTCCCAAGGTTCAACTGCTTGTTCAAAAATGCCGTTTTCAACTGCCCATCCAGCTGCTGCAGAAGCCGCCGCCGTTCCGCGAAAAAGCCCGGGCTGTTCAGATGGCCGTGGCGCATGAACTCCCGCTGGTGCAACTGCTCGATACTGGTCAATGTATGACTGACCTGTTTCAAACCTTGATCGAGCATGTCCTTGCCGACGCCCATGGACAGGCTGGCGTTGCTGAGCAAGCCGGCGATTTCGGCCTGGTGCTGCATCATGAAATCCGCTTCGGCGTAGTCGAGCACCTCCAGAGCACGCCGCGCATGCTGCGCAGCCGCCATCAGTTCTCCCTCTTCGCGCGTACAGGCATTGGCGTTGTCAGGATCACCGATAACGAAGATCTCCCCAGCCTTGAAGCCTTGCTCAAACGTCGGGTTGAGCCTTTGCAACCGGGAGATCGGCAAAGTGGCATCATGCTCGGCCAATTGCAGCAGCACCTGGGGGAACGACATGCGTCGAGGAACTACATAGAAACCAGGCTCCAGCGAATCGGGCAGTGCACCTAGGACGGCTCGGGGGAGGCGCTCGGGGTAGGCGGTGGCTGACGGCGGGTTTAAGTGGGTGTTGGTAGGCCCCGCAATGGAATACATGGAAGGCGGTGCTTCATATAACGGTGCGACCACCCGGTTGCTGCCCGGCGAACAGCCACAGACAACCAGCGCACCATCCATGGCCACCCGCTGGCCATCGGAAATAAAGTGATCCACACCTTCAGCGACAGTTCCCACCTGCCCACAAAGAGGGCATGGCGTGGTGTGGTCGCCCTCACGGAGCACCATTCGGCCTTCGTCCAGGTAGCCCGCCCCGGTCGCAATACAGACAGCACCCGTTGTAGTGACATCACCATCTACCGCCTGACCCTTTCCCTCCAAATTGACGCGCATCCCTAAACTCCCTGTACCTGGTTACGGTTGAAAACCTATCACCAGCAAGGGAAATTCAGGGGGCCTCAGCCGAAATTCAGATACTTCCTACACATTGCGGGAGTTTGTGCGATCACTGTGGGAGCGGGTTCACCCGCGAAGAGGCCGGCTCAGGCTGACGACTTCATCGCCCGCTACGCAACAGCTCCACCGGCACATACTTGCCAATTTCATATTTGCCAATCGCCGCCCGGTGCACTTCATCCGGGCCGTCGGCCAGGCGCAGGGTGCGCTGCATGGCGTACATGTAGGCCAGCGGAAAATCGCCGCTCACCCCTGCCCCGCCATGCATCTGGATCGCCCGGTCGATCACCTTCAACGCCACGTTTGGCGCCACCACCTTGATCTGCGCGATTTCGCTGCGGGCCACCTTGTTGCCGACGGTGTCCATCATGTACGCCGCCTTCAACGTCAACAGCCGCGCCATGTCGATTTCCATGCGTGAGTCGGCGATCTTGTCGACGTTGCCACCCAGCCGTGCCAGTGGCCGACCAAAAGCAGTACGCTCCACCGACCGCTTGCACATCAGCTCCAGCGCACGCTCGGCCATGCCGATCGAGCGCATGCAGTGGTGGATACGGCCCGGGCCAAGGCGCCCTTGAGCAATCTCGAAGCCGCGCCCCTCGCCGAGCAGCACACTTTCATAAGGCACCCGTACGTTCTCGAAAAGCACCTCGGCGTGGCCATGAGGGGCATCGTCATAGCCGAACACCGGCAACGGGCGGACGATCTTCACGCCCGGCGCATCGGTGGGCACCAGCACCATCGAATGCTGCTGGTGGCGTGGGCCTTCAGGGTCGGACAGGCCCATGAAGATCATGACCTTGCAACGCGGGTCGCAGGCGCCGGAGGTCCACCATTTGCGGCCATTGATGACCCATTCGTCGCCGTCACGCACGGCAGTGGCGGCCATATTGGTCGCGTCCGAGGAGGCAACGTCCGGCTCGGTCATGGCAAACGCCGAGCGGATCTCACCGCGCAACAACGGCTCCAGCCACTGGCGTTTCTGCGCTTCGCTGCCATAACGCACCAGCACTTCCATGTTGCCGGTGTCCGGCGCCGAGCAGTTGAACGGCTCCGGCCCGAGCAACGAGCGGCCCATGATTTCCGCCAGCGGGGCGTATTCCAGGTTGCTCAGGCCGGCGCCGTATTCCGATTCGGGCAAGAACAGGTTCCACAGCCCTTCGGCGCGGGCCTTGGCCTTGAGTTCTTCCATGATTGCCGTGGGCTGCCAGCGGTCGCCCTCGGCAACCTGGCGCTCGAACACGGCTTCGGCGGGGTACACGTAGGCGTCCATGAACGCAGTAACGCGCTCGCGCAGTGCCTGGACCTTGGGCGAATAGGCGAAATCCATCGGGGCTACCTTCACGGTTCGGAGTACATGGGCAGAGCCTAGAGCAGCGGGGCCCCATCCACCTAGTCTATTTTCCGCGTGTATAAACATTCATAACCGATATATGATCGGCCAATAATTCCAACAAAGAGCGGCGCCCATGAACCTCAGCAAGGTCGACCTCAACCTGTTCATCGTGTTCGATGCGATCTACACCGAAGCCAACCTGACCCGCGCCGGGCAGATTGTCGGCATTACCCAGCCTGCAGTGTCCAACGCCCTTTCGCGGCTGCGCGAAACCTTCAATGACCCGCTGTTCGTGCGCACCGCACAAGGCATGGTGCCCACGCCGATGGCGCAGAACATCATCGGCCCGGTGCGCAACGCCCTGGCACTGTTGCGTACGTCGGTCCAGGAAAGCCGCATCTTCAACCCGCAACAGGCCAACAAAACCTTCCGCATCAGCATGACCGACCTGACCGAGGCGGTCATCCTGCCGCCGCTGTTCCAGCGCCTGCGTCGCCTGGCGCCGGCGGTGCTGATCGAAAGCTTCCTGTGCAAGCGCCGCGAGACCACCAAGGAACTCGCTGCCGGCCGCCTGGACTTCGCCATCGACGCACCCCTGAACACCGACCCGCAGGTGCGCCACGTCAAGCTGATGCAAGACCGCTATGTGTGCGCCCTGCGCCAGGGCCACCCACTCGCTGACAGCAAACTGACCCTCGACAGCTACCTGGGCATGACCCATATCCATATTTCCAGCCGCCGCAACGGCCTGGGTTACGTCGACCTGGCGCTGGGCAAGATGGGGGTTCAGCGCAAGGTCGCCCTGCGTTCGCAGCACTACCTGATGGCGTCGCAGGTGTTGCAGCAGACCGACATGGCGATGACCGTTCCCGAGCGTTTCGCCCGTCGCCATCAGTTGCGTTACCAGCCACTGCCAGTGGAGGTGCCCGCACTGGAAACGCACCTGTACTGGCATGAAAGCACTGATCAGGACCCGGCCAACCGCTGGATGCGCGAGCAGATCACCGAATTGTGCGAACGCGTGGTAGACGAGGAAGAGAAGGCCCTGCAGCCCGCCTGAAGCTGCCTGCGAGAGGCGGCCCATAGCCTCGCCCTCCTGAAGAAAAATATTCTATCAACGGTTCGAAAGAGAGAAATTTTTCTCACGCCCATTGAGAAAATAGCGGCGGGAAGCGAAAAATATCTCAGCCATGGCGGATACGCTTACCCCATCAATCGCCGATTTCACGGCGACAGACATGGACCCGCCCCAATGCCCAGCGCCCCACTCTATTTCGATTATGCCGCCACCACCCCCGTCGACGATCGGGTCATCGAAACCATGCTTGCCTGCCTTGGTAGCGAGGCCAACTTCGGCAACCCGGCGTCCAGTGGCCACGCCTACGGCCAGGCTGCCCGACAGGCCGTGGAGCAAGCCCGCCAGCAGGTGGCCGAGCGCGTCGGCGCGCAAGCCGACAACCTGGTCTGGACGTCGGGCGCTACCGAATCCAACAACCTGGCACTCAAAGGCATTGCCCAAGGCTTCGACCAGCCTGGGCACCTGATCACTAGCCAACTGGAGCACAAAGCCGTGCTCGACACAGTGGCCGAACTGGAGCGCCAAGGCTGGGCCGTGACCCGCCTGACGCCGGATGCCGCCGGCCTGATCCAGCCTGCAAGCGTGCAGGCAGCGTTGCGCGCCGATACCCGCCTGGTATCGTTGATGGCGGTCAACAACGAGCTGGGCACGGTTACCGATTTTGCCGCCATCGGCCAACAGGTGCGTGCCCACGGTGCCCTGCTGCACGTGGATGCCGCACAGGCCGTAGGCAAGCTCGCCATCGACCTGAACGCGATGGCCGTGGACCTGATGTCGCTCTCGGCGCACAAGGTTTACGGGCCAAAAGGGATCGGCGCGCTGTATGTCGGGCCACGCGCCCGTACGCTGATGCGTGCGCAGATGCACGGCGGCGGCCATGAGCAGGGCCTGCGTTCCGGCACTCTGGCAACCCATCAGATCGCCGGCATGGGCAGCGCCTTTGCCCTGGCCGGCCAACCAGGTGACAGCGAGCACCAGCGCCTTGAGCAACTGGCCACACGCTTGCGCGATGGCCTGCTGGTTTTACCCGGCGTGACCCTTAACGGCAGCGCCAGCCAACGCATCCCCCATACCCTGAACCTGTGCATCGACAGCAAGGGTTTCAACAGCGCGGCACTGGCAAGCGAGCTGGCCTTGTCGACCACCTCGGCCTGTAACTCGGCGAGCAACGCCGCCTCGTATGTACTGCTGGCACTGGGGCTGGACGAACGTCAGGCACGCAACAGCGTGCGCTTGAGCATCGGCCGATTCACCACCGAGGCGCAAGTAGACCAGGCGCTCGCCGTGTTTGACCGAGTGCTGACGAGGGCGTCGGCTGCACTGTGGTGAACACGCGCTAGAACAAGCGGCTGTCCGGGGTAAAATCCTCGACCTGGATTTTCGCGCGCTGCGCCTGCGCGTGCCGTGGGTTGAACAGGTAGTTGATGGTGCTGGGCATGATCGCGCTGGGCACCGGCAGCAACAATGCCGAGCAGTCATCCAGAAAGCGATTGCCCAGCGCCCGGGTCAACTCAGGCTGAGCGGACCAGCCGGGCTGCAAGGCGGGCAGCTGCGCTTGTGAAACCGTGTCGGGCAATTCGATACGGATCAGGCGCATGGTGGTAGGAAAATCCTCGGGGTCGATCTCCAGGTGCACCAGCACCTCGAGCATGGCCCCGGAAGGGCTGGTGGCGGCATACACTACCGGCCGGCCCGCCTGGTGCCAGCGGCCGCTTACACGCAACCCCCCAGTGCCACTCAAATCTGCATAGGCGCTGATACGCCACAAAATCACAGGCCAAAGCCCTCGGCAATCTGCAGCAGCATCTCTTCCACCTGAGTGGTGCCTTGCTGGGTGGTGAGCATCTGCATGGGCGTCAGCCCCGAGAAGCGTTCCTTGGGCTTGGACAGCCAGCGCTTGGCCTTGTCCGCTTCACCGAACACGGCTTCGGCCATGGCGGTGATGTGGGCCGAGCGGAACAGCCGATCACTCTCTTCCACGGTCAGCGGCTGGTCACGCTCGATACGGGTTTTGAGGGTGCGCAGGGGAATGATCTGGTCCCGCTCCACCGGGGTGAACACACCACGCTCGGTCAACTTCACCAGCCAGGTGGCGGCAAACCCATGGGTGATGCGGGTGTGGATTTCGAAGTCACTGGCAAGTTCGGGTATCTCCAGCAGCGCCTGCAGGCGCGCCCGGTACTCGTGGTAACCGTTGTCGCGAAGCACTTCGGCAAGCATGGCATACTCCTGTTTCGGCGTTTGCCGACAAGTATGCGGTATTCGCCGGATCATTGCCAGTTTGCCTGCGGCCCTTCGTTGTGGGGGCAATGCGCCCCCGCACCTTTTAGAAGGTACCCGGATACGCCCCGCCATCGATCAGCAGGTTCTGCCCGGTGATATAACCGGCATGCGCACTGCACAGGAACGCACAGTACGCACCAAACTCCCCGGCATCGCCAAAGCGCGCCGCCGGGATGGCCTTGCGCCTGGCCTGGGCGGTGGCTTGCACATCGCCACCCGCCGCCTGCAAAGTCTTTTGCAAACGCGCCGTGTCGAACGCCCCAGGCAGCAGGTTGTTCAGTGTCACATTGCTGCCCGCCAGGCGCTGCTGCCGGGCCAGGCCAGCAATGAAACCGGTCAGGCCACTGCGTGCGCCGTTGGACAAACCGAGGATGTCGATCGGCGCCTTCACCGCGCCAGAGGTGATATTCACTACCCGGCCGAAACCGCGCTCGGCCATGCCGTCGACCACCGCCTTGATCAGCTCGATGGGGGTGAGCATGTTGGCGTCCAGCGCCTTCAGCCAGTCGTCACGCCCCCAGTCGCGGAAGTCCCCCGGTGGCGGGCCACCGGCGTTGTTGACCAGGATGTCGACCTGCGGGCAGGCCGCCAACAGCGCCTGGCGCACCTGGGCATCGGCCACATCGCCGGCCACGGTAAGCACCTCGATGCCCGGGCAGGCCGCACGCAACTCGGTGGCGGTCTGCTCCAGGGTGGCTTGGGTGCGGGCATTGATGACCAGGTTCACGCCTTCTTTGCCAAGCGCCTCGGCGCAGCCTTTGCCCAGGCCTTGGCTGGCCGCGCAGACGATGGCCCAGCGGCCGGTAATGCCTAGATCCATTGGGTTGCTCCTTGATGCAATAGGGTTACAGGGGTACTGGCAGGCCGTTCCGGGGGTAATCTAGAGCACAGGCAGGGCCGCCGATAATGAAAAGAGCTGATCCACCAATAACCATCGCTTATCCCCACCAGCCCGCCAGCAATGGGCTGGAGGGCGAGCGCCGTCAAACTTCAATTGGCCGTCAATTCCTCTACCAGCAACCGCGCAGCTGGCGATAGCGGCGCCGCCACACGGTGCACGATGCCGAACGGCTCGCTCAACGCCCGTAGCTGCACCGCCAGCGACACCAGCAACCCGCGCTGCTCGGCAAACGCCGCCACGGCACAGGGAATGACCGCCACCAGCGTCGGGTCATCCTCCAGCAGCATGAACGTCGCGAAGGTGGAGAAGGTTTCCAGCGGGTAGCGGGGCACCTCCACCCCTGCCTCGCTCAACTCGCGCTCCAGCGCCTGGCGCATGGGCATGTTCGCCGGGTAGACCACCCAGCGGTAATGGCTCAAGTCGCTGATCGCCAGTGCCGCTGCCCCGGCAAGCGGATGCTGCGGGTGCGCGACCACCACCAACGGCTCCTGGGCCAGTTCGACAAAGGTATAGTCCGCCGCGTTGCGGCCCAGCCCCGGCCGGCAGATGGCCAGGTCCAGGCGCCCCTCGTCCAGCTGGCCGAGCAGGTTGGCGCTGGTATTCTCGGCAATTTCCACCGCCAGCTGCGGCTGCTTGCGGCGCAAGCGCCCCAAGGCGCTGACCAGTGTCGGCATGGCCCCCATGATGCTGCCCACCGCCAGCCGCCCACCCTGGCCCTGGACGATGCCTAGCACCTCTTCGCGCAAGTGCCCCAGGTCGCTGTGGATCAGCCGCGCATAGCGCACCACGCAACGGCCCACGTCATTGGCTACCAGGCCGCTGGGCAGGCGCTGGAACAATGGTACCCCCAGCACCTCCTCCACCTCGCGCAACGCCTTGGTGGCCCCGGGCTGGGAAATGGCCATGGCTTCGGCCGCCTTGTGCAGCGAACCACAGCGATCCAGCTCGATCAGCAGGCGCAACTGACGCAGGCGCAGGCGAGAAAAAATGGAATCCAGGGAAGGGATCATCAGGCAGGCTCGAGATGGCTCTTGTAATGCCGAGCACTATAGAGGGTCGTCAACGGGGGTGTGTTGAGTTTCAAGCAAATGATCCTTGATCGCAGAACACGCATGTCACACCGTTATGCTGCGCTGTCGCCCGTGGAACAAGGCTTTGGCAAGCGCAGCTTTATCCTGTGGGAGCGGGCGCGCCCGCGAAGAGTGCGACGCGCTGCATGGCACCGGCTGCGCCGGTGTTCGCGGGCTTGCCCGCTCCCACAGGTGCCCCGCCCAATCAGATATTTATGTTCGAGTGAGGCGTTTACCGCGGTTTACGCCGCGCCAGGCAGGCATAACCCAGGCCCAGCACGCTGACCGCCAGTACGCCCAGCAACACCATCAACTCGCGGCTGTAGCGGGCCACCATGGCCGGAAAACCGATGACCTCGTGGTACACCTGCACATTGGCCACTCCGTCGGCGTGGCTGATGCTGACCCCGCCCTGGCGGATCTGCAGATAGTCTGCATCGAAATAGACCCAGACCTTGCACGTGCCACCCGGCTCGATGGCCGGGATGTCCACCTGCGCGGTAGCGGCCTCCAGCAGGGTGTCGTTGCCGGCAGCATCACGCACCTGCACCAGGCCCTTGGCTGGCAGACGGATCTTTACCTCCCGTACCGGCGCGTCACCACTGTTGCGCAGTTCGATAAGCAAGCCGGTACGGTGATCGACCAGCCCGGCCTCGAAGGGCTTGGCGAACAACTGCGCATAGGGTGCCTGGGCCATTTCAATCAGGCGCTCGACCTGATCGTGGCTCAGACCGCCCTGGCCGATACTGTTGATACGCCCCTGCAACTGCTCATACTTGAGTTGCTCGCTGGCTTTGCTTATGCGCTCGCTGAACTGGGTGGGATAGGTGAGGTAGGCATAGGTGAGTGACGCCTCCAGGCGCGGGCTGCTCCTGAGCAACACGTAGGCGGTCAAAAGCACCATCAGGCCTAAAAGCACGGCTACGAGGAGTTTCCCCACCTTGTCCCAGCTCAATGCAAACTTCCTTCTGTGGTGATACAGACGATTCAAACCGCCCAAGGGTGCCAAGTTAAGGGCCCCCAGGCAAGCTTGACTAGGGTTCGCGCTCACCTTCACGCGCCTGACGCACCTGCAGCAGCTGGCCATCGATCAGTGCTTTGGCCATGCCGGCCAGATAGAACGTGGCCTGCATCATCACCTTGCGGTCGGCTGGCCTGTCGATGGCCTTGCGGGTAATTTCAGTGATGCAGCCCATGATGCCCGAGGCCTCCGTCAGTGCGGCCCTCATTGGCAGCTGCGGTTTCATCTGCACCAGTTCGGCATCGGCGTTGCCAAACCGGCTCGCTGCACGCACGACATTGAGCTTGCGGCTTTTCGGGGTGTCGTTGTCCATGTCCATTCCTCGGGGTTACGAGCATACCCAGCCTAGGACGCCACCTCCCCCATCACAATGACCAGCAGGATGGAAAGAACCACTTTCGGAAATGGACTACACGAACCCCATGAAATGGGCGCTCTGCCACCGATCAGCCCCTTGACCGGCACCTGCCAGTGTCGGACGATCAACCTCCCCCACACCAGGACGAACACCATGCTACGGATACTGGGCAGAGCTTCTTCCATCAATGTGCGAAAAGTCCTGTGGGCCTGCGCCGAGTTCGAGGTCGCATTCGAGCGCGAAGACTGGGGCTCTGGCTTCCAGGCCACTGACAGCGCGGAGTTCCTGGCATTGAACCCCAACGCCATGATCCCGGTGATCCAGGATGGCGACTTCACCTTGTGGGAGTCCAACAGCATCATCCGCTACCTGGCCAACCGCTACGGTGCCACCGCGTTCTACCCCGACGATGCCCAGGCGCGGGCCAGGATCGACCAGTGGATCGACTGGCAGGCCTCGGACCTGAACCGCTCGTGGAGCTACGCATTCATGTCACTGGTCAGGCACTCCCCCTCCCACCAGGACCCGCAAGCACTGGCCGCCGGTTGCGCCGAATGGTCGCGCTACATGCATATCCTCGACCGCCAACTGGCCAGCACCGGTGCCTACGTAGCCGGCAGCCAGTTCACCCTGGCCGATATCCCTATCGGCCTCTCGGTCAACCGCTGGTTCGAAACGCCGTTCGAGCACCCGCACCTGCCAGCGGTTCGCGATTATTACGAACGCCTGAGCGAACGCCCGGCCTATCACCTGCATGGCCGTAACGGTACGCCCTAACGTACAACCCCGGTTTTCACTGCATTTCAGCCCTATCGCGACACAAGGCCGCTCCCACAAAGACCGCGCAGCACCTGAAGCGTGCGCTGTACCTGTAGGAGCGGCCTTGTGCCGCGAAAAGGGCGCACAGCGCCCCCGGCGATCTCGGCTTGTTACACCACAACCTGCCCCGCCGCTGCCACCACCCGCCCACGCCAGGCAAACAGCAACACCATCACCAACCCCAGCGCCGCCATCGCCGCGCCCGCCAGGGAAATCGCCGGGTAGCCCAAACCTGCGTTGATCACTGCGCCACCCAGCGCCGCGCCAATCGCATTGCCCAGGTTGAATGCACCAATGTTCACCGCCGATGCCAGGTTGGGCGCATCCTTGGCTGCCTCCATCACCCGCATCTGCAGTGGCGGCACCAGTGCAAAGCTGGCCGCGCCCCACACCAGGATCGCCAAGGCCGTCGGCAGCGGCCAGTCCAGCACCAGCGGGAACACCAGCAGCACGCCAATCAACAACGCCAACGACACGATCAGCGTGCGGTCGATCGAGCGGTCTGCCGCCTTGCCGCCCCACACGTTGCCCAAGGTCAGGCCCACACCGAACAACACCAGCATGGCTGTCACGAAGGTGGTGGACGCCGCCGCCTCGCTCTGCAGGATCGGCGCAATGTAGGTGAACACCGTGAACATCGCACTGGAACCCACCACCGTCAGCAGCAACGCCGCCAGTACGGGGCCGCGGCCCAGCACCCGGATTTCGGCCATGGCCCCGTCACCTTTGGGCGACGGCACATTGGGCAGCGCGTACCAGAGCGTGGTCATCGCCACCAGGCCAAGCCCGGCAATACCCCAGAATGCCGTGCGCCAACCCAGCATTTCACCAAACCAGGTCGCCAGCGGCACGCCGCCGATGGTGGCCAGGGTCAAGCCCATGAACATTGCCGCCACCGCCCCGGCGCGCTTCTCGGGCGGTACCACGCTGGCCGCGACAATCGAGCCGATGCCAAAGAAGGCACCGTGGTTGAGCGAGGTGACCACACGGGCCACCAGCAGGCTGGTGTAATCGCTGGCCAGGGCCGACATCAGGTTACCCAGTGTGAAAATGGCCATCAGCCCGATCAGCAAATAACGCCGCGGGATCTTCACCGTGGCCAGAGTCATCAGCGGTGCGCCGATGAGCACGCCAATGGCATAGGCACTGACCAGCAGCCCGGCAGCGGGGATGGAGACGCCAAGGTCAGTGGCGATACTGGGCAACATGCCCATGGGGGCGAACTCGGTGACACCGATGCCAAAGGCACCGATGGCAAGTGCGACGAGAGGCGGATTGATACGCATGGCAAGCTCCTTATCTATGCCGCAAATGCTACGATCCATTTCAAAAGCGCACTAGACTGCTTTTTTGCCAACCACCTTTGCGCACGAGGCACAAATGGACTTCAGTGGAAGATCCGGCGAGATGGAGATATTTGCCAGGGTGGCGCAAGAAGGCAGCCTGTCGGCCGCCGCGCGGGCACTGAACCTGACGCCTTCTGCGGTCAGCCGCATCATCGCCCGCACCGAACAGCGCCTGGGCACCCGCCTGCTGCTGCGCACCACCCGCGCGATCACCCTCACCCCCGAGGGTGAGGCGTACCTGCGCGGTGCACGGCGGGTGCTGGCCGACATGCTCGAAGTGGAAGAAGCCATCACCGACCAGGGCGTGCCGCGCGGGCGCTTGCGGGTAAGCGCTGCGCTGGGCCATGCCCGGCTGACCGTGGTACCGCTGCTGGCGGCCTTCAGCGCACGTTACCCGCAAGTGCTGGTTGACCTTACCCTCAGTGACGAAGTGGCCGACATTCTCGGCGGCCAGGCCGACGTGGCATTGCGTTTCGGGCACCTGCCGGACAGTTCATTGAGCGCCCGCGCCATTGGTGAAACCGGCCAGGTGGTGGTTGCCTCGCCCGAGTACCTGCAACGCTGCGGCACCCCGCTTGAGCCTGAAGACCTGGCCCGGCATAACTGCCTGCGCTTCAACTTCCGCCGTGCCGCGCCCGACTGGCCGTTTCGCCGCGACGGGCAGGTATTCTCGTTGAAGGTGACGGGCAATATCGAATGCAGCAGCGGCGAAGCCTTGGCGCAACTGGCCAGGATCGGTGCCGGCGTGGCACGCATCGGTACCTTCACGGTGGTCGACGACCTGGCCAGCGGGCGGCTGGTGCCATTGCTGGAGGCGTACAACCCTGAGGACCGCGAGCCGATCCATGCGGTGTTCGTCGGTGGCCAGGCGATGCCGGCGCGGGTGCGGGTGTTTGTGGATTTTCTGGTAGAGCACCTGTCTGGCGGCCTGCGCAATCCCTTGTAATCGGTGGACTCGTCCCCGGCGAGGCGTCACAGTGCCACGGTGGCATTCGAGTAAGCCAACGGCAGCGCGGGCGAGAAGGGCGAAGCCCCTGCCATCCACCGCGCGGCCTGCTTCGCGGGCATGCCCGCTCCAACAATGCTCAGGCATCGCTTCATCGAACTGGCTGTGGCTGGGTACAATGCACTTTCACTCAATGCCACGCAAAGGACCGCCCATGCTTTACGTCGTCATGCTCGGAGGCCGCCACCCCGGCGCCAAGATCGAAGTCCACGACGTGGTATTCGCCCAGGCCGACACCTTCGAACAGGCTTACCCGCAGCTGCGCCAGGCCTGGTTCGGTAGCGCGAAAGGCTTGCACATCGATTCGTGGCTGGAAGTGCACGGCGTGGACGGCCAACGGATCGAACTGCGCCCGGACGCCCCCGCCCGCAGCGCACTGCACCTGTACTTCATCAACCTCGGCGGTTACGAGCGCGATGTGTTCGGCGAGGCGCACCGCTACCTGCTGGTTGCCGCCCACAACAAGACCGAAGCCAAGGCCCTGGGCAAGCAGCGCATGCAGGCACACTGGCTGAAGCCGCACACCGACGCCTTGCTCGATGTCGACGACTGCCTGGCAATCGACCAGGTGGGCGGGCAGTTCGTGCACCTGGTCGAAGGGGCGCATGAGCCGGTGGTGATGCGCAGCGACTACATCCTGATCTGACGTTGATGCGCGCAGTTGGGTTATCTTCGACGCTTCACTGTACCGCCAGGGCCAGACCACCATGCGCATTGTCATTCCCGACGACTACCAGGATGTGATCCGCACGCTCGATTGCTTCGGCAAGCTGAGCGGGCACGCTGTCAGCGTGCTTCATGAGCGCCAGCCGGCCACGCTGGAGCAACTTGCAGCACGCTTTGCCGATGCCGACGCACTGGTACTCACCCGGGAACGTACCCGCATCGACGCCGCCCTGCTCGACCGCCTGCCCAACCTCAAGCTGATCAGCCAGACCGGCAAGGTGTCCAGCCACCTGGACCTGGCTGCCTGCACCGCACGCGGCATTGCGGTGACCGAGGGGCGCGGCTCGCCGGTGGCGCCTGCAGAACTTGCCTGGGCGCTGATCCTCAATGCCCGCCGGCAACTGGTGCCGGCCATCGATGCTTTCCGCCAAGGCCAATGGCAGGTCAATCTGGGCCAGGCGCTGGCCGGCCAGCTGCTGGGTATTTGGGGCTACGGCAAGATCGGCCAGCGTCTGGCGCGTTATGCCCAGGCGTTCGACATGCCTGTGCTGGTGTGGGGCAGCGACAGCAGCCGCGCCGCAGCCCAAGCCGATGCCCATCGCGCTGCTGCCTCGCGTGAGGCATTCTTTGCCGAAGCGGATATTGTCAGCCTGAACCTGCGCCTGTCCGACCAGACACGCCACGGGGTGACCTTCGACGACCTGTCCAAGATGAAGCCTGACGCCTTGCTGGTGAACGTCAGCCGCGCAGAACTGATTGCCCCGGGGGCATTGCTACAGGCACTGGATGCTGGGCGGCCGGGTTTCGCGGCGGTGGATGTGTACGAGGAGGAGCCGCTGCTCGACCTGGCCCATCCGCTGCTGCGCCACCCACGCGTACTCAGTACGCCGCACCTGGGGTACGTGGAGAAGAACGGCTACGAGCTGTACTTTGGCGATGCCTTCGACAATGTGCTGGCGTTTTTCGAAGGAAAGCCAAAGAACGTTGCCAACCCTGAGGCCCTGGCAGCTCGACGCTGAGCCCTGCGGGAGCCACTGTCGTGTTAAAAATGTCAGAGTCTGCGCGATCACTGTGGGAGATTCTATGGTTTTCAGCAAGGTGCTTTCCCACCCTTGGTGACATATTCGTCCTGATTCTTCATCAGGGCGAATGCCACTCGTGCAAGCTTCCTGGCCAGGATTACCAACGCCTGGGTTGTTGCTTTACCCGCATTGCGATGTTGTTCGTAGATCCCTTTCCAAGTGGCCGTCCGGCTGGCTGACATCGCCGCGTTATGCAGCAGGCGACGGATTTCTGAGCAGCCTCGCTTGGTAAGGCGACGACGTCCATTCTTCTGCCCAGAATCAATCACTCGTAGATCCATTCCCAGGAATGCAATGTACGAATCACTGCTCTTGAACTCGCCCCGCATAAAAGCCATTACCAAGGCAGTCGCAGTGAGAAACCCAATACCCTCTACCGCTTGGCAGCGAGCAACTTGCTCGTGCAGCCCTGCTTCGCGCAGCACTTCTTTAATTTTCTTTTGGATCAACAAATCCAGCCGGTCTATCGATTTTACAAAGGTTGTGAAGGCGGCTTTCAAAAGGGCTTCATTAGCCCAGCTCTGGGTCATCGCCGTGCGGGCAGTCACCAAGGCCGCTCGGCGTCGCAGAAGGCTCTGAAGCTTGCCGTAGACGGCGGGAGGGGGAGTCCAAGGGCGGAGGTCTTCCCCCTCGTTTCTCAAAAAACGGGACAACAACCGAGCATCAGTGGGGTCCGTTTTTACCCGCACACCCACGCTTTTGCGGTAGTTGCTCAGTTGGAATCCATCAATGACATAGACCTCGAAACCCAGGCTATGGGCCAGCTCAACCAAGTCCAGGTGGTAAACATTGGTCGCCTCAACAGCAATTGCCGTGTTGAGAGGCTGTTGCTTCAGCCATTTCTTGATTTCTGGTTTGGTATTTTTCACCTTGATGATCTCATCGCGATCATCGTGATGAATCACTAATTCTGCTTTCGCGACATCCGCACCCACGATCAATTTGCCAACCTGCATTGCCACGGGAGCCTCCTCACGTTATGGTTTTTTGGCTTGAAGGGGTTTCACCAAGAGGCGCTGGCTTGCTTCTATCGTCGTTTGCAAACGATGCATTCTTTATCGGCGCTTTGGTGGAAGGGGTGGGGCGATGTCTCCCACGGTCTGTACTGCTGTGAACAGTCAGAATCGGGCATTTAGTCCCACCACCCCTTCAAGTCTAACCATACAAGCGGGCGTGCCCGCGAACACCGGCGAAGCCGGTGCCATCCACTGTGCAGGATTCTTCGCGGGTGAACCCGCTTCTACAACGACCGCGCAGGCCTCAGGTTTGCCGTTAAGTTGCGTTCAACCGAACAGGTTCAGCCCCAGCGCAAACACAGCCACCGCCAACGCCACCAGCGGCACTGCATTGCGCTCCAGATACACCGCCCAGCCCGTCCCGCACACCTGCTGCAATTGCAGCTCGCATTCACGCTGGCGCTCCACCAGGCTGGCCAAATGCGTCTCGACGCTATCAACGCGCTGAGCCTGGGTGCTGGTCGCCAGCGCAAGCCTCTTCAAAGCCGTCGTCACCGTGGTAGACAGCGCTTCCCGTGCCAGGTTGCTGGCGGCCAGCTGCTCCTGGTACTGCTCAAGGCTCTTGCGGATTGCCCCTTCCTTTTGCACGCGGGCCAAGGTACTTGCCACCAGCTTGCGGTTCTGCACCTCGGCACTGGCCTGCAGCGCGGCCATTTCGATTTCATGCTGGCCTTGCACACTTGCCAGGCGCTCCACCGCTTGCCTGCACAAGGCATGACCATCGGCCAGCGCCAGCAGTTCGTCGAGCTGTTGCCTGAGTTCGCGCAACACCCTCAGTGGCCCCTGCAGGTCGCCATCCGGGGTCGCGACGCCTGCGTTCAAACGTTCTATTTCGCCCGCCAACGCATCGTTGAGGCCACGCAGTACCTTGTTATCGGAAGTAGCGTCCAGACTGCCAAGGGCGGTCTCGATCACCCTGTCCACAATCGGCTTCGCGACCGGGGTCAGAGTGCCGTGTTCGTATAGCTGGTTCATCAATTCCTATCCGGATACAGCGGTAAGGGGCGGAAAGCTATCAAATTGGCATCACTGGATCCACTGATGAACGAGAGATTTGAGTGGTTGATCTGTAACGGGGAGGTCTGCACTGCGTGGCCGCGTGCAGTACAGGCACCTGCCCTGCGGCCCCGTTACCTGCCGTTGCCCAAGCTTCAATCAAGGTTCAGCCAAGGCTTCAGTTCGGCCCGGTTCGCCAGCACCAGCTGCTGCGCTTCGGGCCTTGCATCATGCATGTTGGGGTTCACCCCGAAGCGCTTCACCACATACTTGACCAATGCCTGGGAGCTGCCCACCACCAACTGCCCGTCGGTCATGCCGTAGTCCACCTCGATGATGGCCCGCTGCGCGGGTGTCAGGCGTTCGTCCGGCTTGAAGATCACATCGACCGGTGTGTTCCATTCCACGTCCTGGTCGATACCATTCTCGGTCTCCTCCTCGTGCACATCTGGCACACCACGGAAACGGCTGAGTACAAAGTCGCGGTACATGCGGTTCTTTTCGCAATAGGCCCGCACGTGCCAGCGCATGCCGGTGTACACCAGCGTGTGCGGGGCGATGATGCGTCCCTCGAGTTCGGGGGTGTTGAACGACACGTAGTCGATGTCCAGGCGACGCTTTTCGCGGCAGGCCTTGAGCAACGGCCGCAGGACCTCGGGTTTGACCGAGCGGTCGGGCACCTTCAGCACTTCGGTGTGGGCATAGGCCAAGGCCAGGCCTTCGATATGTGGGGCGCGTTCGTTGTTCTGGTTGAGCAGGTCGAGGTAGGCGCTGGCGCTGTCGTCGATGAACAGCGGCTTGAACTGTCGGGTCGGGACATAGCCTTTGATCTGCTTGTCGTAGACCAGGTTTTTCGACGCGTAGTCATTGATGTAGGTGTTGATGTCCTTCGACGCCTGCTGGCGGCTGATGCCGAAGCTCTGGATCAGGTGATTGGTGGTCAGCCGACCTTCCCACCAGACCACCGTCTCGATCAACCGGTAGCGCAAGGCCAGGTCCCAGCGGGTTTGCTCCATGCGTTGCGTGCGTTTCATGTCGGCTCCTGTAGGGTGGCAACAAGCACCTCGATAGATGACGTGTCGCCTGATCATACATATCCATCCGTTTGCACATCAAGCCTGACAGATATGTAAAGTAAACAGGCATATGCTGACAAAATCGTTCATCGCCGCTGTGATACAGCGCGATTGCAGCCAAGGGCTTGTCTAGCGCGGCGTCGCCGGCAGCCATGATGCCAAATCGCCTTCAGCACTCATCCTAAACTGCCCGCAAGCAGCCCGCCGGATATGCACCATTGCTTTACCTGTACAAGTCTCCATTATCGACATGTAGTCTTTATGGACATATCGTTTCGCTTACCGGCAAACTGCCACTACCCAAGGAAGCGTCACATGGAAGCTATCGAAATCTCTCTGCTGGGCGTCTGCGGTATCACCCTGCTGCTGGTGTGTCTGCAGCACGCTCGCCAAGGCGAGATGTGGGACCTGCTGCAAGGCGACCGCGAGCTGGAGCGCTCCGCTCGCATCCATAAACAGGAAAACCGCGAGCTGCAGTCCGCGCTGCGTGCAGAGCGCGAGCATGTGAGCCAGTTGCAGCGCCAGGTTCAGGTGCTGCTCGGACTGGTGCCGGAGGCCTGAGGGCTTTCGTCACCGCGCAGGCGTACACTTGCCATCAGCACAGGCTCAGGAGTTGCTCAATGCCCTACCCCATCGAACAGAAACTGGTCATTGGCGTTGCCTCGAGTGCGCTGTTCGACCTTACCGTCTCGGACGACATCTACAAGACCCAGGGTGTCGAGGCGTACCGCCATCACCAGCAGCAGAACCTGGACGAGCCATTCCCCAAAGGCGTGGCGTTCCCGTTCATTCGCCGCTTCCTGAGTATCAACCAGGCCTTCCCCGAGCAACTGCCGGTAGAGGTGGTGCTGCTCTCGCGCAACTCCCCGGAAACCGGCCTGCGGGTATTTCGTTCGATCAACCATTATCAGCTGGACATCACCCGCGCGGCGTTCATGTCGGGCCGCTCGCCCTATGAGTACATCCCGGCATTCAACGCCTCGCTGTTCCTCAGTGCCAATGAGGAAGATGTGCAGAAAGCCATCGACGCCAACTACCCGGCCGGGCGGGTACTGCCGACGCGCATCTACGATGACGAGATCGACACCGAATTGCGCGTAGCCTTCGACTTCGATGGCGTGATTGCCGACGACGAGGCGGAGAGCGTGTACAAGCGCAACGACAACCTGGATGACTTTCAGGAGCACGAGCGCGTACACAAGGGCATTCCGCATTCGCCAGGGCCGCTGGCGGACCTGTACCGCAAGCTTTCGCTGATACGCATGCTGGAGGACCGCAAGCTGGCCGAGAACCCGGACTACAAGCGGATCTTGCGGATTGCCATTGTCACGGCGCGCAATGCGCCTTCACATGAGCGGGTGGTGACGACGTTGAAGGACTGGGGCGTATCGCCGGACGAGTGCTTCTTTCTCGGCGGCATGGAGAAGCCCAGGGTGTTGTCGATTCTGAAGCCCCATGTGTTCTTCGACGACCAGCGCAGCCACTTGCAGTCGCCGGCGGGGGATTTGCCGATGGTGCATGTGCCGTTCGGGGTGGCGAACAGGGGGCGTTCAATGACGCTCTCCCCGCACGACACGCCTGTGCGGGAGCAGGACGACACCGGCGTTGCTGCAGGCTGACCTGGCGCGCTCGCTGGCGATCGAGCCACCGCAGGTGGTGCCCCTGCTGAACAAGCTGGAAGAACGGGCCTTGGCCGTGCGCGTGCGGTGCAAGCCGGACAAGCGGTCTTACGGGATCTTCTTGAGCAAGGCGGGAGAAGCGCTGCTCAAGGAACTGAAGCAGATCGCCAAGGACAGCGACCGCGAGGCGACCTCGGCGCTGGATGATGAGGAGCGGGATCAGTTGTTGCGGTTGTTGACCAAGATTTACCAGGAGTGACGCTCAGGCGCAGGGGTGCAAACAGGAGACAGCTAGCCCCCTGCGTTGGCCAAAGACGTTTGCTTTTCATCCTTGAGGCTTACGAACCTTGGCCCGCAGCGATTCGAAGTAACCCTCGTCGGCACGGGCGCCAGCCGCCGTTGCGCCACCCGCAAGCAACAGGTTCATGGCCACTCGGCGCCTGAAAACCACCTCTATCTCAACCATAAAATGCATTTATTGAATTTTAGGCATTTTTATTAATTCATTTTAATAATATTAGCTTAGACGCAAAAAGTATTTCAAAACGTTTTTTCATAGAGATATGTTCTCACCAGACCGACCCCTGACTGGCGGAGGCAAAGGAACCTAATACCTCCTTGCGCCTCGGTCATCACACCCGGCTGCGGTATTCAGGTATCCGAAATCCCACTCGATGCTGGTTATCTGGAAGCTGCAGCATGAAGCCTTTGCCCTACCCTGTACGCCCTCACCTGTCCGCCGCCGTTGCATTTGCCCTCTTCACGCCCACGACCTTCGCCGAGCCTGCCCAAACGCCGGGCGACAAGCTGCCAACCGTCACCGTCACAGCGGAGCACCGTGAAGAGAACCTGCAGAAAACCCCGCTGGCGATCAGCGCTTTCGACGAGCGCACCCTGCAGGATGCGCAGATCAACAACATCCGCGACCTGTCCGGTCGGGTGCCCAACCTCACCCTGAACCGCCAGTCCATTTCCTACAGCGCACAAACCTACGGCATACGCGGTATTGGCGAGACCGACCCGATTCAGGAAGCGGCCGTTGCGGTATACGCCGATGACCTGTACATCCCGCGGGCGATTTCTTCGATGCTGGACTTCAACGACGTGGAGCGCGTTGAAGTGCTGCGCGGCCCACAAGGCACCCTGTACGGGCGCAACAGTGCAGCCGGCGCGATACGGGTAATCACCCGCGACCCGACCCAGCAGGCCCGCGCCTTCGTCGAGCTGGGTGCCGGCAACTTCAACGCACAGAACGGCCGCCTGCTGGTCAGCGGGCCATTGGTGGACAACACCCTGTTCGGCAGCTTCTCGGCCATACGCCTGACCCGCGACGGCACCGTGTACAACCGCACCCGTGACAAGGACGTCAACAACATCGACATCCAGTCCTACCGCGGCAAGCTGCGCCTGGCCCCGCAGGATTCGCCCTGGGACGTGCAACTGACCCTGGCCGGCACCTTCGACCGCGGCGATACCACCAGCTATACCCCCTTCAACCCGGCCAACGGCCATTTCGACAAGTTCAAGACCTACAGCAGCCTCGACCCGAAGAACAAGCTGGACCAGGGCAGTGCGGTGCTGCGCGCGATCTACAGCATCGATGACCATCTGAACTTCAAGTCGGTCACGGCCTGGTCCGAGTTCGACCAGCCGGTGGACTACGACAACTCCGGCCAGGCCAACAGCGGCACCGCGTCGCCGATCCAGAACAACCTGATCACCTACAAGCAGCGCTACGCCACCCAGGAGTTCCAGCTCAACGGCGAATACGACAGGTTCAGCTACACCCTCGGTGTGTACCTGTACAAGGAGCGCTTTCGCGCCGAGCGCGACAGCCTGACCTTTTCGGTGGCGCAAAACCGGGTCAATGCCAGCGGCCAATACAGCACCACCGATACCGAAAGCTACGCGTTGTACGGCCAGAGCAATTACAAGCTCACCCCTCGCCTGTCGCTGACCACCGGCCTGCGCTTCACCCACGAGCACAAGAATTTCGATTACAGCAACTACGCCATCACCACCGACCGGGTAATCACCGGCACCAACTTCGCTGCCGAAACCAGTGATTCCTGGGCATCCCTCAGCCCCAAGATCGGCCTGGAGTATGCCTGGAGCGATAACCTGGTGCAGTACGGCTATGTGGCCCGGGGCTTCAAGGCCGGCGGCTTCGACAACCGCGCGCCAACCCGCGCCGCTGCCGAGCAGGGCTTTGATCCGGAAAACGTCACCACCTATGAGGTGGGCTTCAAGGGCGACTTTGCCGATGGCCGCCTGCGCAGCAACATCGCCTTCTTCTATAACGACTACGACGACCTGCAGACCAATGCCTGGGACCCGGCCATCAGCGCCAACCTGCGTACCAACGTCGGCAGTGCCCACACCTACGGCGTGGAGCTGGAAAACACCGTGCTACTGGCACGCGACCTGCGCCTGACTGCCAATCTGGGCTACCTGAAAAGCCAGTACGACGACTTCCAGAATGCCAGTGGCCCAGGCGTGAGTGCCGACGGCAAGGAAATGATCTTTGCACCGGAATGGAACGCCAGCCTTGGCCTGAACTGGACGGTGCCCGTCAACCTGCCGGGTGAGCTGGTGGCCAACACCGACTACCAGTACCAGACCCGCTCCTACGCCAACCCGCTGAACGCCGATATCTACGAAGTACCTGCCCAGGGCTTCTGGAATGCCAGCACCAGTTATGCCAGCGCCGACGGCCACTGGACCACCACCTTGTCGGTCAAGAACCTGCTCGACCGCGCCTACCCGCAAAGCATTGCCTACTCGGCCGCCAGCCGCACCGCCTATTACTCGGTCAACGACCCACGCACCGTGCTGCTGAGTGTGCGCTACGAGCTGTAGCGCCGCGCTGAACGGACTCACTTTCCACTTGCAAGGAGAACACACCATGGGCTTGACCCGTAGAGACCTTATTGCCCACCTGATGGCCGCTGGCAGCTACGGCGCCGCGCTTGGCAGCCTGTCCGCGCTGGGCCTGTTGCCTACTGCGGCCACGGCCAGCACCTTCCAGCCGCTGGGCCTGCCGACCACGTCCGGCAACGGCAAGCGCGTGCTGGTGGTGGGGGCTGGCATCAGCGGCCTGGTGGCAGCCTATGAACTTGGCAAAGCCGGTTTTGAGGTGCGCGTGCTGGAAGCCCGGGAGCGAATCGGCGGGCGTGCGTGGACGCTGCGCAACGGCGACGAGGTACTGCACAATGACGGCAGCCGCCAGCAGGTGCGTTTCGACAACGGCCACTATTTCAATGCAGGGCCCGCACGCCTGCCCAGCCATCACCTGACCATCCTCGGCTACTGCCGCGAGCTGGGCGTCCCGCTGGAAGTGCTGGTCAACAGCAGCCGCAACGCCCTCGCCCAACCGGACCTTGCGCAGCCACCGTTACTGCTGCGCCAGGCGGTGAATGACACCCGTGGGCACCTCAGCGAACTGCTGTCGCGCAGCATCAGCGGCAAAGCGCTGGACAAGGAACTGGACACCGGCGACCAGAAGGCCCTGTTGGACTTTCTAAAGGTATACGGCGACCTCGACGAGCAGCGCCATTACAAGGGCTCGGTCCGCGCCGGCTATACCCGCTTCGCCGGGGCGGGCGACCAGACCCCGATCCAGCGCCAGCCCGTGGCACTCAGACAACTGCTAAACCCTAACCTGATGCTGCCGCTGGTATTCGACGAGATCCCGGAGTTTTCCGCCACCATGTTCCAGCCGGTCGGCGGCATGGACCAGATTGCCAAAGCCCTGTACGCCAAGGTGCAGGACAAGGTGCAACTGCACGCCGAAGTGCTGGCAATCCGCACCGGCGACAACGCGAGCCAGGTTACCTGGCGTGACCGTCGCAGCGGCAAGACCCAGGTGGAAACCGCCGACTACGCCATCGTCACCATTCCCCTGCCACTGCTGGCCCGGGTCGACCACAACTTTGGCAAGACCACCCAGGCGGCCATCGCCCAGGCCAAGCCAGACCTGGCCAACAAGGTGGCATGGCAGGCGCCTCGTTTCTGGGAAAGCGAGTTCCAGATCTACGGCGGGCTCTCCTACATCAACCACGAAGCGCGGCTGCTGTGGTACCCCAGCGACCACCTGAACAGTGCCCAGGGCATCCTGGTGGGCACCTACAACACCGGCGAAGTGGCGCGCACATTCGCCACGCGTTCGACAGAGCAGCAACTGGCGTCGTCGCGCCAGGCCGTGGAGTCGCTGCACCCGGGCCATGCCGGCAAGTTGCAGCGCGGGGTGGCGGTGAACTGGTCCAAGGTGCCGTTCAGCGAAAGCCCATGGATTGTCCACGACGTGCTGGCCGAACCCGGCTACTCGCACCTCAACCAGCCCCAGGGCCGCACCTGGCTGGCCAGCGATGCACTGGCCCATGGCGGGGTGGGCATCTGGCAGAACAGCGCTGCGGACTCGGCACGCCATGTGGTCGGGCAGATCGCCCGGCACGCCCTGCAACAGCAACGCGGCGTCGCCGCCTGAACAAGGAAGCCCTCTGATGAACAAGACTGCCCTGCTGCTTGGAGCCTTCATGTCACTGTCCGCACTTACCGCCCAGGCCGACACCATCAAGCGTGTCGACCCGCCAGGCTCGAAGTTCCCCATTTCGCAACTGGTCACCGTACCCGCCGGCACCTCGCTGACCTTCGTCAGCGGCACCTTGCCCGACGTTGCCGACCCCAAGGCACCACCACAGACCATTGCCGCCTATGGCAACACCGAAACCCAGACCCGCTCAGTGCTGAAAAAGATCCAGGCTGCGCTGCAAAGCCAGGGTCTGGGCCTGGGTGACGTAGTACAGCTGAGGGTGTTTCTGGTAGGCGACCCGGCCACCGAGGGCAAGCTGGATTTTGCCGGGCTGCAAGCCGCCTACACCGAATTTTTCGCCACTGCCGAGCAACCGAAAAAGCCAACCCGCACCGCCTTGCAGGTGGTGGCCCTGCCCCTGCCGGGCGCCCTGGTCGAGATCGAAGCGGTCGCTGCAAAAGCGCCCTGATACGCCGCTAGCCAATTTCCCCTATTGCTTGCCTGCCGGGGCCACCCGGTGGGCGGCCCCTGTGCACCCGCTGTTCGACAGCGCTCATGGAGAGCGAACATGCTTCACGCCTTGAAACTGCCCAGCCCGCGCCTGCAACCCGCACTGCTGACCATGGCCCTTGGTACCACCGGCCTGGCCGCGCCTGACGCATTTGCCGAGGGCGCTGCCCAGGCCACGGCCCCGTCACAGCTGGGCACCGTGATCGTCACCGGCAACCGCGGCTCGGAAAAACGCACCGTCACCACCAGCCCGGTGCCGATCGATGTGATCAGCGCCAAGCAACTGCAGCAAACCGGCAAGCCCGGCCTGATGGAAGCCCTCAGCGCCACCGTGCCATCCTTCACCCTGCCGGAAAAGACCGGCTGGGACGCCAGCGGCATGGCCCGTGCGCCCAGCCTGCGCGGGCTGAATGCGGCCCAGGTGCTGGTACTGGTGAACGGCAAGCGCCGCCATACCAGCGCCACCCTTAACATCAGCGGCATCCATGCGGGCGCAGCACCCACCGACCTTGACCTGATCCCCATCAGCCTTATCGACCACGTCGAGGTACTGCGCGATGGCGCAGCCGCACAGTACGGCTCCGACGCCATCGCCGGGGTGATCAACGTGATCCTCAAGGCCGACGCTTCCGGCACCTCGGTGACCAACGCAGGCCAGGGTTACGACGGCAAGAAGCAGACCGTGCAGCAAGGCTTGAACAAGGGCTTCGAGGTCGGTGACAGCGGCATCGTGCAGCTGGCCCTGGATGCGCGCAGCCAGAACGACGACAACAAGGCCAGCGCCAACGGCTACAGCTATGCCGAAGCCTTCGACAAGGCCGGCAAGTCGACCTACGGCGGCTACGGCACGCCGAAGATCAACCTGCTGACCCTGGGCTACAACGCCGAACTGCCGCTAAGCGACGACCTGACCCTGTATTCCTTCACCACCTATTCGCACCGCAAGGCCGAGCAGGGCCAGAACTTCCGCCTGCCGACCATCACCAACACCATCACCACCGGCCCCAACGGCTACCCCGGTGGCTACACGCCCACCTGGTACATCGAGGAAGATGATGTGCAGGGCGCCTTCGGCGCCAAGGGCAATGCCGGGGAATGGGCCTGGGACCTGTCCAGCACCTACGGGCGCAACGAGGTGCTGCAGGGCACCACGCACAACCAGAACGCCTCGCTGGGCGAGGCCACGCCCAACCATTTCGAATCGGGCACCTGGATTGCCACACAGCTGACCAGCAACCTGGACCTGCAACGCAGCTTCGACATCGGCCTGGACAAGCCGCTTGACCTGTCCTGGGGCCTGGAACACCGGCGTGATACCTATCAGGTGCGCGATGGCGACTGGGCCTCGTGGGCCAACGGCGGCTACTGCCGTGCGCCCGGCGACTGCGCCGCCTCCGGTGCACAGGTCACCAACGGCATCTCGCCGGACGAAGCCACCAGCACCAGCCGCAACAGCGTGGCCAGCTACATCGAGGTCGGCTTCAACCCGCTGCCGCAGTGGTACCTGGGCAGCGCGCTGCGCTATGAACACTACAACCGTGGAGTGGGTGCCACCCGCAGCGGCAAGCTGACCACCCGCTACGACTTCACCCCCGAGCTAGCCGTGCGCGCCACGGTCAGTAACGGCTTTCGTGCACCTTCGCTGGCCAACAGCCTGTTCAGCGCCCGCTCGACCACCTACGGCGTGGTCAATGGCGTATACCAGTCGATCAACTACGGCGTACTGCCGGTGGACTCGGCGGCAGCCAAGGCATTGGGCGCCACCGCACTCAAGCCCGAGCGCTCGACCAACTACAGCCTGGGCCTGACCTACCAGCCTGCCCCGCAGCTGTCGTTTACTGCGGATGCCTACGTGATCAATGTGCGCGACCGCATCACGCTCACCGGTACCCTGCTGGGCGACGAAGTGACCCAGGCGCTGCTGGACAACGGCATCGACTCCACCTCTGGCGGACGCTATTTCACCAACGGCGCCAGCACCCGCACCAAGGGCCTGGACCTGGTGGGCAATTTCGACCAGAACCTGGGCAACTGGGGGCAACTGAAATGGACAGCTGCCTTCAACTGGAACCAGACGCAGATCCTCAGCTACAAGGAGAACGTCACTATCCAGGGCACGGACTACAGCCTGATGGACCGCCAGGCGCGCAACTTTTTGACTGAGGTGCAGCCGCACACCAAGTTGATTCTGGGCGCCAACTGGCAACGCGAGCGCTGGACCAGCAACCTCACCCTGACCCGCTATGGTTCATGGCGTGAAGTGAACTCGGCGACCGACCGCAGCCTGGACCGGGAGTACAAGGCGCGCTGGATCACCGATATCGACGTGGGGTATCAGCTGACCAAAGACCTCAACCTGGCCGTGGGGGCGCAGAACCTGTTTGATGTTTACCCCGAACGGCAGAACCCCAGCAGCAAGACCATGACCAAGGGGTATGGGGCCTATTCGCCTTATGGCTTTACCGGGGGTTACTACTTCACCCGGCTGACTTACAACTTCTGATATGCACCGTTTGCAGACTGGGGCTGCTGCGCAGCCCATCGCGACACAAGGCCGCGCCTACAGGAATTGCGATCGCCTGCAGGAGCAGTCTTGTGTCGCGATGGGCCGCAAAGCGGCCTCGAAAAACCCAAACTAGAGAGCATATTTAAAACAAAAGACCATGCCGGTAGGCTAGATTCATTCGAAACATGAGGCGCCCCCAATGAGCCTGATCCCCGGGTTATCTGACAAAGCCCACGTGCTGATATGTGGTGCCAGCCGAGGTATCGGCCTGGCACTGTGTGCGGCGTTGCTGGCCCGCGATGATGTAAGCCGGGTCTGGGCTGTGTCGCGACACGCCCGCACTGCTGACGGCCTGCTTGCGCTGGCCCAGGCACATGGCGAACGCGTGGTACAGCTAGATTACGATGCTCGCGACGAGCAGGCGCTGGCTGCGCTTGCAAGCGAGGTGGGCCTTGCCTGCCCGCACCTTCACCTGGTTATCAGCACACTCGGCATCCTCCAGCAGGAGGGCACCAAAGCCGAGAAATCACTGGCCCAACTGGACCTCACCAGCCTGCAAGCCAGCTTCGCCACCAATGCATTCGCGCCGATCCTGTTGCTCAAGCATCTGTTGCCACTGCTGCGCAGTCAGCCCGCCACCTTTGCAGCCCTGTCGGCCAGGGTTGGTTCGATCGGCGACAATCGACTGGGCGGCTGGTACAGCTATCGCGCGAGCAAGGCGGCGCTGAACCAGCTGCTGCACACCGCAAGCATCGAACTGAAACGCCTGAACCCGGCCGCCACGGTGCTGGCACTGCATCCGGGGACTACCGATACCGAGCTGTCGCGGCCATTTCAAGGGAATGTGCCGGAGGGGAAGCTGTTTGAGCCGGCGTTTGCGGCACAGTGTGTGATTGAGCAGGTGGGGCGGCTTGGGCCGTCGGAGACTGGCAGTTTTTGGGGGTGGGATGGCGAGCGGATAGCGTGGTGAGCTAGCAGGCCAACCCCGCGCTGAGGAGCGCCAAGCCCTTTCATCAATCTCGGGAAGGCTCGCCTTCATCAAGGTCATCCGGAACATCAACCAAAACCGGCCTGATGGTGCTGCCATCCATGATGAGGGACGTGATCAGATCGGGAAATGGTCCACATAAAGGATAGCGTGCTTGAGCCATGGAACTTATGTGATGGACGCGGCGCATGACAGTAAATAGCTGATCACTAAACTGAGGCGCCCAAACCTGCAGATCGGCATCCCTGTCCGGCGAAGTACCAATGAGGCCTGCCTTCAACGCGTACTCCAACCGGTCAAAATAATGCCGCTCGAATGAAGCCTGGACATTCACAGCCCTTGATAGCGCGTGGGGCTCCTCCTGTTCTTCGAATGCAGCAAAGACGGCAGTCATAACCAGCATTGTGTGGTTGAACACACGCACGAGGGTTTTATTGGCTTCATCAACCCATTCACGATCGGTTTCCAATTCGCGAGCATAGACCTGCCCACTCTTCAAGCAATCAACCAACTCTGAGACTTGCTGGTGCATTCGCTGGCGCTGCTGCTGACCATCCGTGTTCTCTACAACAAGCGCTTCCAGCCTCTTTTCTTGCCCCTCAATAAAAGCGGCGCATTCTTCGCCGTACGCCCTTAACCGATCGCTATAACCCTGCAGCTCAGCATTTTCTGAAGTCAATGTATCGACCTGCGCGTCCTGCGCTTCCAGCAGCGCTTTCAGCTCATCGATATGAGCTTCTTGGTGCAGAACCTGTTTTTCCAGTTCATAGGCATGTGCGTGCATCTGCTGCATTACAGCCGTTTGATAATTCACTTGCAGGCGCAATTCATCAATCATCCCACCCGCTTCATACCACGCCTGGTCATAGCCGATCTGCTCACCTTTTTTGCGCCCGTCGCTGTGACCTTCGTCATAGCCCAGCTGATGACCTTGCTGCCGGCCAGCGATGAGCCCATCGGTATAGTTTCCGTAGTACATGAATGTGCCTGAACGCCTGGAGAGCCACTGTAGGGAATTGAGCCAGGAATACTGAAGGAAGCCTGAACGACATCATTTTGTCATCATCGGAACGACAGCGTCCAACGGCTGCTCGAATCGGCGAGCACCACATCGCGAAGGGTTACGCGGGAGGTAGAACTTGGGCAGCCGGAGGGGAGCGGCTTCTAGGGGCAGGATGGCAAGCAGCTAGCTGGAGAGGCGAACGAGCGGTCGGCCCTGCAAGTGCTGATGAATGCTCTCGCGCCGGGTGCCCAGTTGCATCCCGGCCGAGGCAGTGCGTTCCATCGCGATGTCAGCTCAGCGAGGGCCGCCGCCCTGATGGCCGCCGAAGCCACCGCCACCGTGGCCACCACCGTGACCGCCGCCACCGCCCGGCGGCATGAACATCCAGCAACCCGACAGGCTAGATACCAGGACTGCAACCAGGGCTGCACGGAAAAGCTGTTTCGACTTCATTGGAACGCTCCACAGGGTTAGATCTGCTGCCTGCCAGTAGCCGGTTCGGCAGCGGGCGGATTCTAGAGCTGTGGGGTGATGGCACAGGGAAACTTTGCATAACTTTACAGTTGGCGCAGTCATCAGGGCGTAGTGAACAAGTCTTGCCAGCGCTTGGGCCGGCGGGTAGTCAGCATGTGCCGGTGTCGCGCTCCTGCAGCAACTTGCGGGCTTCGCGGGCCAGCTTGTCGAGACGGTCGACCAACTCGACCATCACTTCCAGCGTGTCCGCTTCTTCATCCCGCTCGTGATTCTTCCTGACCGCAGCGATGCATTCACGCATGGCCGGCGACCAGCGTTCCTCGGCTTCTTCGCTCAGGGCAATAAGGGTATTGATGCCTCGCCGCGCCCCCGAGGTAATGTCCTGCGCTTCGGCGGCGAGCTCCGTGGGTGCGGCCAGCCGCACTTCGGGCTCATAGGCGCTGTCTTCCTCAACGCCCCCCACCTCTGCCTCATCAGCCGGGCAGGCAGCCTTGACCAACGCGTCGGTCAGCTCGCGAATGTCATCGCTGAGGAACTGCACGGTGGCCAAGTGCGTATTGCGGCGCGGGGCCTGCGGCAGAAAGAACTGCACCTGCTCGCCTTCGCCCAGTACCGCGTCGCTCCACTCGCGCAAGGTCTGCCCATAGCTGAAGCGCGGGTAGTTGACCCGCGGGTAGAGGCGCTCGATCACTTCATCGCTGAGTGAGCTTGGGTCCACCATGACCCCGTACTTGTGCAGGAGGTCGAAGGCGACTTTGTAACGCGGGGTCAGCAGCTTGCGGTTGATGCCCTGATGAAATGGCGCCGACAAGGTGCGCATTGCGTCGTTCAGGGTTCGGTTATCCAGCACCCCGACCAGCTCGCCCAAGGTGTCTGCGTCGCTGGCACCTTCTGGTACCACCCAGTCGGCCATCAAGACACGTGCTTCATCCAGCGCCTGGGTGATCGTTTTTACAGCGTGTGGCATGGGAAATCCCTTTTGTATAAGCGTCCATGCACAGGGCCTGGAACACTGCATGATATCTTTTTGATATTGCAGCGGAGATTGCCTATTTATGCCGGCTTCGGCAAGCCGCGCCCGAGGGCTGCGGTATGGCGCCACCACGACGTCCTTGACCCACTTCCCCCGCCGCCGCATGCTCGAACGCTTCCACCCCACGCTCAAGGAACGATTGCATGAAGCTGGAAACTCTCGCCATCCACGCGGGCTTCAGCCCCGACCCGACCACCAAGGCAGTGGCCGTACCGATCTACCAGACCACCTCCTTCGCCTTCGACGACACCCAGCACGGCGCGGACCTGTTCGACCTGAAAGTGGCCGGCAACATCTACTCGCGCATCATGAACCCGACCAACGATGTACTCGAAAAGCGCATGGCAGCCCTGGAAGGCGGGGTTGGCGCGCTGGCGGTGGCCTCGGGCATGGCGGCCATCACCTACGCCATCCAGACCGTCGCCGAGGCTGGTGACAACATCGTCTCGGTGGCCAAGCTGTACGGCGGCACCTACAACCTGCTCGCCCACACCCTGCCGCGCATGGGCATTCAAACCCGTTTCGCCGCCCATGACGACATCACTGCGCTCGAAGCCTTGATCGACGCACGCACCAAGGCGGTGTTCTGCGAATCCATCGGCAACCCCGCCGGCAATATCGTCGATATCGCCGCACTGGCCGAAGCCGCCCACCGCCACGGTGTGCCGCTGATCGTCGACAACACCGTGGCTACCCCGGTGCTGTGCCGACCGTTCGAACATGGCGCGGACATCGTCGTGCACTCGCTGACCAAGTACATCGGCGGCCACGGTACCAGCATCGGCGGCATCGTCATCGACTCCGGTACGTTCCCCTGGGCCGATAACAAGGAACGTTTCGCCCTGCTCAACACCCCCGACCCGTCCTACCACGGCGTCACCTACACCGAAGCCTTCGGACCCGCCGCCTTCATTGGCCGCTGCCGCGTGGTGCCGTTGCGCAACACTGGCGCTGCGCTGTCGCCGTTCAACGCCTTCCTGATCCTGCAAGGCCTGGAAACCCTGGCCCTGCGCATGGAGCGCCACACCGAGAACGCGCTGAAGGTCGCCCATTACCTGCAAGCGCACGAGCAGGTGGCCTGGGTGAAGTACGCCGGGCTGCCCGACCACCCCGAGCATGAACTGGCCCAGCGCTACACCGGCGGCAAGCCGGCGTCGATCCTGTCGTTCGGCATCAAGGGCGGCCAGGCAGCCGGTGCGCGTTTCATCGATGCGTTGCAACTGGTGGTGCGCCTGGTGAACATCGGCGATGCCAAGTCTCTGGCTTGCCACCCCGCCTCCACCACCCACCGCCAGCTCAACGACGAGGAGCTGGAAAAGGCCGGCGTGCCGCGGGACATGGTGCGCCTGTCGATAGGCATCGAGCACAGTGACGACATCATCGCCGACCTGGCCCAGGCCCTGGAGGCCAGCCGCGGGTGAATCATCCGCGCCCTACCCAATGCCGACGGCGGGCGCACCGTCATCTAGCCTGGATACACCCGCAATGACCTTGTTCTACCTGAAACTTATCGTCACCCCCCTGCTGATGTGGGCCATCTCCCTCGCCTCGCGCCGCTGGGGCGGTTTGCTGGGTGGGTTGCTGTCCGGCCTGCCGATCACCTCGGCACTGGTAATGACCTTCCTGTGCCTGGAACAGGGCAATGCCTTCGCCTTGGGCGCGATACCCGGCGCACTGGGCGGCCTGGCGGCAGTGCAGGCCACCTACACCTTCTACCTGTTGGCCACGCGCAGGCTCGGCACCGCCGCAGCCGTGCTGCTGGCGTTGCTGTGCTATGGCGTGGCCGCCTATGCGTTTACCCACTGGGGCAACCTGTACCTGTCGATTGCCGTGGCACTGGTGCTGATCGGCGTGCTGATACGCGCCAGCGGCCGTGAGCCCAAACCCGACACTCTGAGCCGCAGCCGTCAGCGATTTTGGGAGATCCCCCTGCGCATGGTGTCTGCTACTTGCCTGCTGATGATCATCACCAGCCTGGCCAGTTGGTTGGGCCCGGCGACCAGCGGGATGCTCGCCCCGATACCGGTGATTGCCTGGCCGCTGGTGGTGTTCGCCCATGTACAAGCCGGGCGGGCCGGGATGGTAGCGATGGTGCGGGGCAATGCGATCGGTGCGGTGGGGGTGATCGCGTTTTATCTTGTGCTGGCGGCGCTGCTCGAAGTGTGGGGCGTTGGCCTGACCATCGGGGTGGCCATGCTTTGCGCCGTAGTGCTGACCGTTGGGCTGGCTACCCTATTACGAAAGCGTTGATGCGCCAGAGGGGCTGCTGCGCAGCCCATCGCAGGCAAGCCAGCTCCCACAGGGACGGTGCAACGTCTGAGCCTGGCGCCATACCTGTGGGAGCGGGCTTGCCCGCGAACACCGGCGCAGCCGGTGCCATACTCCGCGCAGGATGCTTCGCGGGTAAACCCGTTCCCACAGTGGCCGTGCCAGATCAATGAATTGAGGTAACCCCATGAAGTATCAGATTCGCAGGGCGCGACCAGAAGATGCTGCGGATATTAGCCGAGTGATCATCGCTGCCCTGCGGCAAACGAATGCAGCGGACTCCGATGCCGCGACCACGCCAGGGTCGAGCACTCGTTCAGCGAAGCGGGCATTGCTGGCCTGCTGGAGAAACGCCTGATCATGATGGCAGGGCCTGGACGCCTTGTAGTTGTTGGCATCAGGCCCTGTAAGGCAAATTCCATCAACGCGGTTGAGGATGCTCGGCGGATACCGAGTTATTGGCCTCCACGTCTTTCATTTCCTCTTCAATCGGGCCTTCATCATCTGCGGGTAACGGAACCTCTCCATCACCTGCACCCGCCTGCTCATCGTTGGTTCTTGCGGTACCGTTGTCCCGGTCGAGCTGCCCGTCCTGGTCCGAACCGGGATTGCCGGGAGGTGGGTCCCAGTCTACCGGGCGCTTTTCGGACCAGGCTTCACCGACGCCTTGCTTAGGCTCGGACTCGGCTTGATCAAGGCCCGAGCCGTGCCCCCCTGCGTCGGTGGTATTTTCCGTAGGCCCCGGGTACGGCGAGTCCGGGCCATTGTGGTCGATTGCCATGGGCGTTCTCCTGGTTGCAGCGCAGCGATGGTGCGCTTGTTGTTCAGAGAGAAATCGGCAGGCGTGAGTGCCTTGTGTTCGACCGGTGGTGCAAAAGGCCGGGCTCGCGGCTTTTGCTTGCCAGGTTGCTAGCGGGCGGCATTACCAGGCTTTTTGCGCCATCACCCAAGTGAAGCACCATCAAGTAAAGCGCCGCTTCGTGCAGGGCGAGTTCGTCCTGTTTCAGTTCAAAAGCCTGCGGCCCTAGTCGAACGCCCCGTTCAACACCTCATAGATGATCCCGGTCGCCACAGCGACCAGAATCAGGTCCGCGCCCGCCTGCATCCACTCATAGCCGTCATAGTGCGGCAGCTGCCCCACCAGGCGGCCATCCAGTTTTTTGGCGATTCCGGGCGGCAAGGGCTTGCCGCGCGCAAGGTTCTTCTGAATGCCTGGAGGCAATGCGGGGCCTGGGCTCCAGTAACTGCGGTGGCCACCGACAATGCCCAGCACATCACCGCGGTCGATGGACGGGCCGGCGTGCCAGTCATTGCCACCAGCGCTCTGCTTGTGGCCACCCGTATTGCCCTGGCCTTGGGAGTGTTGAGCCTGGCCCTTGCCGTGCCCCTGACCTTGGCCCTGGCCTTTGCCGTTACCCGGGTCAGCGAGCGCCGGGCCAAAGGCCAAGCCCAATGAGGTGAGAACAGCTGTAAGGACTGTTGATCTGGCCATGTGAGCATCCGTTGCGCGAAGAGTGGCCCAGATTATAGACAGTGGGCAGCGCCTGCTTCGCTCTGCAGGCTGTGGAAATAGCAGTTGTCCCCTCAAGGGGACATCGCTGGCTGTCGCCTCGAGTACAGTCAGTTGCACACCTGAAAAGCTACAAAAATAAGGATGTGCACCACATGCATCAGCCCCATAGCGAGCCGCGTCGTTCCCTCTATTTCAACTATCAAGTCTTCCCCGCCCATACGGCCAGCGTCGGGGCCGCCCGCGTTGAACGCAAACCTGTAGTGGTGGTAGGCGCCGGCCCGATCGGCCTGACCACTGCCCTGGACCTTGCCCGTCATGGCATAGCCTGCGTGGTATTGGCGGCGGAACGGCAAGTGAGCGAGGGCAGCCGGGCGATCGTGTTCACCCGTCGCTCGATGGAAATCCTGCAGCAGGTAGGTGTCGCCGAGCGGGTCTGCGAGCTTGGCTTGCCGTGGAGCTGTGGCAATTCGTTCTACCGCAACCAGCTGGTGTTTCGTATGGAAAACCCACACGACCCTGACGACCGCTACGCGCCCATGACCAACCTGCAACAACCCCGCCTGGAGCAGTTGCTGGTCGAGGCCGTCGAGGCCAACCCGTTGGTGGAACTGCGCTGGGGCAACCGCGTAACGGGCCTGGCGCAGCATGACGACTTCGCCCGCCTGAACATCGATACCCCTGCCGGTAGCTATGAGCTGGACGCTGACTGGGTGGTAGCGGCGGACGGTGCCCGCTCGACACTGCGCACCCTGCTGGCGCTGAAACTGGAGGGTACCGCGTACGAAGGGCGCTTCGTGATTGCTGATATCAAGATCGACCTGGGCCTGCCCACCGAGCGCCTGGCCTATTTCGACCCGGACTGGAACCCGGGCAACACGGTATTGATGCACCGCGAACCGGGTGATATCTGGCGCATCGACTACCAACTGCCCGAAAACGAAACCCCGGAACAGGCGTTGCAACCGGAATCACTGCGCACACGCATCAATGCCCAGCTGCGCATGCTTGGCGTTGAAGACCCACAGTGGGAAATGGACTGGAGCTCGGTCTATTCCACCCGGGCGCTGACCCTGCCGAATTACATCCACAAGCGCGTGATATTTGCCGGGGACGCGGCACACCTGTTGCCGATTTTCGGCGTGCGTGGCGCCAATACCGGGTTCCAGGACTGCCATGGCCTGGTGTGGAAACTGGCCCTCACCCACAAGGGTTTGGCAGGCCCCAAGCTGCTGCCGTCCTATTCCACCGAACGCGTCAGTGCGGCGCGGGAAATCATCGGCGAGGCCGGCAAGAGCACCCGGTTCATGGCGCCACCCACTGCGGGTTACCGCCTGGTACGCGATGCGGTGTTGTCGCTGTCGCTGACCCAGGCATTCGTCCGCCCGTTGTACCACTGGCGCACCTCGCGGCCACACGACTACGCGGACTCGGTGCTCAACTGTGCAACTGACGACAATGAGCATTTCACTGCCGGCCCGCGCAACGGCGCCCCGCTGCTGAACATCAGGCTGGCCGAAGACGACTACCTGTTCGACCACTTGGGTGCCTGCTTCTACCTGCTCTATTTCACCGACAGTGACTGCATCCCAAGTGACGTGATCGAGCAGGCGACTGCCATTCGCAGCAGCGGCGTGCCCTTGCAGATAATCGCGATTGCGCAAAACGCCCAGGCCATCATCACCGGGGCAGACCAACTGATCGACGACACCACCGGCCGCATCGCCGCCAAGTATGGCATCCCCCGCAATGGCGCTTACTTGGTGCGCCCAGACCAGCACATCTGCGCCCGCTGGCTGCAGGTATCGGCCGCACAACTGCAATCCGCCATCGACACTGCCTTGGGCAAGCACTGAGAGGAAGCGCCATGAACACCCTGACCGCAACAGACCTGGAAGTGGTTTACGACGTACTGGCAGACGCTTTGGACCAGGCCACACCGGCCAAGGCCGAGCTGTTCCTGACCAAGCTGGCGCTGCTCAGCGCCCATGCGCTTGGCGACGCCCAGGCCTTCACTGAACTTGCCCTGTGCGCGCTTCAAGACCTGTAGTACCAGCACTGGCCAATGCACCGAAGCCGGTGCCGCTGAAACCAATAATAACCAGGCGCCCACATGCATCAGAACACTGCCCCCATTACAACGATAAAAACCGCCAGCAGTCCCCAGCAAACCGTGATGCGCAAAGTGTCCAGGCGCCTGCTCGGCTTTCTGTTCCTGTGCTTTGTGCTGTCGTTTCTCGACCGGATCAACATCGGCTTTGCCGGCCTGACCATGATGGGTGACCTGGGCCTGAGCAGTACCCAGTTCGGCATGGCCACCACGCTGTTCTACATCGCCTATATCGCCTGTGGTATCCCCAGCAACATGGCTTTGGCCAAGGTTGGTGCACGCAAATGGATCGGCAGCCTGATGATCGCCTGGGGGCTGGCCTCGACCGCGACGCTGTTCGCGACTGATGCCAGCAGCCTGTACCTGCTGAGGATTCTGGTGGGTATCACGGAGGCAGGCTTTCTGCCAGGTGTGCTGCTGTACCTGACGTTCTGGTTTCCGGCGGCTTACCGGGCACGGGCCAACGCCCTGTTCATGATCGCGATGCCGTTTACCGCAGGCTTCGGGTCGGCGCTCTCTGGGCTGATACTTGGCCTGGATGGTGTATGGGGTTTGCACGGCTGGCAGTGGCTGTTCCTGCTCGAAGGCATGCCTTCGGTGATCATGGGCTTCGTGGTGTTCGGCTACCTGAACGATACGCCGCAGCAGGCCCGCTGGCTGAGCCGCGAAGACAAGCAACATCTGCAGCATGCCCTGGCCGCAGACAACCCAGCTTCCAACCGCACAACAGGGGACGGCCCCGCTAGCCTGTTGCACGAAATGCTCTCACCCACGGTGCTGATGTTCAGCCTGGTGTATTTCTGCCTGGTCAACACGCTGGCCATGATCGCCGTGTGGACGCCGCTGATCATCAAGAGCATCAGTGCCGCCGACAGCAGCAACAGCACCATTGGCTTTCTGGCGATGATCCCGCAGGTGTGCACCATCATCGGCATGGTGGTATGGGGGCTGCATTCCGACCGCAGCCAGGAACGCAAATGGCACCTGGTGCTGCCCATGCTAATGGCCGCTGCCGGCTGGATGTTTACCGCTTATGCCGGTAACCCGATGGTGCAACTGTGCGGCATCTGCATGGCCGCCACCGGGTCGTACACCGCCATGTCGATATTCTGGACTACCCCGGACCAGGCGCTTACGTTCAAGGCGCGCGCCATTGGCATTGCGGTGATCAACGCCTTCGGCAACACAGGTTCGGCGCTGAACCCGCTGGTGGTTGGCTGGTTGAAAGACCTGACCCAAAGTTTCACGGCCGGGATTCTCTATGCCGCAGTGCTGTTGGTGATAGGCGCGTTGCTGACCTTCATGCTGCCCCTGGCCTCGCCCGCATCGGTCCCAAAGCATGCACAAAAGCTGTAGCCGGCGGTTGGCCGCCTCGATAAACCCGAGCCTTATGCAAAACCTGTGGGAGCGGGCATGCCCGCGAGGAATTCGACTCGATGGATGGCACCGGCGTTGCCGGTGTTCGCGGCTAAAGCCGCTCCCACTTGTATTACGCAAGCCTGAAGCCTGCGCACCCCCTGTGGGAGCGGGTTCACCCGCGAAGAATCCAACGCGGTAGATGGCACCGGCGCTGCCGGTGTTCGCGGGCCCGCCCGCTCCCACAGGTATCACGCAAGCCGGAAGCCTGCGCAATACCTGTGAGACCGGGCTCCCCCGCGAAGAACCCAACGCGGTAGATGGCACCGGCGTTGCCGGTGTTCGCGGCTAAAGCCGCTCCCACTGGCCTCTCGCAAACCTGAAGCCTGCACAGTACCTGTGAGACCGGGCTCCCCCGCGAAGAACCCAACGCGGTAGATGGCACCGGCTTTGCCGGTGTTCGCGGCTAAAGCCGCTCCCACGGGTATTCCGCAAGCCTGAAGCCTGCACAGTACCTGTGGGAGCGGGTTCACCCGCGAAGAATCCAACACGGTAGATGGCACCGGCTTTGCCGGTGTTCGCGGCTAAAGCCGCTCCCACGGGTATTCCGCAAGCCTGAAGCCTGCACAGTACCTGTGGGAGCGGGCACGCCCGCGAAGAATCCGACGCGGTGGATGGCACCGGCGCTGCCGGTGTTCGCGGGCGCGCCCGCTCCCACAAGCCTCGGCATGGCTCCCGAGCCTATGAATGGACAGCTTTATGACTGTCCAATGGCTCATTTAGAGACGTTTCCTACAAGGTTTTAGGACGCCCCAGGAGCCTCCGGCAAGCGATTCCTCGTTAGTGTTCAGGGACCATCACGGTCCCTTTCAATGCGAGGTCGTTTTTGACAATCAGCCAACGTATCGCCATTGCGGCAGCCGAAGCCGGGCTGCCTTCTGACCAGTGCATGGCCTGCGAGCGGCAAGGTTTGCCGATCCTGCCGCTGCGCCGCGCCCTGGTGCCGGATACACGACCGGACTGCATCACGACTGTGGCGGGTAGCCTCCATATCTCGGCCAAGATCGGCCTGCGCACTTTGCGCATGGGTTACCTGTATGTGCTGCTCGATCAGCAGGTCTGGCATGCCTACGAAGTCAGCGATCAGGGCCACCTGCGCCGCTTCAACCCCTACGAACCGTCAGACGGCCTACCCGCATCGCTGCCCGAAAAGTGCGTGAATGAGAACCACGACATTCCTTCATCCTTCCTGAACATCGATACCGACCGGTATGGCACAGCCTGGCTGGCCTTCTCCAGCGATGCCTGGCCGGTCAGCGTGCTGAATGCCTACAAGAAGGGCCAGGCACCTGCACATCGCTTCGCGGGGGTTGACCTGACCCAGGCGCGTAACAACCCAGAATTACTGGGCATTGCCATGACGCCGGATAACCTGCAGGTCGACAAGGATGTGTTCGAGTACGCCCAGCATGGGTGCTCGCCGTTTGACAGTGCGCATGGGTTTCACACTCGCAAGCTGCGTAGGTTTGCCTTGAAGGGGTACCTGGTCAACGCGATGAACCGGCACAAGCTGGAGAACGGCGTGCTGGCGGTGGTGCTCGACGATACCGTTGGCCTGGTTCAGGAATTCAACCACCAGCGCCTGAGCTGGGTGGTGAAGCGCCAGGTCTGGCGTGAAGACCCCATGCGTGCCTACCAGTTGCAGACCTCGCAGATCCTCCAGGTCATTCGCGCCACGCACCGGGAGTGGGCGGCGCAGAAGGTGCCGTCGCTGGAACCGATGACCGGCGATGGGCCACCGGTGTTCGTCGACCCGGCAGTGGAACGTCAACGGTTGGTAGAACGAGCCCAGCTGGAAAGTGACGAGCGTCTTGAAGAGCGCTACCACGAACCGAAGCGAGCGGCGTTCCAGGCCGGGTATGACCAGCAGGAAGCCGAGTTCCAGCGCTACATCGACAAGGACGCCCATGCTTATACCGCGCTGTTCGACACGCCCATGTTCAAGGTGGCCGAGCAATACGACTACGACGGCGATCATCGTGAGTCTGGCGTGGCGTATGCCAAGACCATGGCCTTATGCCTAGGTGGCGGTATTACCGAGGCGGCGGCGTCCGATGTGAGTCCCGCTTCCGGCACCACCGAAACGCTCTGGCAGAAATGGCTACAGTATCCTGATAGCCCTCCCTATCGCGCGTTGTTGATGCGTGACCGTGCGTTGTTGGCCGGGCTGCTTCCCAGCTTTTCCGACGTCACCAACTGGAATGACAGCGACAAGCTCTACGGCATGCTGAGCAAGATCATTGCGAGCGACGACGCCGGCTTGCGCATGCGCAATACCCTCAAGCAAGCGATTGCGGAAACCCAGGGCGCGCTCAACGCGGCGAGCCAGCGCCTTGCGCCCAATTTGCCACCTGGTATTCAGACCGCCGTGCGGCACCTGAACAGTGCAACCCAGTTCCTTTACAACGGCGTGCACCTGATCGAGCTGGAAGTGAAGATGAAGCTGGGCGAGTACCACGCCTTGCAGAGTGCTCATCTACGCGAATTGCAGCACAAGGCCAATGCCTCGATTGCCGAGGCACGGGACCGGATGCATCGCAGCATCGATGACATCGACATCCATTCGACCAAGGCCTGGAACAAGGTGCGGCCGATCATTCAGCACGGGCTGATGAGCCTGGCAGTGCTCGACCCGCGGTTTACCCACACCATGATCAGCGTAACGGTGTGGGTCGAGGGCACCGCTGAAGACGTGCGAGGCCGGTTGATTGAGGAAGCCAGCAAGAGGGTGACCCAGGCGAGCAGCGCGACGCAGATTGCCTTAATGGATATCTCGGTCGCGGCGGGAACCTTGGAGGCGAATGCACGAAAGGTGTTGCAGGACATGCGCATCACTTCGCAGCAGGCGGCACAGCTTGTGCGGACCGGCTTTAGCGGATTGCGCGGAGTGGCAGGTAGTTGGGAGTTGCTGCTGGCTATAGGTGGGTTGTATTTACAGCATGACAGCCTGAGCAGAAATCAGGCAAAAGCGGAAGTGGAGATTGGGCCAAAGGCTCATGAAGCCAAGCTGGCGTTACATGGGTCCCAATTAGGAATATTGGGCGGGCAAATTGAGGTAATTGGACTCGTAATGCGCTCCAGTGTCAGCGCCATACGTAGACCATGGGCTGAGGGAACTGCTATCACTGGAGAGGCCATAATAAAAATCGGTGCGGTACTGAGTGCAGTTGCAGGGGTTTTCGACACGGCACAAGCCAATTTGGCAAGAAAGCGCAGTTTAGCCATTGGGGACACTAAAGCTGCTCTGCAATATAAATATGCCGCGTTAGCATCTGGGGCGGGTACAGTAGCATTTGCGCTTGCAGTTTTCAGACCTTTCGTATTTGGCCCTTTAGGTTTAGCAATTTCATTGTCTCTAGTCGCCTATGAGTTGAGTAAGCGAGCAGAAAACAACGAATCAACTGCTCTCGAACGCTGGGCGCGTCGGTGCTATTTCGGGCTTGCTAATGAAACACCTTCCATACACTGGAATGCTCCGGAATTTTCAGACATAGCATTCGCTGAGCTCAATGCTGCGACGTTGGGTGTGCAGGCAAAGCTAAATTTTGAGTCAAGTATGGCTACGGATCCTACACTCCCAAGAATAGGAGGTTTGGTCAGCTTGAGCACGGTGCAACAGCTCAAGTTTCTCGTCGTATTACCCAAGTTCAATAAAGCGAAATCCGCATATCGCTGGAAATTAATAGCACATCGTGTCGGCGATGGAGCGTTTCCAGATTACGTTGGCGGAGAAAGTATTGCATCGAGTGATTACTTTTCGCATCCAATAAGCCCACTTTCTCCGTCCTCCTCTTTTCCTAAGTTTACACCCCCGCGACATCCAGACTATGGGAGTGATTTTTCCACTGATGAATATCAAAGACCTTACTCCACTGAAGATGGCAGTGTTTTTCAGCTTGAAATATCAGGAGTTGTGCCGCTAGCACCTACGATTGGGAGCCATAGCTTAAGCGCCGCCACCCTACTGGTTATGTATTGGCCTGACCGCGATTTGCCGGATGCCTATATTGAAGTTTGTTCTCGAGGAATGAATGAATGACATTTAAGCCCAAGGTGTTATGGGAGCGCGCGATAGGTTGGAGCTATGACCTGCCTCCGACGGGAGAGGAGCCAGATGACCGCTGCTGGGTAGAGACTGTAAATCCCTCGCCTAATTATTTTGACGACATATACCTTGAACTACCGAGAAAAACAATAAGCCTTCGCGGGTTTTCAGCATTAATCGGTATTCCCGGTTTATGTTTTTGCGTCGGATTAACACTTTCTTTGTACTGGGATTTATTCGTATACGGCTGGCAGCGGGACTGGTTGATGAGCGTATTTATAGTGCTCGGTCCACCAGCAGCTACCGTGGCTGCCAATGCTGGTCCAGGGATAAATGGCCATGAGCACGAACAGGGTAAGGATATAGAACAGCAGAATGCGCAGAGGCACCGAGTTGATGGCCTTAGGCAGCACGCGCTTCGGGTCCTTTGCCTCGCCTGCGGTAATGCCGATCATTTCGACCCCGCCAAAAGCGAACATCACAACGGTGAACGAAGCAATCATCCCACCGATGCCATTACGTACGCAGACAGCACCATCACGCTGGAAAGCTTCGATGGTTTCTTCGCTGAGTTGAAATTCGGCGGACTGTTTCATAAAGCACCCTTTGGTCTTTTTATTGGGCAACAGCACCACTGCCAGAAGTTAAGCGGGCCAAGCAGGGTGCACGGCGAGTATTGCGTTTCGGCACCAATAGGAAAAGAATATATTTCCTAATCCGGAGTATAGGAAAAAATGATAGGTTTCTCGTTCCGGCAGTTAGAGTACTTCGTCGCCGTGGCCGAACACGGCAGCATCAGCGCTGCTGCAAGAGCCCGCCATGTATCACAGCCGTCGGTATCGGTCGCTATTGCCCAACTTGAAGAGGCGCTGAATGAGCGGCTATTCCGGCGCCAGGTCAGCCGAGGGCTGGAGCTGACGTCAGCGGGCACGCGATTGCTCGCACAAGCCCGCGATATCATTGGCATGGCCATCGCCATGAATCAGAACGCCGATACAGCGCAAGGCTCGCTTCGCGGCAACCTGTCGCTTATCTGCTTTCAAGACTTAGGCCCTTACTTCGCACCCCGGCTGCTATCGAGCTTTCGCAAGCAGTATCCCGATGTCGAGGTAACGCTGTTCGAAACGGACCTGGCAGGCGTGCACCGCCACCTGAGCGCCGGTAAAGCAGAGCTTGCGCTTACTTACGACATAGGCCTTGATCCCTCGCTGCCGCGCCAGGTACTGGCGGAGTTGAAACCCTACGCGCTCATCGCTACGGACCATCGCCTGGCCCACCTGCCAGCGATACCGCTGCATGAACTGGCCCAGGAATGCCTGATTCTTGAGGACATCGCACAAACGCGTGAATACTTCCTTTCACTATTTTGGGCGCATAACCTGCAACCACGCACGCAGCAATACACCCAAACCTTCGAGATGCAACGTGGCCTGGTCGCGCATGGCTATGGGGTTGCCCTGTCGTGCACCCGCCCCGCCGGCGACCACTGCTATGACGGTACACCGCTGCTGTGCCGGCCATTACTGGAAGAGGTGTCACCACAAAAAGTGGTGCTGGCTCAGTCAGGCGCCATGCACCCGTCGCCGGTAGCGGAGGCGTTCAAGGGTTGGGTTGCGCGGGAGGTTGCAACCGGGGCCAACTGAGCTGGCAAGGCCAGGTTCCACAAGAAGACAGGTGCTCCCACAGGTTTTTATGCTTGTTTCAGCTAGGGCACAATCCTGTGGGGCTATTAATCATGACCTCTGTCCCGATATGTGCCCAGGATCAGCTCCATCGATTGCGACATCAACGCTGAACCCTCGCGCAAAGGCTCCGGTATGCCAACAGGGTGAAAACCGCTTGCCTTGTACAAGCGCATCGCCGGGCTATCGGCGAGTGTCACACCCAAGCGTACACGTTGCGCCCCCTGACCAATAGCCCAGGTCACAGCACGCTCAAGCAAGGCCCGCCCTACTCCAAAGCCGCGCACATCAGGCGCTACCCACATCTGGAAAAGTTCGACCACGTCCACTTCAATGCCCGAGGACTTGCACCACACCAGGCCGCAAACCTCATTGTGCTGCGACGCAAAGAACGCTTGGGCACTGCTGGACGAAGCCATGGCTGAGACGCGGGCCTCCCACTCGCCCTCTTCCCTGGCTGACTCGTGCTCATAGGTACTTGCAAAGGCATCCTGCGACTCACGCAGGGCCCTGAGGCGTAACTCCCTGTATGCTCGCCAATCACTTGTTGTTACAGAATGAACAATCGCCATGGCACTTCCATTTGCGTTGTCTCAGCGCGAGACTAAAGATATCAGCCTAGCAAACCTGCAGAAGAAAATGGAGCACTCTCTCGATAGCCCTTATGCCGGGCGCGAAAATCGTAATGTTAATGCTCGAACGTACGCGGCCAGACTACAAGGCTACGGAGACGCTAAAATCATCACCCCCCAAGTGCCGAACGCTCACTTGATTGCTGACATCCCGCCCATTACCCGTTACAAACTTGTAATGGGACAATAGAAAATCTTCACGATGAACAATGCCTTCATTACGCTGTTTCCCGCCCCAAGCAATCATCAATCCGCCAGCAATTGAAATGAGCCCAGGGTTCAATTGTACGTGTTGGATCAGGGTAAGGCCCGAGAACCGGTCATAATAAATAACTTCAGGACCGAAGATGGCGATACCCATACCCAGCGCCGCAACTACGGAACCAATGAATATGAGCAACCTACCATAAAAAACTTGATCCCCAGCTCGCCCCTCAAGATGAGTCGCGTAAGCCTCGGAAAAACCGGGGACACTGTAGCTCTGCTCAGCCATCTTCAAATCTATCTGCCCTATCAGGCACCCTTCCGCCCCCCTTTGCATGCTCAACTCCCCGAAAAGAGTCGATACTAAGCGAACAATGCTAGCTAAAGTGCAGCTCGATCCAACTTCAGAAATGTCTTACAGCCAAAGTTAACACGTCCTAAATCATTATATTTGTAACGATTAAGACCTCTTTCAAACATTCTCTCACTCAATGCATAGTCGCCTTGTGAAGGCGATTCAGCGCCTACCGGCAGGCCCTGCCCACGAATCAAAACACCGACCACCCGATCCGCGAACTCAGCAACTCCAGCGCCGCCATGCCCGCGAGGGAGTTGCCCGCAGCATTCAACTCGGGAGACCAGACGCATACGGTAAATTGCCCCGGCACGATTGCCACGATGCCGCCACCCACGCCACTCTTGCCTGGCAACCCCACTCGGTAGGCGAAATTACCGGCTTCGTCATACAGCCCGCTGGTGGCCATGATCGAGTTCACCTGCTGGGCCTGGCGCCGGGTGAGGATTTGCTCTTCGCTGTGCTTGCAAAACCCGTCGTTGGCCAGGAAGCAGAATGCGCGGGCCAGGTCCAGGCAGTTCATTTGCAGCGCGCAGTAACTGAAGTAACTGCGCAGCACCGGCTCGACCTCGTTATGGAAGTTACCAAAAGACTGCATCAGGTAAGCCATGGCAGCGTTGCGCGCGCGGAACTGATATTCCGAATCGGCGACACGGGCATCGATCGAAATGTGAGGGTTGCCCGAAAGCCGTCGAACAAAATCACGCATCGACAACGTGGGTGCTGCGAAGCGTGACTGGTTGATATCGCAGATCACCAACGCCCCCGCATTGATAAACGGGTTGCGCGGGCGCCCGCGCTCGAACTCCAGCTGCACCAGCGAATTGAACGGCTGGCCTGAAGGCTCATGGCCAAGCCGCTCCCAAATGGCTTCACCTGAGTGGCCTATTGCCTGAACCAGGCTGAACACCTTGGAAATACTTTGCACCGAAAAAGGCACGCTTGCGTCGCCTGCGCAGTAATGGCTGCCATCGTTGCTATAAACCGCAATGCCCAACTGCTGCGCCGGTACGTCGGCCAGCGCAGGGATGTAGTCAGCCACTTTGCCCTTGCCGATCAAGGGGCGTACTTCTTCAAGAATCTCGTTCAACAGCGTTTGCATGAAAGGCCCTGGCTCAATCCCCTTCAGACGTCGGTAAGGGGTCGCATGCTTGACGAAGACTGGGCGGTATAGATCACACATTTGGCAAGAAACGCATGTGCGCCACACAGCACACTGTGTGAGCAGCGTCACGTTCCGCAAGCCGCTAGCACATGCGTACTATTCTCAGCGCGGCAAGGGCTTGCCGATACTCCCAGCGTTAATCCGTTGCACATATGGAACGCCATTGCCCTCAGGGCTGGCAGCCACTTGCGTGGCATCTAATGGAGTATCTGGAGTCGCTATGAATCCCCTTTTCCGACTATCCCCGCTGACGTTCGCGATCAGCCTCGCCCTGCTGCCCAGCGCTCAAGCAGCTGACTACATCCTCGACAGTGGCGAGGACACCTTCAGCAGTGACCGCGCCTACGATGGCACGGTGTCGCTGCGCCCCGGCAACGGCCTGCCCGCCAGCCTGACCATCAACAATGGCGCCGAACTCACCAGCAAGGGCGGGCGGATCGGTGGCTCGCTCACCAACAACGAAGCCAGTGCGGCCATGGCGACCGTCACGGTCCAGGGCCCTGGTACGCGCTGGGTGGTGCCCCGTACCACTGCCGTGCTGGGTAATACCATCGTGGTCGGCGGCGCCGGCCAGGGCACGCTCAACGTGCTCGACGGCGGCCAGGTATCGGTGCGCGACCTGCAGCTCAGCGACAACGGCAACGCCGGCAATGCGCTGTCCCGGGCGAACCTGCTGGTCAGTGGCCAGGGTGCGAAGGTGGATGCGGTCAACGTGACTTCTGGCGGCGTATTCCTTTACGACTCGCGCATTACCCTGCGCGATGGTGGGCAGCTTGCCAGCGAACGTGTGGCCATCAACTCGATCAGCGACCTGTCCGGCGCCAACACTCGCTGGGACAATACCGGCACCTTCAGGAACCGCAACGACCTCAGCCTGAGCAACGGTGCGGTGCTGACCAGTGACTCGATGGAGCTGGGCTCGGCCAACCTCAACCGCAACACCGTGGTGAGCGTGTCCGGCGAAGGCACGCGCCTGGCCACCCGCGCACTGACCTTGGGCACCACCACCTCCAGCACCAACCTGGTGCTGGCCAACGGCGCCGAGCTGAGCAGCACCGAGGGCATCGACATCAGCGTGCTGACCAGCATCAACTCGGCCGCACGCGGTACCCTCAGCATCGGGGGCGGGGTTGTACGGGACGACAGCCGCACCGATATCGACGCCCTCACGGCCATCGCCGCACAGGCCGCCGGCCGCCTCGACCCGCAAACGGCAATCCGCTTCGGCGCCGGTAGCGGAGCGCTGGCGTTCAACCACACCGACAGCGACTTGCAACTGAGCAACAACATCAGCGGTGCGGGCCGCGTTTACGCCTTCAGCGGCAACACCACCTTGAGTGGCGACCTGACCGGGATGTCCGGCAGCACGGTGGTGCGTGGCGGGCGCCTTGTGCTGGCCGGTGATGTCGACCAGACCAACCCGCGCGGCACCTCGCTGCTGAGCGTCGGCAACGGCACCCTGGTGGTCAACGGCACCGTGGGCCACACCGACGCCTCGGGCAACTACAGCAACCGCGCCCAGGTGCTGGCCGGTGGCGTGCTGGCCGGTAGCGGCCAGGTCGGCACTACCCAAGTCGCTTCGGGCGGTACCCTTTCGCCGGGTGAAGGTGCGCTGGGCACCCTGTCGATCAACGGCGACCTGGACATGGCCGACGGCTCGCGCTACGCCGCAGACATCGCCGGCAATGGCGGCGCCGACCGCGTCAACGTCAGCGGCACCGCGACCCTGCGTGGCACGCGGGTCGATGTCACAACCCTCAACGACGCGCAAAGCTACCAGACCGGGCAAACCTACACGCTGCTGGCCGCCCAGGGGGGTGTCGTGGACGGTGCAGCCGCCGGCACGGCCTATGCCCAGGCGTTCACCAACTCGGCGTTTCTCAACGTCAGCCTGCAACGCACGGCCAACGAACTGAACCTGACCATCGCGCAGAAGACCACTCCCCCTGTTGAGCCACCGGTTGAACCACCTGTTGAACCCCCCGTGGAGCCGCCTGTAGAACCACCGGTGACGCCTCCGGTGGAACCGCCCGTCGAGCCGCCAGTACAACCACCGGTACAGCCCCCGGTCGAGCCGCCCGTACAGCCGCCTGTACAGCCCCCCGTACAACCCCCGGTGCAGCCGCCAGAAACGGGCGGTCCTGGCACCCCCGGCATCTTCCAGACCGTGGCGCAAACCGAAAACCAGTGGCACACCGCAGGCGCGCTGAGCGTGCTGCAGCAAAGCGGCGACCCGCTGCGCCTGTACAACAACCTGCTGGTGCTGGATGCCGACAGCGCGCGCAATGCCATCGACCAGCTCTCCGGCGACTACCACGCCAGCACCGGCACCGCGCTTATCGCCAACAGCCAGGTGGTTTCCGGCGTGCTGGGCACCCGCCTGCGCAGCCTGTTCGACAGCACGAGCGTGCGCATGCCGCTGGGTGCATCGAACCTCATGCCAACCACCCCTGAAGCGCAGGGCGGCGCCTGGGTGCAAACCTTCGGCAACTGGTCGAAGCTGGACGGCAACAACGGCGCTGGCGGCCTGCACCAGAGAACCGGCGGTGTGCTGATTGGCGCCGACGGCAGCATCAACCCGGACTGGCGCGCCGGTGTTTACGGTGGCTACAGCCGCACCAAGTTCGATGCCGACGACCGCGATGCCAAGGGCCACAGCGACAACTACCACCTGGGCCTGTACACCGGCGCCCAACTCGATGCCCTGCGCCTGAGCGCAGACGTCGGCTACACCTGGCACAAGCTGGACAGCAAACGCAACGTGGCCTTTGCCGGGTTCGACGACCACCTGAAGGGCAAGCGCGACGCCAACACGTTGCAGGCCAGTGGCGAAGCGGCTTACCGCATCGGCCTGGGTGCGGTGGCGCTGGAGCCGTTCGTGGGCGTGGCCTACGTGAAGTACGACGCCGACAGCTTCCACGAAAAAGGCGGTGCGGCTGCCCTGGACGTGGCCAGTGAAAAGCAGGACACCTGGTTCTCGACCGTGGGCATGCGCGCTTCAACCCGCACCCGCGTGGCTGACCACGACACCCAGTTCTACGGTTCGCTGGGCTGGCGCCGCGCCTACGGCGACCTGGACCCGAGCAGCACCCAGGCCTTTGCCGGTGGCCCGGACTTCGCGGTGCAGGGCATCGCACAGACGCGTAATGTGGCAATGACCGAAGTGGGTGCGAAAGTGCAGCTGAATCGCCAGACCGAGGTGGGGCTGTCGTATCAGGGGCAATTCGGTTCGGATGCCCGCTTCCACTCAGTGAATGCGGGGGTTACGGTTCGGTTCTGATGCGCATTGGCAGGCCTGTAGATTTGCAGTGCCTGTGAGGTCGAGCGGCGCGCAGTCGCGTAGAGGACAAAGACTGAGCGCGCGCCGCCGACCCTGTGGGAGCGGGTTCACCCGCGAAGAATCCAACACGGTGTATGGCACCGGCTACGCCGGTGTTCGCGGGTGAACCCGCTCCCACAGGGTGTGGCGGTATGCTCGCGGTCTTTGTACTGCGGTATTACGAAGACGCTTTATCTACCGGGCATATTTCTTGGCCCCGGCCACACAGATCACAGCCCCCAGCGTCACCACAAGCATCATCCAGCTGACGTGCTCATGCAAAAGCAACGCAGCCAGCCCAAGCCCCATGAACGGCTGAACCAGTTGCAGTTGGCCCACCGCTGCAATGCCACCCTGAACCAGCCCTCGATACCAGAACACAAACCCGATCAGCATGCTGAACAGCGAGACGTAGCCGAAGCTGAACCACGCAGGGGCGCTGACCTTGGCGAAGGCATCAGGCGCGGGGAAATTAGCGATCGTCAGCAACAGCATGAACGGCAACGCCACCAGCAATGCCCAACTGATCACCTGCCAACCACCCAACGTGCGCGACAGACGCGCCCCTTCCGCATACCCCAACCCACACACAACGACCGCAGCCATCATCAGCAGGTCGCCCACCGCCGACGCCTCTCCCCCATTTATCAACGCATAGCCAACCACCAGCCCCGCACCTGCCATCGAAAACAACCAGAACAGTGGCCGAGGCCGTTCACCGCCCCGCAGCACGGCAAACCCTGCGGTGCAGAGCGGCAGCAGCCCGACAAAAACAATGGAATGAGCAGAGGTGACATGCTGCAGGGCCAGTGCCGTCAGCAGCGGGAAGCCGATAACAACCCCAAGCGCTGTCAAAGCCAATGACGACAAATCACCCCGTGATGGTCGAGGCTGGCGTAGCACGATCAAAAAAAGCGCACCCAACAACGCGGCGATGGTCGCCCTGGCACAGGTCAGAAACGTAGGCTCGAAGGCCGCCACTGCCACACGGGTTGCCGGCAAAGAGCCCGCAAAGATTGCGACGCCTATGAAGCCGTTGATCCATCCGCTTGTTGATTTTTCCATCGGTAAGCCCTCGACAATTCAGGGGTCAGTACATCACTGACAGGCTCACCAAGGCCACGTACAATCCAATACAATTAAACCGAACTGTTATGCATATGAATCCAGCACAGTTGAGGGTGCAATGAAACGCAACGGCACGCGAATTCACACTGTCATGGGTGAAATCCAGTCCAGGATAGCCGCTCGAACCTACCCACCAGGGGCCAGAATTCCTTCGGTCCGCGCAATGGCGCAGACCATGCAAGTTTCGGTTTCTACCGTGCTTGAGGCCTATGAACGGTTAATGGCAGAAGGTGTGCTCAGCTCTCGCCCTGGCTCCGGCTTTTACGTAGCCGGGCCAGCGGCGCCACTGGCACTGACCGAACTCGGCCCCAAACTGGATCGTGTTGTCGACCCGCTGTGGATCTCCCGCCAGTCGCTTGAAACCGCCAGCGATGCCTTGAAACCAGGGTGCGGGTGGCTCCCACCCTCCTGGATGTACGAAGCTGGCATGCGTAAAGCGCTCCGAGTCGTTGCCCGTTCTGACACAGAGAAACTGGCGGAGTACGCATCACCGCTTGGCAGCCCGCCCCTTCGGCAATTCTTGGCGCGGCGGCTGGCAGGCATCGGGACCGAAGCCACGCTTGAACAGATCATGCTCACGGAATCCAGCACGCACGCCATCGACCTGATTTGCCGATTTCTGCTGGAACCGGGCGACACTGTCCTGGTGGACGACCCCTGCTATTTCAACTTTCACGCATTATTGAAAGCACACAGGGTGAAGATTGTAGGCGTACCCTACACGGCGACGGGCCCGGATATCGATGCCTTCGGCGCTGCCCTGCTCGAACATGCGCCCCGGTTGTACATAACAAATTCCGGCATCCACAACCCCACCGGGGCCACCCTGTCGCCGGTCACAGCGCACAGGCTGCTAAAACTGGCCGACGCTTCTAGCCTGGTGATCGTCGAGGACGACATCTTCGGGGATTTCGAGACTACGCCCGCGCCACGCCTGTCTGCCTTCGATGGCCTGTCTCGTGTCATCCAGATTGGCAGCTTTTCCAAAACCATCTCCGCTTCGGTGCGATGCGGCTACATCGCTGCCCGTGGTGAATGGATCGAGAGCCTGGTAGACCTCAAGATTGCCACCACATTCGGGGGTGGACGCCTGGCTGCGGACATCATCCACCACGCTATTACCGACAGCGGCTACCGAAAGCACATGGAGAGTGTGCGCCTTCGGTTAGCCGAGGCAATGGACAAGACGGCAACCAAGCTTCAAGCCATCGGTATCAAGCCCTGGATAATGCCCCAGGCAGGCCTGTACCTCTGGTGCCAGCTGCCTCAAGGCAAAGATGCCGCAACGCTGGCCAGGGCCTGTTTGAATGAAGGTGTAGTACTGGCGCCTGGAAATGCCTTTAGCCAGTCCATGACTGCGGGGGATTTTCTCCGTTTCAACGTTGCTCAATCAGGTGATCCCAGAATCTATGAAGTGTTGAAACGGGCCCTGGGTGGTTAGTCGCGAGACTAAGTAACGTGCGTCCCGGGCCCGGTAACAGCCTGCGCTACGATCACATCTTTTCCATTGAACGTGAGCGCAGGCATGCCATGCTGACGACCTGATCACAACGGCCCCCGTTGTACTGGCAGGGCGTTGTAGCCCGCCGCTCAGTGCGCATGCGCCAGGCTCGCCGATTCGTTGGCCGCGCCCCCGGCGCCTTTGCCATGTTGTTCGATAAAGTCCAGCCCACCGGGTATACCTGCCTCGAAAATCTCGACCAGGCGCATCATCCCGCCGTCCTCATGGGGCAGGATGTGGCAATGCAAGACGAATCGCCCAACGTAGCGCTCATAGTGCGAACGCACTACAACTTCGACGCCGGGCTCCACGATGATCGTGTCCTTGTACACGTCCTTCATACCAAAATACTGCGAAGTCGCATCCCCCGTCATATCCACGCCATCGGCCAACCGCGTTACACGTACCACCTGGAATGGGTTGATATGGATATGGAAGGGGTGGGCGACATCGGCGGTGCGCAGGCGCCACTCATCCGTGTTGCCAAGTTGCAGCGCGATCAGTTCTTCCGCTCGTTCGCTGAAACGGACATCTTCGATCTTTCCCCAAGATGCTTGCGGGGCGGGGTCAGACGCTGCCTCAAAGTTGGCACGTGAAAGCCGAGCATGCCCCAACCCCGCGCCCGAGGGTGCAGAGGCCACGCCTTTCTGCACTGACTTCAGGTTGAAGCGAAGCAGGCGGACGTTGTCCACCCGCAACCAGGCATCTTCCTGCTCCCGCAAGGTTTGCCCTGTCAGCCTGTCGTGTGGAGAGAAATGCTCAAGCTTCAGGCCAGCGTCGAGGTCGGCCAGAATCGCCGGCAGTTTCGAGGTGTCGAGCCCCTGCTTTTGGCGGTCTGCGGCCAGCCGCTTGGCAGCGCTGACCAGCGTGTCATGAATGACCACCTTAGCGTCTGCAATCTGCTGCTGGGCATCGTTGCGCTCGACCCTGACGGTGAAGAGCAGGCGCCGGCTGTCCACCGACCCTTCCACACTGGCCTGCGCCGATAGAGGGGCATCGATGACGCAGTAGTGCTGATGGCGCAGATCGCCGGCAGGCTGAGGGAAGGACACCAGAATGTCACTGCGGTAACCCGGCTGCAGCACACGGCTATCAGCCTCCAAGGCCTGGTATCTGGTCAGCCCATCGGCAGCGATCTCGAACACTTTGAGTGGCGGGCCATCGACCTCGCACTCACGTGCAATGACACGGTCATTGTCAGCGGCGGACGTGTTGCTGAACACCGCCTTCAGCAACGTTGTTTCAGCCTGTGCCGGGCGTGGCTTTGCAGGGAAGATCTGAACCTTGATGCTGTCATTGAAGCCCGCATGGATAAGGCGCCAGCGCTCAGGCTGCCCGGCAATGACCTTTTCCTGGCCAGGTTCGCTGCCAATGCCGAGCATGTCGGTGACGCGGCCGTTGACCGTAGTGAAGCGCCCCGAGGCGGTCCAGTTGGCCGGGCCGCCCAGATCGTTGTAGTCCACGATGGCGCCGATATCGCCTGCGGCGCAATTCCATTTGTCCGCTTTCGGCGTACCGTCCGGCGCAAAGCATTTGTACTGGATCTGCTGCAACATGAAGACCCGGTCGGGGATCGGCTTGCCATCGGGCCTGCTCAACAGAACATCGATGTCGCCACTGCGCAAGCCTTGACCATTCACGCCTGGGACCGGCCACCGATCGCCGTTCACGATCAGCGGCCCGGCCACGCCGCTGGCGACCTGCAAGGCGGTGGAGCCGTGGACGTGTGGGTGATACCAGAAGGTGCCGGCAGGATGATCGGCAGGGATGTTGTATTCGTATTCGTGCGCCACACCCGCACTTGGGTACAGGGTGCGCAGCACGTTGTCGCTGTTGCCCGCCGGGTTCACCCAACTGCCGTGGAAGTGGTTATTGGTGGTATTGAAACAACCCGGGCGGCTGTTGGGAATATTCATCGTGGCAGGGTCATGGGCTGCAGGGTCGCACTGCTGCTGCGGGATCAGCTTTTCGTATACCTCCTTGCCAAGATTCGCCTGGGTATAGCCCTGGCGCAGGCCCGCTGGCAGTTGGTCCCAGGGCAGCAGGTGATTGTAGATATCGAAGCGTACCGTCTGGCCCGGGAACGCCTTGATCAGCGGGGCCGCGACCAGGCCATCGGCGCTGGTGGCGTTGAGGTCGGCATAACCGCGCAACCAGACCTTGTCGTTGCTGCCCTTTTTCGGGTCGTGGATTTCGGCTTGTTTCAGGCGCAGTTCCAGTTGCGCACCGGGGTCTTTCTGGCGGATGACCGTGCGCGAAGTAACGCCGCTGGCTTCAAGCATGGCGTTAGCCGTTGCGGCCCCAGCCCGGTCGATGCCCATGGTCAATGCCGGTGGATTACTGATGCCCTCCTCCTGAGCGGAAAAAGCGCTAGCGACCCAAAAAAGCGATGCCAATGACGCGCCGCATCGAGCCAATCCTTTTGACTGCATGTCAGGTTCCTTCCCAAAAAATTGCCACTGGCTGGCAACAGATACTCAACTGGAAAAGTAGTTTGAGACGATGAAAACGCAAGGAGATGGCAATGTGGCAATCCCGCCTATACTGAGGCCGGACAGTTTTCTGGAGTGAGAGTTCAACGGGTCTGCAGGCGCGGCCGCCTGCAACTGTCATCAAGGAGAAGATGCTAATGGCAAGGGAAAGACAAGACGTCGCCACACTGGGCTCTGGTTGGGACAACAAGACGCTGCTGCATTACGCCTTGGCGGTTCGCGAACTGGACAAATTACCCATCACCGACCACAACAGCTGGAAGTTTCTGGGTGCCATCCACGGTTTCGATCAGGAGTTGTGGATTCAGCGTGAGCTGATCAACCACGACGACCCGGTTCCACAGGCGCTGCTCGACAACACCTATAGCAATCAATGTCAGCACGGCAGCTGGTATTTCGTTTCATGGCACAGAGGCTACCTGTTCTCATTCGAAGCCATCGTAGCTGCGAAGGTGAAGGAGTTGACCGGTGAAGACTGGGCGCTGCCGTACTGGAACTACTTCAACCCCGATGACCCGCAGGCACTCAACCTGCCGGCCGCGTTCCTGCTGGACACCCTGCCGGACGGCTCACCCAACCCGTTGAAAAAATACCCACGCCGGCCCGGCCTGACCAAACTGGAGCCTGGCCCGGCCGATGCGTTCAGCCTGGATGCCATGAAAGAAACCGACTTCACCGTAGACGGCGGCATCGGGTTCGGTGGCGGGGTCTCGGGGGATTTCGTTCAGTTTGGCGGCTGGACAGGCGACCTGGAACGCAACCCGCACAACACCGTGCACCGCCTGATCGGCGGTAACTACGGATTCATGGCTGACCCGCTGCTGGCTGGCCTGGACCCGATCTTCTGGCTGCACCATTGCAATATCGACCGCCTTTGGGAAGCCTGGATGAGCACAGCGGGCAAGCACATGGTACGTGACCCTCAGTGGCTGAACGGCCCGCTCGACCGGGTTTTCATCGTGCCGCAAACAGGCAGCGCTGCATCCGGCATTACATTCACCAGCCGCGATACACTCCCAGAGGGCAGCCTGCACCGCCCCTACGACAACTTGAGCATCGGCACCGGCGTAACACCAGGAGTGCTAGGCGTGGCGCGAGTCAGCATGGGTTCACCCGACCAGCAAAGCGTTGTACCTATTGGCGCCAACGCCTCGGTGGTGACTGTAGGCGCTGCCCCGGTCGTCACCCATGTTGATCTCGACCCCGCAAGCACTCGCGCGGGCGTGGCAGCACTTGGCGCCAGCGTTGCGGGTGAGCAAGTTACCCGGTTGTATCTGCGACTTGAATCAGTACGTGGCAAAGCGCCCTCACCGCTGCTTGATGTGTATGTCAACCTTCCCGCCGGCGCGCCCCCCGAAAACCACCCTGAGCTTCACGCCGGTAGCCTCACGCTGTTCGGCTTGAACGTGGCGTCCAAAACCGACTCTGGCCATGGCGGTAACGGCCTTGGCTATACGCTCGACATTACCGACCTGGCCCAGCGACTGATGGCCAGCGGCACCTTCGACCCGGCACACCTGCAGGTAACCCTGGTACCAGGCGAGCAGATTTCGGCAAACACACCGGTGACGGTCGAGCGGATCAGCGTGGTCAAACGCACGGGCATCGTGAGCTGATCGCGGGCATGGCCAAACCGGGTTCGATACTGCGCGGTTTCACTCGGGCACCCTGGCCGTTGCTGTTCGCAACGGCCGGGGTCGGCCTGGTGTTGTGCATCTACAACAATGGGCATGCTGCTTACGCGGCGTTTTGCATCAGCGCAGAGGGCCTGGACGTAGCGGCGCTGTGGTTCAGCGCCATACGGGCCGAGCTGGTCATGACCCCATTGCATGAGGTGCTGAGCAGTTGGGCACTGATGCTGGTTGCGATGATGCCGCCCCTGCTGGCAATGCCACTCATGCATGTTTGGCGCTCCAGCCTGCCACGTCGGCGTGTGCGCGCGCTGGTTGGTTTTTTGCTGGGCTACAGCACCCTGTGGATGGCCGCCGGGCTGTTGCTCAGCGCAATTGCGCTGCTGCTGTCGCTGGTCTTCCCTGACAGCGCCCTCGGCCTGAGCGTACTGCTGGCCGTACTTTGGTCTGCCAGCCCGTGGCACCGGGCAGCGCTCAACCGGGGGCACCGGCTGCAGCGTATCGGCCTGTTCGGGTGGAAGGCAGACCGGGACTGCCTGGGTTTCGGCCTGAGCCACGGGGTGTGGTGCATCGGCGCATGCTGGGCCTGGATGCTGGTACCGCTGCTGGTCCACCATGGGCACATTCCCGTCATGCTGCTGGCCGGGGCAATCATGCTGGCCGAACGCTTGGCTGCGGGTGACCGGCCAAGCTGGCGTGTGCCGCTGATCGCCAAGGCGCTGGGTATTTGCAGGCTTTCGACCTATGCCGTAGAAGCCCTCAGCAGTAAGCGCCACTGAAACCTGGTAGGTCACCTCAGCTTTTTTCAGGTCATCGCGTCGCATATTTTTCTGTCGCGCCGCCTTCGTGGCCTTGTTTCGGCTATGGATTAGGTATTCTGTGCGGCAACACCGCCCGAGGGGCCGCCCACAATAATAAAACCTGCCGAGCCCAAGGGAGTGCAGCATGGAATTCTGGCCATTACGCGCATCCAAGACCGACTTTCGCCTAAGCATCGAGCAAACAGCCACCCTGCTATCACGCGTAGGGCAAGGCCACGACAAGATGCTAGCGGCCGACATGCTGAAACTGGTCAGCGCCCAAGTCCCCTTGGCCCAATGCACCATCTTCGCCTACAGCCCCAACCGCAGCCCGCAAGTCATCTCGTTCGCCGACCGCGCACGCATGATCGAGCTACCCAGAATCTCCAGCAACTACGCCGAACGCTTCTACAGCATGGATGGCAACCAACAGGCAATGACCGCGCGCCCTGCCCTGTCGACCGCCGACCGCATCATGGTGCAACGCCAGGCCATCGAAGACATCGCCCACCGCGACTACCGACGCATCTGTTACGAGCTACCGCAAATCTCCGAACGCGTCGCCCTGCTGACCCATTGCGAGGGCAACCGCTGGCTGTCGATAAACTTCTACCGAGGCCGCGAGCACGGCCGCTTCTCACCCAACGAGATCAACGTCATCGAAACAGCCGCCCCGCTGATCGTACAAATCTCGCGCCTTCATTACCGGGCCTATCTCGAAGCCAATGAAATGCCGGCACTGCTCAGTGAACGGGTTGTCAGCCTGTACCCGGAACTGACCCGGCGTGACCAGGAGCTGCTGCAACTGATGCTGGCTGGGTGTGAGGTTGAGGACATTAGCGTGAGCATGGGTATTCAGCGTTCGAGTGCGGCTACGTATATCAAGCGGCTGTACCGCAAGCTGGGTATTTCGGGGCAGCGTGAGTTGCTTGCGCTGGCTACCCAGCGCAAGTGGCCTGGCCAGGTTCATTAACGCTAGCCAGCGGCCTTGCAGGCACGCGGCTGAATACCTGATGAAGCTGGCAAGGCAGCCCCGCTTCGGCCACAATCGGTCGCTTGGTACACGCTGGAAAGCACTGCATGCTCACTACCCTCGCCATCGGCAACTACCGCTCGATCAACCACCTGGTACTGCCGCTGGGCCAACTCAACCTGGTGACTGGTGCCAACGGCAGCGGCAAATCCAACCTGTACAAGGCCCTGCGCCTGCTGGCCGAAACCGCCCAGGGCGGCGTGATCGAAGCCCTCGCCCGTGAAGGCGGGCTGGATTCGACCTGGTGGGCCGGCCCGGCAACCAGCGCACGGATGAAGCGCGGCGAAGTGCCCATCCAAGGCCAGCACCCGAGCGAAGCCAGGCGCCTGCGCCTGGGCTTTGCCACCGAGGACTTCGGTTTTGCCATCTCCCTCGGCCTGCCGATTCCCCTGCCGTATCCAACCGCGTTCATGCTCGACCCTGAGATAAAGTGCGAGGCCATCTGGGGCGCTGGTGCCTATCGGCCCGCCTCCTTGCTGGTCGAGCGCAAGAACGCCATGGTGCGGGCCCGCGAAGGCAACGGCTGGGCAGTGCTGGATCAGCATGCTGACAGCGGCGAGAGCTTCTTCAACATCGTCGGCCGGCCCCGCCAGGCGCCGGAGATTGGTGAGCTGCGCGCGTTCATCAACAGCTGGCGGTTCTACGACCACTTTCGCATCGACCGCGACGCGCCTTGTCGACAGCCACAGCTGGGTACCCGGTCGCCAGTGTTGCATCACGACGGCCGCAACCTCGCTTCGGCGCTGCAGACCATTATCGAGATAGGTGATGTCGAAGACCTGGTAGCGGCGCTGGACGACGCGTTTCCCGGCAGCCGCCTGGCGATTGATGCACCGCCGGGCGGGCTGTTCAGCGTGCGGCTACACCAACATGGGCTGCTGCGCCCGTTAGGGGGTGCTGAATTGTCCGATGGCACCTTGAGGTACCTGTTGCTGATGGCAGCGCTGCTGACACCCCGCCCGCCGTCACTGATGGTGCTGAACGAACCGGAAACCAGCCTGCATGCCGACCTGCTACCTGCGCTGGCCCGCCTGATCATCCCCGCCTCGCAACGTAGCCAGGTGTGGGTGGTGTCGCACAGCAAGCCGCTGATCGACGCATTGACCGCGTGCGACGGGTGCAATGTGCTGGAGCTTGAGAAGCACCACGGGCAAACCCAGTTGCGAGGTGTCGGTTTGCTGGATGAGCCACTGTGGCGATGGGTTGACTGACCACGGCTGCCCAAGCCTCAAGCCCCAAATGCAAGCCATGCAACGCACCTGTAGGAGCTGGCTTGCCTGCGATGGGCCGCAAAGCGGCCCCATTGGCCATAGCTGTCCGACCTCAGGCCCAGCCCCACCCCGGCCCACTTCGGAAATACCCTTAAGGCCTCATCAGCGGCTCAATCCCGATCCATTTCTTCACAGGGTGATAACAGAGCCTCAACGGCGGAATCTCCACCTTGCGGCCCAGCACATCCAGTGCCCCCAGATGAATCGTCCATTTTGAATCCGCATCAAACTTGTCCGTCTGGAAAATCACATACGCCGAGCCATAGCGCTTGTTGTTGGTCATCTTGGGAATCATCCGGTGCACTTCATCGCTGTTGATGTCGTACGGCGATCGCCGAGCGGTCTTCTCATTCACCAACGGAAAGTCGTAAGTCTCGTTGACGCCCACGTACACCTCGGGCCGTGCATTCAGGCGCGAACCGTCTTCTAAGGTAATGTAAGCCTGACGGCTGTCGTACAGCACCGGTATCGGCGGCTCACCACGCTTGGAATCAGTCGATGGGCGCTGACGGTCTTTGTTGTAGGCGACCATTTGCACATAAAATTCCTGCCGCGAGTACTTCTCGCCCGGGTACTGCACGTACAGGGCTTGCTCGTAGGCCTTTTCGCCCCATAGAGCAGCGTGGTCATAGAGGTAGGTTTCCAGGTAGAGCGTGGTCTCACCCTGCGGCCCTGGCACCTTGAACTGGAACTCGGACTCGCAAAGGTCCGCGTAGGCGGCGCGTTCGCGTTTCCAAGGGACGCAGGCGGTTAACGAGGCTACTGCCAGCAGTAGCATGAGAAAGGTGGTCCGTTTCAGGTTATTCATGACCTGCCCTGGTCGAGATGAGAGTGGATCAGTTTCGAGGGCCGAATGGCGGAAGTCCATGCTGCCCCTTTGCCATTATCGCGCTACAGACAGCAGACCGCGCAGCCGCTGTGGATGTGACCACAAAGCCGCAAACGGATTTGCTAAGATCGCGTCATTTCCGCTGGGTGACCTGCATCCTCACCCAAGCCATTTGCAGCTTGCTGGAAGACCCGATGAACAAATTGATACTGCCTTTCGCCATTTTCGTTAGCGTCATCCTCACTGGGAAAATCGCCGAGCATTACGGCCTGGAGGGCAGCTGGAAAATCGGCCTGCTGTGCCTCGTGGCAGCTGCCGTCCAGATCGCTGTTACCCGTTTTCAGCGCTACCAGCGGCAGAAAGCCCAGCTGTAAAGGGCGCGAGGCCCCGCTAACGTTTCTGGTTGATCACATTCTGGGGATTTTTCTTTCACCCAATTTTCACAGTGGCTTGGGCAGTATCAAGCTATCCCTACGTGATAGTACTTAGCCCGCCTCGGCGGGCTTTCTTTTGCCCGCATGTTTCCTGTCGACGTCTTGAGGAACGGCAACGGGTCGAAAAATCAGAAATAACCCCTTCCTTGTAGGCCATTTCCCAAAGATACTCCTCGCGCCTGTTTTTCGTTGCACATGGAAATAGTCAGCCCTAGTCTCGATCCGTCGCTGCCAATTCGGCGACCGGTTTTGACGGACCGATGACGCTGTCCTCATGTGCACACTTTTATGGTGGCTGTACGTGCGGGCACCCTGTGGTGCGCCGAGTGCCAACGTCTCGGTCCGTCAACCCGCGTACAGCTACCACCCATTGCTTGACGGCATGGCCGTGGTAGCTCCTCCCTATACGTTGGAGCTTCACCATGCTCAAGATCGTTCCAGATCCACCCCACAAAACTCTCTGCCTCGAAGACACCCTCATCGAAGCCTCGGACTACGCGCTTTGCGCTACGACTGTCGTGCATCAGGCGATGCTGCTACAGCCTAAGTCGCCAGCATCGATTTTGATGATGACCTCGATGCATGAACTGGAGACGCTGCGGGCTTTACTGGAGTCCGCAATAGCCCAGGTGCAGATGCCTACTGAGCCTGGGACTTCGCACTGAAGCCAAATTGATGTGTCGCCCAGGCCCCCAAACGCCTGCAAGCCGAGCCTCCACATGGATCTGAGCCATGTCGCAGATCTTGAAGCCTATGCAGCACTTGTGGGAGCTGGCTTGCCGGCGAGAGGCCAGCCCAGGCACTAGAGATTTCGGGGAGATTGACCAATGTCCACAGAAGAAACCAAATTCACCGTCGGTAAAACCACCTTCTATCAGGGTGAAAACCAGACCCATCCGCTGTTTCGTATTGAAGCCGGTATCCCTTGCCAGAGTGCGCGGGAGCAGGCATCGGAGCTGATGGGGTATGCACGGGATATGACCTTGGATGGCTTGATGGAAGATAAGCCACAGCTGATTTGGGCATCCCACTACCTCTGCGCTTTAGCCAAAGCACTGATGGATGATGCAGAGCTGGGAATGATGCGCTGAACTACCCCTCACGTGATGCCTTCAAGATCTGCCTCGACCCGAGGTTTTGAAGGCGCTCCAACTACCTGACCCTCTCTGAGCAACCACGCTTAAACAACTCCAACGCCACAAGTGTCACTCCGCAAAGCACAATGCTGAGCGACTAATTGCCCTGATTCGATCGCCCCCTAAATGGCCTCAGATTCAACTCCATTGAGTGCGACACCAAAACCTCCATTGACGCAAAGTCTCGGGTAGGCTGAGAAATGAAGCCCGCTCGCTTTTTGAGAATTGCAACGCGGCGCTATTCCCTCTAGCCATACCCAGGCAAGTACTCGCCACCTCACGACATTCAGCATCGCCTCCCTCAAGCTAGGCTCCACCTGCTCCAACTCTACGTGCGGCCAGCGTTATTCCTACATCGACCTCTAGAGTGAGCTAAACACCGCCGCCGGCTTTTGTGCCGTCCATTGATCACTTCCGGCAGAGAAGCTGCTCCAGATAGGAGAGCAAAACGGCCCAAAAAGTTGACCCTTCACAAGCCCCTGCTTCCCCATCGAATGTGCGCCCATCTCTGTAGGAAAAGACCGTTATCAGTGTAGGATTAGCGCAGCTATTCATCGAACCAGCGCAATGGGGCCGCGCGCCAAGACGGTTACCCCTGACGTCTGGTTACATACCTGGAGAACGCTAGGGTCCAACTTCATCTCCTATGGATCTAGCGGCAGTGGAGCATTTGCATTGAAGGAACGCGGCGTGGCGTTGAACCAAGTGCTTTTCGGGCCACCTGGTACCGGGAAAACCTATGCGACTATCGATCTGGCACTAGAAATTTTGGATCCTGAGACGCTTCGGGAGCACCAGAAAAACCGCGCTGTGCTCAAGCGTCGATTCGATGAACTCGTCCAACAGGATAGAGTGCGCTTCGTCACATTCCACCAAAGCTTCAGCTACGAGGACTTCGTAGAAGGCTTACGCGCAACCACCGATGAAAGCACTCAGCAGTTGCGTTATGAAGTCGTGGACGGTGTCTTCAAGTCGATGTGTGAGGCCGCAGCCGCAAAGGTGACGCACCAGGCTCAAGCACCAAGCGACCTGAAAGGTCGACGGGTATGGAAGATGTCCCTTGGAAATACCCTGGGAGACGATTCCCACGTTTACGATGAGTGTTTGCAAGGCGAATATGTGTTGCTGGGATATGGCGAAGATATCGATTTTACGGGTTGTACTAGCCGCCAAGAGGTTCAGCAACGCTTCGCTTCGGCAGGCATAATTCCTGCCAACCCAACCAACGACTATCGCATCACGAGCGTGACAGCCTTCGTCACGCGCATGAAAATGGGTGATCTGATTGTGGTGTCGGATGGTAACTTCAAGTTCCGCGCCATCGCAGAAATCACCGGCGACTACCAATTCAAGCCTCACGCAGAGTTCGATACGGGTTACTCACAAATGAGGTCAGTGAAGTGGCTCCGTGAATACAGCCCTTCCCTGCCTCACACCGAACTGCTCAACGGCCAGTTCAGCCAGATGACTCTGTATGAGATGAGCAGCTCAACCTTGGATCGGGAAAAGCTCGCAGGACTGCTCGGTACAGCTTCTAATGCTGGAGAATTCGCCCTCCAGGTAGACCAACGATTTGGCAACTACGTTGTGCGTAAAGTCGGTAGCGAGCAAATCGAGTTCGATAAGCCCAGCGGGGGTAGCCTGCCTCTTCCGCTGAGCATTATCCGTCAGCTCCTCTCATACGTTCGAGATGGACGCATAACGGTGGAGGACATTCGCCAAAAACGGGTTTTCGAACGGGTAGCCGAGTCGGACCTTGAGAAATATCTCGTGAACGGTTACCAGAATCTTTTTGCGGCCGTGGTCGAGCGCCTGCTCGAGCCCACCGGTGGCCCCCGAGTCAATGACGCGCGAGTGTTGATCATCGATGAAATCAACCGGGGCAATATGTCACGAATATTCGGCGAACTTATCACTCTCATAGAGCCGAGTAAGCGCGCGGGCGCGGATGAAGCGCTCTCGGTAGTGCTGCCTTATTCAAAAAAGTCATTCAGCGTCCCAAACAACCTGTTCTTGATTGGCACCATGAATACCGTCGACCGCTCCCTTGCCGGATTAGATATTGCCCTGCGGCGCCGATTCACGTTCCGTGAAATGCCACCAAAGCCCGAGCTGCTAGATAATGTTCTGATCGAAAACCAGCTGCACATCGGGCAGCTGTTGCGCGTGATGAATCAGCGGATAGAAGCGCTACTGGACCGGGACCACCGTCTGGGCCATGCCTACTTTATACCATTGCAGAACGACGCCTCGCTCTCACGACTGGAAGAGATTTTCCGGAACCAAGTGTTCCCGCTACTACAAGAATACTTCTTCGAGGATTGGCAGCGTATAGCATGGGTTTTGAATGATCATCGCAAATCACCTTGCGATCAATTTGTACGCAAGCTACCAAGCCAAGTAGAAGAATTGTTTGGCAGTGACGTCGGTGCAGGTCTGGAAGAATTTTCTTGGGAAGTTAACGAAGAGGCATTTCAACGGCTGGAAGCCTTCCTCCGTATCCTCGACATTCAGATCCCAGCCAGTCTCGAGGTCGTGAAACGGGAAGCCTCATCCGGTGACTTCGTCTTACGAGAGCTCAACAGTGGCTCCATCGAAGTATTGCACCAAGGGCGTCCGCAACAGCCCACACACCCAGCGCTGCGAGAATTGGCAAATCAGATAGGTATGAGCATCCAAGGCGAAACCGGTCATAGACTAAATACGCGTACCCTCGGCCGTAATCTGCTGAGTCACCTTCAGAATCAAGAGTCGTGAAAACCAATATAACGATCCGCGAGTATGCACGTCTGACTACCGACGACGTGCACGCCACTCTTGACCTGGCGCAGGTATCCCAAAGCGCTTTCGATTGGTTGTGCGATTTCAATGGCGGCGCCGAAGGTAGCGGTACAAGTCTGCTCAAGCTCACCAATCGCCGCACCTTGAAGTGGGACTCATACGTAGGCGTGCTGGAGACCCCGTGCGGTACACGTCTAGAGATTCTTCCTAAGCATCATGAGCAGGACGACTGTGTAGTAAAAAGTCGCCAGCTGTTATGGAAACTCATTCAAAACGCGCTCCAGTTGAAGCCGCGAAAAGCTGGCGCTGCTAACGTCGAAACTTTTGACGCACCACTCAGTGAATGGCTAATGGAACAGTTTCTCTACGAGCTAGACTTGTTGCTGAAGCGCGGCCTACGTTTTGACTACCAACGAATCGAAGAAGAGCAACGTTATCTTCGAGGCCAGCTAAATGTGGTCGCACAAATGCGCCAGCCACCAGGACGACAGCACAATTTTTCCATTCGCCATTACATATTTGTGCCGGATCGTGCCGAGAACCGACTGCTTAAGCTCGCATTGGAGCAAGTGGCTAAACTCACAAAAAACGACCAGAACTGGCGACTAGCTATTGAATTGCAGGCACTTCTAGCTAGCGTTCCTCGTAGCCAAAATATCACTCAAGATTTAGGCGCTTGGAGCGATAATAGGCTGATGAGCCACTACAAGCCAATCAAGCCATGGTGCGAGTTGATTCTGAGTCAACACATGCCTCTGGCGGTGGCAGGCAAGACTTCCGGCATTAGCCTACTGTTCCCGATGGAGCGGCTATTCGAGCGATATGTGCAGAATTGGCTAAATCGTAGACTCACGACCGAAGCTCAAATGAGAACCCAGTCCGGGAACAGATACTTGTGTGAACACGAGGGCAAGAGTAGGTTCTGCCTGAGGCCAGACATATTGATTGACTTACCTTCACAAAGGTGGATTCTGGACACCAAGTGGAAGCGTATTGACTCGCAAAAGCACGAGAGCAATTATTATGTAAGCCAGGCGGATTTTTATCAGCTTTTTGCCTACGGACATAAGTACTGGAATGACAAAAACGCACCCAAACTAGTATTAATTTATCCATACTGGTCAAAATTACAGAATGAACTCCCGATTTTCGATTACGGAAATCGGCTTCAACTGAGGATCCTGCCTTTTAACTTAGACACAGATTGTTTATTAGTGAAAGATGAACAGCACCTGCCTTTTATAAAGGCCTCGAATTAGCTGTACGGCAGTGGGAAATGGACAGTGTGCGTTTGGAGACGGGAATATCTCTTACCTGAGAAGTCCGCCGCTCGTTCAACCGCCTATCAATGTGTTTACGCGGACGGGAGTTTAGATCCCCCGGCTCGTGGCAGCGGACCCTGAGCCACTGCCGCATTCGGTCAAGTACCTAACTGGGGGCGACAAACGCTAACCCCGAAAGAGAATACCGAATGCGTATAGAGCACACTTGACAGGCAAACTGGCTGCAAGACTTGTAGTGCACTTTTTTACTGAACAAACAAAAAATCCACCCGTAGGTGGCTTTTTCGTTTCAATAATGGTCGGGACGGAGTGATTCGAACACTCGACCCCTTGCACCCCATGCAAGTGCGCTACCGGGCTGCGCTACGCCCCGACTGGGCTTGAAGCATGTTCTCAATCTTGCCGAGAACGTTGAAGAATGTACCCTAACCCTCTGATAAATGAAAGCTTTTTCTCAAAAAAATTTCCACCCATCAGAAAAATCCCAGCTCACTTCTTCAAAACCACCAGCACATCCTCCAACTCAACAATCATCTGCCGAATCAGCTGCTTGTACTGGCTGGATTCATCCTTAGCCTCATCACTGGAAAGCCTCAATCGAGCCCCGCCAATGGTGAACCCCTGGTCATAAAGCAGCGCACGAATTTGGCGGATCATCAGCACATCCTGCCGCTGGTAATACCGCCGGTTTCCCCGCCGCTTCACAGGGTTAAGCTGGTCGAACTCCTGCTCCCAATACCGCAGCACGTGTGGCTTTACAGCACACAACTCACTCACTTCACCAATGGTGAAGTAGCGTTTGCCCGGTATGGGGGGCAGTTCGTCGTTATGGCTTGGTTCCAGCATAGGCCTCAACCCGGGCCTTCAACTTCTGCCCTGGACGAAAGGTGACGACGCGCCGTGCAGTGATCGGGATCTCTTCCCCTGTCTTGGGGTTGCGGCCCGGCCGCTGGCGTTTGTCGCGAAGGTCGAAGTTGCCGAAACCGGACAGCTTGACCTGCTCGTTCTCTTCAAGTGCGTGCCGAATTTCTTCGAAAAACAGCTCGACCAGCTCCTTGGCCTCACGCTTGTTAAGCCCCAGCTCCTCGTACAGCCTTTCGGCCATCTCAGCTTTCGTCAGAGCACCCATGCCGTTATTTCCTTAACGTGGTGTTCAACCTTTGTTCGAGCGAGGTGAGGATGTTTTGCAGGGTAGTGTTCACCTCATCGTCGTTAAGAGTGCGCGATGGATGCTGCCAGGTCAAGCCAACGGCAAGGCTTTTTCTATCAGGATCAATGCCTTTACCTTGGTAGACATCAAACAGCCTGAGGTCTGTGAGCCATTCGCCTGCATTGTCACGAATTAATTCAAGCACCGCGCTAGAAGCTACATCACGTCCTGCAATCAAAGCCAGGTCACGACGGGTTTCCGGGAACTTGGACAGCTCGCTGAATTTCGGCAGGCGGCCTTCGACCACGTCGCCCAGCACCAGCTCGAACAGGAACACCGGGCGGTCCAGGCCCAGGGCTTTGGCCAGCTCTGGGTGGATGGCGCCGAGATAGCCGACCAGTTTGCCGTCGCGCTCGATGGCGGCGGTCTGGCCTGGGTGCAGGGCTGGGTGTTTGCCGGCGCTGAAGGTGAAGTCGCTCAGGGCGCCGGAGTAGCCCAGCAGGGCTTCCACGTCGGCTTTGACGTCGAAGAAGTCGACGCCGTCGCGGCCGTTGGCCCAGCCTTCTGGCAGGCGGCTACCGGTGATGACGCCGGCGATCATAGGCTGTTGCTGCAGGTCACCCAGCTGGCCGACGAAGCGCAGGCCGCTTTCGAACAGGCGCACGCGGTCTTGCTGGCGGTTCAGGTTGTGCTGCAGTGCCTTGACCAGGCCCGGCCACAGGGATGCACGCATGGCGGCCATGTCGTTGGAGATGGGGTTGGCCAGCAACAGCGGCTCTACGCCCGGGCTGAACAGTTCGAACAGTTTCGGGTCGATGAAGCTGTAGGTGATGGCTTCCTGGTAGCCGCGGGCAACCAGCAGGCGGCGCAGGGTTGGCAGGTCACCGCGGGTTTCCGGCTTGCCCTGTGGGGCCAGGCGGGCTTGCGGGTAGCGAACCGGCAGGTTGTTGTAGCCGTACAGGCGGGCCAGCTCTTCGATCAGGTCCACTTCCAGGCTGATGTCGAAGCGGTGGCTTGGGACGGTTACGGTCCACTGCCCTTCCCCATCACGGGTCGTGGTCAGTTCCAGGGCGTTGAGCAGTTGCTCGACCTGGGCTGGGTCCATTTCCATGCCGAGCATCTGGGTGATGCGTTCGGCGCGCAGGGTAACTGGGGCCACTTGCGGCAGGTGCTGTTCGCTGACAGCTTCGACCACCGGCCCGGCTTCGCCGCCGACGATGTCCAGCAGCAGCTGGGTGGCGCGCTCGATGGCTTCGCGGGCCAGCTGCGAGTCGACGCCGCGCTCGTAGCGGTGCGAGGCATCGGTGTGCAAGCCGTAGGAACGGGCTTTACCGGCGACGGAAATCGGCTCGAAGAAGGCGCTTTCCAGGAACAGGTCGCGGGTTTTTTCGGTGTTCACACCGCTGTGCTCGCCACCCATCACGCCGGCGATGGCCAGGGCGCGGGTGTGGTCGGCGATGACCAGGGTGTCGGCGCGCAGGGCAACTTCCTGGCCGTCGAGCAGGACGAGCTTTTCGCCCTCTTCGGCCATGCGTACGCGGATGCCGCCGTTGATTTCTGCCAGGTCGAAGGCGTGCATCGGCTGGCCGAGTTCGAGCATCACGTAGTTGGTGATGTCGACGGCGGCGTCGATGCTGCGCACGTCGCTGCGGCGCAGGCGTTCGACCATCCACAGTGGGGTCGGCTTGCTCAGGTCGACGTTACGGATAACGCGGCCCAGGTAGCGTGGGCAGGCCGCCGGGGCGCTGACTTCGACCGGGCGCACTTCGTCGTGGGCAGGCGCTACGGCAGGCACCACCGGGCGGGTGACCGGGGTGTCGTACAGGGCGCTGACGTCACGGGCCAGGCCGGCGATGGACAGGCAGTCACCGCGGTTCGGCGTCAGGCCGATTTCGATGCTGGCGTCGTCCAGGCTCAGGTAGGTGCGAATGTTTTCGCCAACCGGGGCATCAGCCGCCAGTTCCAGCAGGCCGTCGTTCTCTTCGCTGATTTCCAGCTCGGCCGCCGAGCACAGCATGCCGAAGGACTCGACGCCGCGCAGCTTGGCCTTTTTGATCTTGAAGTCGCCAGACAGCTCGGCACCGATCATCGCGAACGGGACCTTGATGCCTGGGCGGGCGTTAGGCGCGCCGCACACGACCTGGAAGGTTTCCTGGCCGTTGGTCACCTGGCATACGCGCAGCTTGTCGGCGTCCGGGTGTTGTTCGGTGGCGAGGATTTCGCCCACGACAATGCCGCTGAACTGGCCGGCAGCGGGGGTAACGCTGTCGACTTCGAGGCCGGCCATGGACAGGCGGGCGACCAGTTCGTCACGGGAGACTTGCGGGTTTACCCAACCGCGCAGCCACTGTTCACTGAATTTCATGCTGTTCTCCTAGAATGTGCGTCGATTGGGCCTAGCGGAATTGGGCAAGGAACCGCAGGTCGTTATCGAAGAACAGACGCAAATCGTTGACGCCATAGCGCAGCATGGCCAGGCGCTCGGCGCCCATGCCGAAGGCGAAGCCCTGGAACTCTTCAGGGTCGATGCCGGACATGCGCAGCACGCTTGGGTGCACCATGCCGCAGCCCATCACTTCCAGCCAGCCGGTCTGCTTGCACACGCGGCAGCCGTTGCCGGAACACATCACGCACTGGATGTCGACTTCGGCGGACGGCTCGGTGAAGGGGAAGAACGATGGGCGGAAACGCACCGCCAGTTCTTTCTCGAAGAATACGCGCAGGAATTCTTCGATGGTGCCCTTGAGGTCGGCGAAGTTGATATCGCGATCGATCAGCAGGCCTTCGACCTGGTGGAACATCGGCGAGTGGGTGATATCCGAGTCGCAGCGATATACGCGGCCCGGGCACACAATGCGAATGGGCGGCTGGGTGGACTCCATGGTCCGCACCTGCACCGGCGAGGTGTGGGTACGCAGCAGCATGTTGGCATTGAAGTAGAAGGTGTCGTGCATCGCCCGGGCCGGGTGGTGGCCGGGGATGTTGAGCGCTTCGAAGTTGTGGTAGTCGTCTTCGACCTCTGGGCCTTCGGCGATGCCGTAGCCGATGTGGGTGAAGAACTGCTCGATGCGCTCGAGTGTACGGGTGATCGGGTGCAAGCCACCGGTGGCCTGGCCGCGGCCTGGCAGGGTGACGTCAATGCATTCGGCAGCCAGGCGAGCGCTGAGCTCGGCTTCTTCAAAGGCGGCCTTGCGGGCATTGAGCACAACGGTGACGCGCTCTTTGGCGTCGTTGATCAGCGCGCCGACTTTCGGCCGCTCTTCGGCTGGCAGGTTGCCCAGGGTCTTCATCACCTGGGTCAGCTCGCCCTTCTTGCCGAGATAGTTAACCCGGATCTGTTCCAGGGCATTGATGTCTTCAGCGCGCTCCACGGCCTCTAGGGCTTGGGAGACCAGCGCATCCAGGTTTTCCATGTACAGACTCCAGATACGAAAATAGGGGAAGAGCTTTGAAGGCTCTTCCCCTATCGATGACGTTCAATGCCCGACGGCGCTAGCGCCGCCGGGTGATTGTCGCGGGTACTTAAGCCAGAACGGCTTTAGCTTTCTCGACAATCGCAGCAAACGCCGCTTTTTCGTTCACTGCCAGATCGGCCAGAACCTTACGGTCGATTTCGATCGAAGCCTTTTTCAGGCCAGCAATCAGACGGCTGTAGGACAGACCGTTGTTGCGAGCACCGGCGTTGATACGAGCGATCCACAGTGCGCGGAACTGACGCTTCTTCTGGCGACGGTCGCGGTAGGCGTATTGGCCTGCCTTGATGACCGCTTGCTTGGCTACGCGGAATACGCGCGAGCGTGCACCGTAGTAACCTTTAGCCAGTTTCAGAATTTTCTTGTGACGCTTACGAGCGATGACGCCACGCTTAACACGAGCCATGAGTAACTTCCTCTATCTTAACCAGAATTAACGAACGCGCAGCATGCGCTCGACTTTTGCCACGTCAGACGGGTGCAGCAAGCTGGCACCGCGCAGTTGACGCTTACGCTTGGTCGACATTTTGGTCAGGATGTGGCTCTTGAAAGCGTGCTTGTGCTTGAAGCCCGAAGCTGTCTTCAGGAAGCGCTTCGCAGCACCGCTCTTGGTTTTCATTTTTGGCATGTTGAACTCCGCATTCGAAAAAAATTACACAATAATCATCAGGCCTGCCGTGCCCGGGAGATTACTTCTTCTTTTTGGGGGCGATGACCATCATAAGCTGGCGTCCTTCCATCTTCGGATGCTGCTCAACGGTGCCGTATTCAAGCAGGTCAGCTTCAACCCGCTTCAACAGCTCCATGCCCAGCTCCTGGTGGGCCATCTCACGACCACGGAATCTCAGAGAGATCTTGGCCTTGTCCCCATCGGTAAGGAAACGTACCAGGTTGCGTAGTTTTACCTGGTAATCCCCATCCTCCGTCCCTGGACGAAACTTGATTTCTTTAATCTGGATCTGCTTCTGGTTTTTCTTGGCTTCGTTGGCCTGCTTCTTCTTCTCGAAGAGGTGCTTGCCGTAGTCCATGACCTTGCAGACCGGTGGTACCGCGTCTGCAGAGATTTCTACCAGATCCAGCTTCGCTTCATCAGCGATACGCAGCGCTTCATCAATCGAGACGATGCCAACCTGCTCGCCGTCTGCGCCAATTAACCGAACCTCGCGGGCCGAGATATTCTCGTTGATCGGGGCCTTCGGTACAGCACGCTTATCGTTTCTCATTTCACGCTTAATAGTCATTACTCCGATTCTTGGCGACCACGCCGGGAAACCGCTTGTGTCAGAAGCTCAGCGAATTGGGCGACGGGCATGGAGCCCAGGTCTGCGCCTTCGCGAGTACGCACTGCAACGGTCTGCGTTTCGACTTCGCGATCCCCTATAACCAAAAGGTACGGGACCTTGAGCAAAGTATGCTCGCGGATTTTAAAGCCGATCTTCTCATTTCTCAAGTCCGACTTGGCACGGAAACCGCTACCGTTCAGAGATTTCTCAACCTCTAGGGCGAAATCGGCCTGTTTGTCGGTGATATTCATGATCACCGCCTGGGTCGGTGCCAGCCACGCCGGGAACACGCCAGCGTAGTGCTCGATCAGCATGCCGATGAAGCGCTCGAACGAACCGAGGATGGCACGGTGCAGCATGACCGGGCGAACACGGCTGTTGTCTTCGGCGATGTAGCTGGCGTCCAGACGCTCTGGCAGGTTCGGGTCGTACTGCAGGGTACCACACTGCCAGTTACGGCCGAGGCAGTCGCGCAGGGTAAACTCGATTTTCGGGCCGTAGAAGGCGCCCTCGCCTGGCTGGTACTCCCACTCAAGGCCCGATTCGTTCAGGGCGTCGGCCAGTGCGCTTTCGGCACGGTCCCACAGCTCTTCGGAACCAACACGCTTGGCCGGACGAGTGGACAGCTTCATGGCGATGTCGCTGAAGCCGAAGTCCTTGTACACGTCCAGGGTCAGCTTGATGAAGTCGGCGGCTTCTTTCTTCACCTGTTCTTCGGTGCAGAAGATGTGCGCGTCATCCTGTACGAAGCCACGCACACGCATGATGCCATGCAGGGCACCGGACGGCTCGTTACGGTGGCAGGCGCCGAACTCGGCCAGGCGCAGCGGCAGGTCGCGGTAGCTTTTCAGGCCCTGGTTGAACACCTGCACGTGGCACGGGCAGTTCATCGGTTTTACCGCGTAGTCACGGCTTTCCGACGAAGTGGTGAACATGTTCTCGGCGTAGTTGGACCAGTGGCCGGAACGCTCCCACAAAATACGGTCGACAACCTGCGGCGTCTTGATTTCCAGGTAGCCGTTGGCGCGCTGAACCTGGCGCATGTACTGCTCGAGTACCTGGTACACGGTCCAGCCGTTGGCGTGCCAGAACACCATGCCCGGGGCTTCTTCCTGCAGGTGAAACAGGTCGAGCTGCTTGCCGATCTTGCGGTGGTCGCGTTTTTCGGCTTCTTCGATGCGCTGAACGTAGGCAGCCAGCTGCTTCTTGTCGGCCCAGGCGGTGCCGTACACGCGCTGCAGCTGCTCGTTCTTGGCATCACCGCGCCAGTAGGCACCGGACAGCTTGGTCAGCTTGAATGCCTTGAGGAAGCGGGTGTTCGGCACGTGCGGGCCGCGGCACATGTCGACGTATTCTTCGTGGTAGTACAGGCCCATGGCCTGCTCATCCGGCATGTCTTCGACCAGGCGCAGCTTGTAGTCTTCGCCACGGGCCTTGAACACGTCGATGACTTCGGCGCGCGGGGTCACTTTCTTGACCACGTCGTAGTCTTTCTCGATCAGCTCCATCATGCGCTTTTCGATGGCGGCCATGTCTTCAGGAGTGAAGGGGCGCTCGTAGGCGATGTCGTAATAGAAGCCTTCGTCGATAACCGGGCCGATCACCATCTTGGCGGTCGGGTACAGCTGCTTCACCGCGTGGCCGACCAGGTGGGCGCACGAGTGACGGATGATCTCCAGTCCCTCTTCATCTTTAGGGGTGATGATCTGCAGGGTGGCGTCGTGACTGATCAGGTCGCAAGCATCGACCAGTTTACCGTCGACCTTGCCGGCGACGGTGGCCTTGGCCAGGCCGGCGCCGATGGAAGCGGCAACGTCGGCTACGGATACGGCGTGATCAAACGAACGTTGACTGCCATCGGGAAGAGTAATAGTGGGCATGGCGCCTCCTCTCCTAGTGGTGACCCCTACCAAAGGTCACGTGGGTTGGGATGAGCCAGTACAAGATCCGACCTGCCCTCCTTTATAAGGAAGCCTGCCTCACAGTGGCAGAAGCCTTTCGGCTTGCAAGGGACGAACCAGAGTGACTGGAAAGAAAAAAGATAGCTGCAGCCGGCACAGCGCGACCACAAGCCGAGCATGCTAGCACGCGGGTTGCACCCCAGGCAGAAATATTTGGAAATTGCACCGCAGCGGTGAACTAACGCGGAAAAATACCGCTCAGACTTTGGGAAGCAACCTACTCTTGATGAGACCTTAACCCAAGGAGTAACTGGTTATGCGAGTTCCGTCTCTTCTGGCCCTGGCGGCCGCTGGCGCCCTGCTGCTGCCCGTGGCTGCGAACGCCGGCAACTTCCCAGCCGGGAAGGAGGCCGCCTACACCGCCCAGTGCACGCAAGTGGCCGGCAGCCAGGGCGTTGACGCTGCCACGGCGAAAAAACACTGCGACTGCGGCGCACAAGCGATCAAAAAGAATTTTACCGACGCCGAGATTGCCGACCTGGACAGCAAGGATGGCGTTGACGCCAAGCTGATGCAGAAGGCCCAGACCGTGGTACAACAGGCCTGCGCACCGAAGCGCTGAAACCTTAAAGCCGGTGGTGGCTGACGATTATTTTGCGCTGGATCAACATCCGGTGAAGGTAAAAGGCGCTAGTTCCGCAGAATTAGACTATGATGTCATCTGTGCCAGACAGCTCAGGCGTCTAGGCACTTCGAAAAATTTCAAGTTTCTGGAGATTCATCCCATGTCCAATCGCCAAACCGGCACCGTCAAATGGTTCAATGATGAGAAAGGCTTCGGCTTCATCACCCCACAAGGCGGCGGCGACGACCTGTTCGTTCACTTCAAGGCCATCGAATCCGACGGCTTCAAGAGCCTGAAAGAAGGTCAGCAAGTTTCCTTCGTCGCCGAGCGCGGTCAGAAGGGCATGCAGGCTGCACAGGTTCGTCCGGAGTAATTCGGAAGCTGTGAAAAAACCCGCCCTTGTGGCGGGTTTTTTTATGGGCGCTTACCAGGCGGTATACGCTGCTCTTTGCGGCCCTTTCGCGGCACGAGGCCGCTCCTACAGGGGCCGCATGGGCCTTTGGAGCTGCATCAACCGCAGTTGACGCGGGTTACCTTGCCTTGCTCGTCCACGTTCAGGTTCAGGCGGTCGGAGCGGTATTCCAGGGTTACTACATCGTGCGGCTTGAGGATGCGTGCTGTCTGCGAGCCACTGCCCTTGCGCGCCTGCTCCAGCAGCTCGGCGCTGCCTGGTTTGCCAATGGCAAAATCGGCGCCGCTGGCTTCGCAGCGGCCATCGTTGCCAGCCGATGCGGCCGGCGCATCGCCACCAGCGTTGCCACCTGTGCTGCAACCAGCCAGGACAGCAGCCACCGCCAGGGTTGCCAGGTAAGCACGGGTACGGAACATGAAGCCTCCTAAATGGGTCCGGGAACTGTCTGTTCCGACAGCTCCGCTCAGTATTCGTTGCAAAACCGGTCAAGTCTGCCTGAACTCTAGCACCGAGGCGAAAAGCAATCGTGACCGGATTTTGCACAACCCCATGCGTTTGCCATATGCTTAGCGCGCACGGTCACTGGCGCAAAGCCATGATTTGCTGCAAGAAGTGGAGCGCATCCCGCCTCCATCGAGCACCAGGGTCAGGTGCTCCCCCTTCGTTCCGGGCCCCCAGCGAGAGCTTTTCATGAGTACCCACAGCATCGATGCCGACATCAAGGTCAAATGGGCCGAGGGCCAGAGCGCGTACAGCCCTGGCACACCGGAAGAATTGCTGTTGATCGCCATCGACCTGTTGGTACGGGACAACGGCGCCGAGGCGGCACGCAGCTTCATCGACCAGGTGTTCGAGCGCTACGCGCCGCACGCGGCTATTCCAATCGCGCCAGACGTGCGCTGAGCAGGTCGAACAGCCCCTGGGCATCGCCCTGCTCCACCCACAGCACATTCGCTGGTTGCTTGAGTACGCCGTACCAGTCGGCAATGGTCTGGCCGAAGGTCGGGCCTTCACGGCTGTCGATGCTCATATGGATGCGTCGGCCGCTGAACAGCTCTGGCTTTAACAGGTAGGCAATGACGCTGGCGTCATGCACCGGGCCCCCGGGCATACCGTACAGGTCCATGTCGTGGGTGATGTAGGCATTGAGGATATCGACCACGCGCTTGCTGGCCTGATTGTTCAGGGCTGCCAGTTGTTTCAGGCGGGCGGCGCTGGTCAGCAGCTTGTGGGTGACGTCCAGCGGCAGGTAGGTGAGTGCTACACCGCTGGCCAGCACCACTTCGGCGGCGTGCGGGTCTGCGTAGAGGTTGAATTCTGCTGCCGGGGTGATGTTGCCGCCATTGAAGTGGGCGCCGCCCATGACCACCACCTCCTTGATGCCTTGGGCGATGTCCGGGCGCTGGATCAATGCCAGGGCCAGATTGGTCTGCGGGCCGAGCATGGCGACGGTGATGCTGTGCGGTTTGGCTGCGCCGAGGGTATCGACCAGGTATTGCACGGCATTACCCTGGGCCAGGGCTGCTTTCGGCTCGTGCACCTGCACACCGGTAAGGCCTTCTTCGCCATGAACGTCGGCGGCGTAGATCGGTGTACGCACCAGTGGGCGGCCGGCGCCGGCATACACAGGAATGTCTTCGCGGCCCGCCCATTCGCGGGCCAGGCGGGCGTTGCGCGAAGTTTTATCCAGGCGCACGTTGCCGGCCACGGTGGTGATGGCACGGATATTGAGCTCGTCAGGCGAGGCCATGGCCAGGAACAGCGCGACCACGTCGTCGGCGCCGGGGTCGGTGTCTATGATCAAGTCGATGGGGGCCGCCTGGAGGGTGGTGGCTGTGGCCATGAAGGCGATTCCTTGTAGCAGGGGCTTGAGCATACGGGCACTCCTGTTGCCTGGGTAGAGGGTTCCGGGGCCGCGCTGCGGCCCAATCGCCGGCAAGCCAGCTCCCACAGGTACAGCGCGACACCCTTTTGGGAGCTGGCTAGCCGGCGATCGGGGGCAAAGCCCCCGCGTTCAGAAAGTGACGCCGGAGATGAGGGCGATGTTGCTGTAGGGCTGGCACTCACCGGTGCGCACCACCGCGCGGGCACTGCGCGACAGCACCTTGAAATTTTCATGGCTCAGCCATTCGCGCTTGCCCAGCTTGCCCTTCAACCGCTCGATCTCTACCAGCGCCGGCGGCACCACTTTCTGCATTTCTTCAGCCAGCACATGCCGCTCTACCTGCAACTCGCTCAGCACTACCCGCAACACACTGGCGAAATCCGGCAGACCGGGCGTGATGGCAAGGTCGATCATTTCCACGCCCGGCGGCACCGGCAGCCCGGCATCGCCGATCACCAGGATATCGCCATGCCCCATGCCGGCAATGACCCGCGACAGGGCAACGTTCAGCAAGGGGGTTTTCTTCATGGTGTCAGCTCCGCCAGGTAGGGAATGGACGGCTGGGCACCGGCACGGGTAACCGACAAGGCGGCGGCACGCTGGCCAAAGGCAATGGCCTCGCCCTCCTCCAGCCCCCGAACCAGGCCGGCAGCAAAGCCGCCAATGAAGGTATCGCCAGCAGCAGTGGTGTCCAGCGGTTGCACCACAGGCGCCGGGAAGTGCTGGTGGCCCTTGGCAGTCACCAGCAAGGCCCCTTGCGCGCCCAAGGTGATGATCACTTTGCCCGCCCCCAGCTGCAGCAGGCGCTCACCGGCGCGCCGGGCGCTGTCCTGGTCGGTCACCGGCACCCCGGTCAGGGCTTCGGCCTCGCTTTCGTTAGGCGTGAGGTAATCGATGCGCGCAAACCAGTCCGCCGGCAAGGGGCCGGTGGCCGGCGCCGGGTTCAGGATCACCTGTTTGCCCAGCTCATGCGCCCTCGTCAGGGTCCAGGCCACGGTGCCGGCCGGCACTTCCAGCTGGCAGATGACCACCTCGGCCGCCTGCAGCAACGCATCAAAGCGCTGTACCGACTGCGGCGTCAGCAGGCCGTTGCCGCCAGGAATGATGACGATGCAGTTCTGGCTGGCGGCATCCACGGTAATCAGTGCCACACCGCTGGACACCCCTGGGCAGGTGCTGACGCCCTGGCAGTCGATGCCCTCGACATACAGGGCCCGGTGCAGTTGCCGGCCATAGTCATCGTCACCCACGTTGCCGATCATCGCCACGCTGCCGCCAAGCCGCGCCACCGCCACGGCCTGGTTGGCGCCTTTGCCGCCCGGCACGGTGAAAAAGCTTTCGCCGGGGAGTGTTTCGCCGGCCCGGGGCAGGCGCTGGGCGCGGGCCACCAGGTCCATATTGAGGCTGCCGACCACCACAACCTTGGCATTCATGACGTTTCCTTAGCGTTAGCGGTAATCGTTGAACAAGTCCGGGCGCGGCCCGGTGGACTCACGCAGCACGATGCGCGGGGCCACAATGCGTTGCTCCGCCGCGCCTTGCCGGGGTGTTCCTATACGTGTCAGCAACAGTGAGGCGGCGCTCTCGCCCAGCTCGCGAATCGACTGGCCCACGGTGGTCAACGGCGGATACACGTAGCGGCTCAGCTCGATGTCGTCGAAGCCGATCACCGACAGCTCGCCGGGCACGCTGATATTGCGTTCGGCCGCAGCACGCAGCACGCCGAAACCGATCATGTCGTTGCCGGCAAAAATCGCCGTGGGCCGTTTACCCTCCAGCACCTGCGCCGCTGCTGCGTGCCCACCCGGGCTGGTGAAGTCGCAGTGCAGCACACGGCTGCCCAGCACCGGCACGCCGGCTTCGGCCATGGCGCGGCGGAAGCCGTTCAGACGCAACTGGGTAACCCCGGTTTCTGCCGGGCCGCCAATATAGGCGACATCGCGGTGGCCAAGCTCCAGCAGATGCTGAGTGGCCAGGTAGGCGCCGTGTTCGTGGTCGATGCGCACCAGGTCGGCATCCACGCCTTCCAGCTCACGGTCGACGATAACCATCGGCGTGCGCACGCAGGCCAGGCTTTGCAGCAGGTCGCTGTCCTGGCCCACCGAGGCCACCACCAGGCCGTCGATGCGCTTTTCCAGCAGCACGCGCAGGTAACTGCGCTGCTTCTGTGGGTTGTCATCGGAGTTGCACAAAATTACACAGTAGCCGTTGCGCTCACACGCGTCTTCAATGCCACGTGCCAGCTCGGCGAAGTATGGGTTGACGCTATTGGGCACCAACAGGCCGATGGTGGCCGTGCTGCGCGCCTTCAGTGAACGCGCCACCGCGCTGGGCACGTAGTCCAGCTCGATAATGGCGGCTTCAACCTTCTGCCGCACGTGTTCGCTCACCGGTCGGGTCTTGTTCAGTACATGGGACACGGTGGTGTAGGAAATGCCCGCCAGTGCCGCGACGTCTTTGATGGTTGCCATATTGTCAGTTCCGCCGGGCTGCACGCCGGCTGCGGTAAGTGTCGAGCACCACGGCGATGACGATCACCGCCCCGGTAATGATGCGTTTGGTCGGCTCGCTGGCGCCAATCTGAGCCAGCCCGGCGGCCAGTACCGAGATGATCAGTACGCCAAAGAAGGTGCTGATGACCGAGCCACGCCCGCCCATCAGGCTGGTGCCGCCGATCACCACGGCGGCGATCACCTGCAGCTCCAGGCCGGAGCCGGCATTGGGGTCGGCCGCCTCCAGGCGCGATATCTGAAACAGCGCGGCCAGGCCTGCCAGCAGCCCCATCAGGGCGAACACCAGCACTTTGTACGGGCGCGGGTCGATACCTGCCAGGCGCACCGCCTCTTCATTGGTACCGATGCCGATCAGGTAGCGGCCGAACACCGTGCGGGTCAGCACCAGATGGGCCAGTACGATCACCAGCAAGGCAATGATGAACGCTGGCGAAATACCAAAGGCAACCGGGTTGGAAAACCACGCATAGGCATCGCCGATATAGGCGGTGCGCGAGTCGGTGAACTGGTAGGCCAGGCCGCGGGCCATTTCCAGCACGCCAAGCGAGACGATGAACGACGGAATACGCCAGGCCACCGTAACGCCGCCGGTAATGCTGCCGGCCAGTGCGGCCACGGCCATGCCCAGCAGCGCCGACGGCAGCGGGTCCCAGCCCCAGCCGAGGATGGCCACACTCACGGCAGAAGCCGCCAGGGCCAGCACCGAGCCCACCGACAGGTCGATTCCGCCGATGATCAGTACAAAGGTCATGCCCACCGCCAGCACCATCAGGTCGGGGATCTGGTTGGCCAAGGTACTGAAGGTGTTGTAAGACCAGAAGTGGCTGCTGAGGAACGAGAACAACACAATCATCGCCAGCAAGGCGCCAGCCAGGCCCAGGTAGGTGCCCAGGCCAAAGTAGGTGCCACTGCGGCGCACAGGGGCGGCGCCTTGGCTATCGAGCGGGGTGGTTTTCATGCGTCCATCCTGGGGGCTGCATCGTGCAGCAGTGCGTCACGTTTCTGATAACCGGCAAAGGCTGCGGCCAGCAGCTGGTCCTGGCTCCAATGATCACGCTCGAAGGTGTCGATCAGGCGACCGGCCGACAGCACGGCGATGCGGTCGCAGACCAGCATCAGCTCGCGCAGGTCGCTGGACACCACCACCAGCGCCTTGCCCTGGCGCGCCAGTTCGGCCAGCAGGCCATAGATGTCGAACTTGGCACCCACGTCGATGCCTCGGGTGGGCTCGTCGAACAGCAGCACCTGGCAGTCGCGCTCCAGCCAGCGGCCAATCACGACCTTCTGCTGGTTGCCGCCAGACAGCTCGCCCACAACCTGGTGGGCGCCGGCACTGCGAATACGCATGGCCTGGATCTGGCGCTCGGCCAAGGCCTCCTCTGCCTGGCCGTCAAGCACGCCAGCGCGTGACACCGCGCCCAGGTTGCCCAAGGCGATGTTGGCGCTGATCGACTGCGTCAACAGCAGGCCCTCGCCTTTGCGGTCTTCGGTAATCAGCGCGATACCCGCCTTTACGGCAGCCTTGGGCGAGTCGATGGTGACGGTTTGTAGTGGTTGGCCGAGCGCGATGCTGCCACTGTCGGCACGGTCGGCGCCGTAGATCAGCCGCAACAGCTCGGTACGGCCGGCACCAATCAGGCCGGAAATGCCGAAGATCTCCCCTGCCCTGACCTCAAACGACACCTCGCGCACCTTGTCAGTACGGCTGAGCTTGTCGACCTTGAGCAACGGCGCGCCGATCTGCCGGCGGCCCAGGTCGATATGCTCGCCCAGCTCGCGACCGACCATCAGGTTGACCAGTTCGGCACTGCTGTAGCGCTGGATTGGCTCGTCGCACACCAGCTTGCCGTCGCGCAGCACGACGATGCGCTGTGCAACACGCTGCAGTTCTTCCAGGCGGTGGGAAATGTAGACGATGGCCACGCCACGCTGGCGCAGGCGCTCGATCTGGGTGAACAGCAGCTCCACCTCGCGCGCGGTGAGCATCGCGGTGGGCTCATCGAAGATCAGCACATGGCAGTCGCCGATCAGGTTGCGGGCAATCTCGACCATCTGCTGATGGCCAATGCCCAGTTCGCCCACCGGGGTATCCGGGTCGATGGCATCGAGCCCTACCTGCGCCATGGCGGCGGTGGCCAGCTGGCGCAGGCGCTTGTGGCTGATCCAGCCGAAACGGCTGGGCAGGTTGTCGAGAAACAGGTTTTCCGCCACGGTCAGCGTCGGCAACAGGTTCAGCTCCTGCATGACCATGCGCACACCCAGGCGCTCGGCCTCGCTGCGGCTGGCAGGCGCATAGGCTTGGCCGCGGTAGGTCATGCGCCCGCTGGTGGGCACCTCCAGGCCGCTAATGAGCTTGGACAGCGTACTCTTGCCCGCGCCGTTCTCGCCGGTCAGGGCCAGCACTTCGCCGGCCCGCAGGCTCAGGCTGACCTCGCCGAGCACGGGCTGGGCGTAGGTCTTGCCCAGCCCGCTGGCGGACAGCAGCACTTCATGGGCCGATGCAGCCATGGCCGTTTCTCCTGGCAGCGTCAGGGCTTCTTGGTGATGAGTTCGACCGGGGTCTGGATGACGTTGTCGGCATCCACGTCAGGCTTCTCGCCCTTGACCATTTTCAGCGCAGCCTGGATGCCGTACACCGCCTGCTGGCTGGCGGCCTGATCGAGGGTGGCAAGCACGCGACCATCGGCAAGCATCGGCTTGATGGCGTTGATGTTGTCATAACCCACCACTTGCACCTGGCCGGTCTTGCCGGCGGCGCGCACGGCAGACACGGCGCCCAGCGCCATGCTGTCGTTGCCGGCCAGCAAGGCTTTCAGCTCGGGGTATTCGTTGAGCATGGCGGCGGCGACGGCGTTGCCTTTGTCGATTTCCCAATTGCCGCTTTGTACCGAGACGATTTTCATCTGCGCGGCATCCATGGCGTCCTTGAAGCCGGCGGTGCGCTGCTGGGCGTTGGTGGTGGTCGGCACCCCTTCGATGATGCCCACCTGGTCGCCGGCCTTGAGCTTCTCGTTGGCCAGGTAGTCGCCCACCAGGCGCGCGCCCTTGCGGTTGTCGGGGCCAACGAACGGCACGCTGATGCCTTTGCTCTTGAGCAGATCAGGGTCCAGGCGGTTGTCGATGTTGATCACCACCACGCCCTGGTCCATGGCCTTCTTCACTACCGACACCAGCGCCTTGGAATCAGCCGGGGCAATCACCAGCGCCTTGGCGCCGGAATTGACCATCTGCTCGACGATGCGGATCTGTTCGCCAGTGTCGGTCTCGTTCTTGATGCCGTTGGCGACCAGGTCGAATTCGTTGGCGTGGGTTTTCTGGTAGTCCTTGGCGCCGTCTTCCATGGTGCGGAAGAATTCGTTGGCCAGTGACTTCATCACCAGGGCGACCTTGGGCTTGTCTTCGGCATGGGCGGCAGACAATGGCAGGGCGAGGGAAAGGGAGGAAACGACAGCGAGGGCCAGCAGACGACCGGGGAACGGCAGTTTCATGGACGATGACTCCGAATCTTGTGTTTTTTATCGGATCGCAAACGTTTGCGTTGACTAACTATGGAAACAGGACCGGGGTTTGTCAAATCCGTTTGATTTCGGAGGTCAAAGCACTGCTGTGCCGATTATCCAGATTTTTCCGGAAAACCGAACACCTTTTCCTATGCTTGTTCGGAATTACGAATGAAAGGATGCCCTTTGCAGGAGCGGCCCTGTGTCGCGATGGTCTGCGCAGCAGCCCCGGCAATGTGTGCTGAACACAGCATTCCGGGGCTGCTGCGCACCCCATCGCGACGCAAGGCCGCTCCCACACAAAGAGCCGTCCGCGCAAGCTGGTACGAAACATGCCTGAAGCCCTGCGCGACTCAATAACTATCTCACTAGGAAGAGAGAGAACAATAACGATGAATGCCGCACTTAAAACCTTCGCCCCCAGCGCACTCGCCCTGCTGCTGATCCTGCCAACCACCGCCTCTGCCAAAGAAGCCGAAAACCAGCAGAAGCTGGCCAACGTGGTCATCCTCGCCACTGGCGGCACCATTGCCGGCGCCGGCGCCAGCGCGGCCAACAGCGCCACCTACCAGGCTGCCAAGCTGGGCATCGACAAGCTGATTGCCGGCGTGCCGGAACTGGCCGACATCGCCAACGTACGCGGCGAGCAAGTGATGCAGATCGCCTCTGAAAGTATCACCAACGAGGACTTGCTCAAGCTCGGCAAGCGGGTTGCCGAACTGGCCGAGAGCAAGGACGTCGACGGCATCGTCATTACCCACGGCACCGACACCCTCGAAGAAACCGCCTACTTCCTCAACCTGGTGGAAAAGACCGACAAGCCAATCGTGGTGGTCGGCTCGATGCGCCCGGGCACCGCCATGTCTGCCGACGGCATGCTCAACCTGTACAACGCCGTGGCCGTGGCCGGCGACAAGCAGTCGCGCGGCAAGGGCGTGCTGGTGACCATGAACGACGAGATCCAGTCGGGCCGTGACGTGAGCAAGTCGGTCAACATCAAGACCGAAGCCTTCAAGAGCGCCTGGGGCCCGATGGGCATGGTGGTGGAAGGCAAATCCTACTGGTTCCGCCTGCCGGCCAAGCGCCACACGGTCAATTCCGAGTTCGACATCAAGCAGATCAGCAGCCTGCCACAGGTGGACATTGCCTATGGCTATGGCAACGTGACCGACACCGCCTACAAGGCACTGGCGCAGAACGGTGCCAAGGCGCTGATCCATGCCGGTACCGGCAACGGTTCGGTGTCGTCGCGGGTGGTGCCGGCGTTGCAGGAACTGCGCAAGAACGGCGTGCAGATCATCCGCTCGTCGCACGTCAACCAGGGTGGTTTCGTGCTGCGCAACGCCGAACAGCCGGATGACAAGAACGACTGGGTCGTGGCCCACGACCTGAACCCGCAGAAGGCGCGGATTCTGGCGATGGTCGCCATGACCAAGACCCAGGACAGCAAAGAGCTGCAGCGGATTTTCTGGGAGTACTGATTAACTCGCCGCGCCCCCCTGTAGGAGCGGCCTTGCGCCGCGAATGGGCGGCGTAGCGGCCCCAGGATTTGAGCTTCACCGCAGAAATCGCCGGGGCTGCTGCGCAGCCCATTCGCGGCACAAGGCCGCTCCTACAAGACCAGAAAAACGTTATGGCGCGATGCGCTTCAGGTCATTCAACAACCCCATCAGCTGCTGCAGCTTCTCTTCACCAAACTGCGCCTGAATCTTCTGGTAGTTGGCCTCCATGCCTTCCTTCATCGAGGCAAAGCACGCCTCCCCTCCTTCGGTCAGGCTGACGAACACCCGTCGCTGGTCCTGCGCGGCCTTCTGCCGCCGCACCAGCCCGTCGCGCTCCAGGCGCCCCAGTACCCCGGTCATGCTCGGCTTGAGGATGCAGGCCAGTTCCGCCAACTGGTAATTCTCCAGCTCGCCGTGCTGCTTGAGGATGCGGATTACCCGCCATTGCTGCTCGGTCAGGTCGTGCTGGTTCAACAGCGGCCTGAAAAATGCCATCGCGGCTTCTCGGGCCTGCAACAGGCTTAGCGTGAGCGAAGGTTGCGTCTTGGTCATGGTCAAACCTGTGGCTTTTTCTCAATTCACGAATTTAAGGGCATGCACAATGGAAAGTGCAATCTGTTCCACGGAAAACCCATTCAAGCCCGGCGCACGGGCTGCGAGCATCCGCTGTAAACAACAACAGCACCCGGGTGAGCCGCCATGGCCATTTCACTGCAATTCTGCCTGCCGCTGGCGGTACTCCCCGGGTGTGAGCTTGGCGTAGCGGTTGAAGAAGCGGCTGAAATAGGCCGGGTCCTTGAAGCCGAGCTGGTAACAGATTTCGTTGGCCGTGCTGCCGGAAAACAACAGCAAACGCTTGGCCTCCTGCATCAGCCGTTCCAGCACCAGGCGCTTGGATGGCAAGTCGGCGATGCGCCGGCACACATCGTTCAGCCGTGCCTCGGTCACGCCAATCTGCTGCGCGTAGCGGGCCAGCGGCCAATGCTCAAGGTAATGCGCTTCGATCAGGGCATTGAAACGGTGGAAGATCTTCAGGTCTTCATGCCGCGCCGGGGTCGATTCCAGCGAGTTGGGGCACAGCCGCAGCAGGCTGATCATGATCAGGCGGGTCAGCGACTGCAACGCCGCCTCGCGACCCGGTTGCTGCGTGGCAAACTCGTCACTCAACGCGTCCAGCCAGCCTTGCAGGCGCTGCGCCTCGGCCTTGTATTCGGCCGGCAGGTTGCCCAGCGCCACACAGGCTGGCTGCACCTGCATGCCCGCCGGCAGCAGGCTGGCGTCGGCTTCGATCAATTGCCACACCAGTTGCTGGCGCACCGTCAGCACATGCCCGTCGCTGTCCGCTTCGGTGACGAACGCGTGTGCCACCGTGGGTGGCGTGAGGAAAAACATCGGCCCGGCCTCGATGTATTGCTGGTCATCCAGATACACCCGCACTGTGCCCGACTTCACGTAATGCACCTGGAAAAACCGGTCATGCCGGTGCACCGGCATGTTGCGCCCGAAAAAGCCCGCCAGGTTGCCCAGCCGGTCGTAATGCACCTCGCTGTCGCTGTAGCGCTGGTCGTAGACCTGGCCAATGTTGATGTTCGGTATCGGATGCCGGTCGCTCATGGCTGCTTGCTCGCAAATCGCTTGACCCTGTTGACGATGGCCCATGGTGCCTTGCCTTGCCGGCAGGCGCCACTGGCCACCCCTTGACCATCGTTAACATATTAACTATAACATTAACACATTAACGAAATCCGCAGGACGGCCACCGCCCTGCACTGCCAGGAGAAGAGCATGAGCCATGCCCTGCATGACGTTGCCAACGGCACCCTGTTCGGCGTCGCGCTGAACTACCAGGGTTTGCTGCAGCAGCACCAAGCGGCGTTCGTGAAAGCACCGTACAAGCAACTGCCGGTCAAGCCGGTGTTGTTCGTCAAGACCCCGAACACCCGCAACCAGCATGAAGGCCAGGTGGTATTCCCGGCCGGCGTGCAGCGCGTGCAACCCGGCCCGGCGCTGGGAGTGGTGATTGGCAAGGACGCCAGCCGCGTCAACGTGGCCGATGCCCTGGAGCATGTGGCGGGCTACACCATCGTCAACGAAGTGAGCCTGCCCGAAGACAGCTACTACCGCCCTGCAGTCAAGGCCAAGTGCCGTGATGGTTTTTGCCCGGTCGGCCCTGAACTGGTGCCCGCCAGCCAAGTGGCCAACCCCGATGCCCTGGGCCTGCGCCTGTATGTGAACGGCGAACTGCGCCAGCACAACAACACCGCCAACTGCGTACGCACGGTGGCGCAGCTGATTGCCGAAATCAGCGAGTTCATGACCCTGCACGCCGGCGACATCCTGATCACCGGAACCCCCGAGGGCCGCGTCGATGTACAGCCAGGTGACCGCGTCGACATCGAGATCGACGGCCTGGGCAAGCTGACCAACCACATCGTCGCCGAGTGAGGAATTACCTGTGAAACACGCCCGTATCCAGTTCGACGGCCAGGCCCACGATGCCACGGTCGAAGACGATCACCTGCGCCTTGCCGACGGCCGCCTGGTCCATCAGGACCAGGTCACCTGGCTGCCACCCGCCACCGGCAGCATGTTCGCCCTGGGCCTGAACTACGCCGACCACGCCAGGGAGCTGGCCTTCGCGCCGCCCACCGAACCGTTGGCTTTCATCAAGTCGCCAGGCACCTACACCGGCCACAACCAGGTCACCTGGCGCCCGGACAACGTCGAATACATGCACTACGAGTGCGAGCTGGTGGCGGTGATCGGCAAAGCGGCGAAGAACGTCAAGCGTGAGGACGCCCTGGCCTACGTTGCCGGCTACACCGTGTGCAACGACTACGCCATCCGCGACTACCTGGAAAACTACTACCGCCCCAACCTGCGGGTGAAAAACCGCGATGCCACCACCCCGGTCGGCCCGTGGATCGTCGATGCGGCCGATGTGCCAGACGTCAGCAACCTGAAGCTGCGCACCTGGATCAACGGTGAGCTGAAGCAGGAAGGCACCACCGCGGACATGATCTTCGACATCCCGCACCTCATCGAATACTTCTCCAGCTTCATGACCCTGCAACCGGGCGACATGATCGCCACCGGCACGCCAGAAGGCCTGGCCGATGTGGTGCCGGGTGACGAAGTGGTGGTGGAAGTGGAAGGCGTCGGTCGCCTGGTCAACCGTATCGTCAGCGAAGCTGACTTCTTCACGAACAACAAGGCATGAGCAGCATGATCAAGCACTGGATCAACGGCCGTGAGGTCGAGAGCAAAGACACCTTCGTCAACTACAACCCCGCCACCGGCGACGCCATCTGCGAAGTCGCCAGCGGCGGCGCCGAGGAAGTGGCCCAGGCTGTGGCTGCGGCCAAGGAAGCCTTCCCCAAGTGGGCCAACACCCCGGCCAAGGAACGTGCCCGGCTGATGCGCAAGCTGGGTGAGCTAATCGAGCAGAACGTGCCGAAACTCGCCGAGCTGGAAACCCTCGACACCGGCCTGCCGATCCACCAGACCAAGAACGTGCTGATCCCGCGTGCCTCGCACAACTTCGACTTTTTCGCCGAAGTGTGCACGCGCATGGACGGCCATACCTACCCGGTCGACGACCAGATGCTCAACTACACCCTGTACCAGCCGGTGGGTGTGTGCGGCCTGGTAAGCCCATGGAACGTGCCGTTCATGACGGCTACCTGGAAGACTGCGCCGTGCCTGGCGCTGGGCAACACCGCCGTGCTTAAGATGAGCGAGCTGTCGCCTCTGACCGCCAACGAACTGGGCCGCCTGGCGGTAGAAGCCGGCATCCCCAACGGCGTGCTGAACGTGATCCAGGGTTACGGCGCTACCGCCGGCGATGCACTGGTCCGCCACCCCGATGTGCGCGCCATTTCCTTCACCGGCGGTACCGCCACCGGCAAGAAGATCATGCAGACCGCGGGCCTTAAAAAGTACTCGATGGAACTGGGCGGCAAGTCGCCCGTGCTGATCTTCGAAGACGCAGACCTTGAGCGTGCGCTGGACGCCGCGCTGTTCACCATCTTCTCGCTGAACGGCGAGCGCTGCACCGCCGGCAGCCGCATCTTCATCCAGGAAAGCGTGTACCCGCAGTTTGTCGCCGAGTTTGCGGCGCGCGCCAAGCGCCTGATCGTAGGTGACCCGACCGACCCGAAAACCCAGGTCGGTTCGATGATCACCCAGCAGCACTATGACAAGGTCACCGGGTACATCCGCATTGGCATCGAAGAAGGTGCACGCCTGGTCGCCGGGGGCCTGGAGCGCCCGGCCAACCTGCCTGCGCACCTGGCCAAGGGGCAGTTCATCCAGCCCACCGTGTTCGCCGACGTGAACAACAAGATGCGTATTGCCCAGGAAGAAATCTTTGGCCCGGTGGTGTGCCTGATCCCGTTCAAGGACGAAGCCGAGGCGCTGCAACTGGCCAACGACACCGAGTATGGCCTGGCCTCGTACATCTGGACCCAGGACATCGGCAAAGCCCATCGCCTGGCCCGTGGCATCGAGGCCGGCATGGTGTTCATCAACAGCCAGAACGTACGCGACCTGCGCCAGCCGTTCGGCGGCGTGAAAGGTTCCGGTACCGGGCGTGAGGGCGGGCAGTACAGCTTCGAGGTCTTTGCAGAGATCAAGAACGTGTGTATTTCCATGGGTAATCACCACATTCCCCGCTGGGGCATCTAACCCTCTGTGCGGTTTACACCGCCCGTGTAGGAGCGACCTTGTGCCGCGATGGGGCGCGCAGCGGCCCCTGGATTTCGGCCTCGCCGCAGATATCGCCGGGGCCGCTGTGCGCCCCATCGCGGCACAAGGCCGCTCCTACAAGGGACCGGGTCAGCCCCAAAACAACAACAGCGTCTTATCGGAGACCCCCATGGGCAAACTCGCTCTCACTGCCAAGATTACCCATGTACCGTCCATGTACATGTCCGAGCTGCCAGGCCCGCGCCAAGGCTTTCGCCAGGCGGCCATCGACGGGCATCACGAAATCAGCCGCCGTTGCCGTGAGCTGGGCGTGGACACCATCGTCGTGTTCGACACGCACTGGCTGGTAAACGCCAACTACCACGTGCTGTGCGGGCCGCATTTCGAGGGCGTGTACACCAGCAACGAACTGCCGCACTTCATCAGCAACATGCCCTACGCATTCCCCGGCAACCCCGAGCTGGGCAAGCTGCTGGCCGAGGAGTGCAACCGCTTCAACGTCGAAACCATGGCCCACCACGCCACCACCCTCGCCCCGGAATACGGCACCCTGGTGCCCATGCGCTACATGAACCAGGACCAGCACTTCAAAGTGGTCTCGGTCTCGGCACTGTGCACCTCGCACTACCTGGCCGACAGTGCCCGCCTGGGCTGGGCAATGCGCAAGGCTGTAGAAGACCACTACGACGGCACCGTGGCGTTCCTGGCCAGCGGCTCGCTGTCGCACCGCTTCGCGCAGAACGGCCAGGCGCCGGACTTTGCCACCAAGGTATGGAGCCCGTTCCTCGAAACCCTCGACCACCGTGTGGTGCAAATGTGGCAGGACGGCGAGTGGGAAGCGTTCTGCGGGATGCTGCCGGAGTACGCCGCCAAAGGCCACGGTGAAGGCTTCATGCACGACACGGCAATGCTGCTGGGTGCGCTGGGCTGGTCCGATTACGACGGCAAGGCCGAAGTGGTCACGCCCTACTTCGGCTCTTCCGGCACCGGCCAGATCAACGCGATCTTCCCGGTCACCCCGCAGGACGGTGGTGCCATCCCCGCTGCCCAGGCCGCCAACCCGGCCGCCGTGGTGCCCACCAGCCGCCTGTAACCCACCCGTTCGCGGCTGGTCGCCCTGGCGGGTGGCCAGCCGCCCCTCACCGAGGAGGCCTCCATGCCACACCTGGTTCTGCTCTACACCCCCGACCTGGAAACCGACGCCGACATCCCCGGCCTGTGCCGCGCCCTGGCCGACACCATGCTCGAACAGCGCGATGCCGAAGGCAAAGCCGTGTTCCCCACTGGCGGTACACGCGTGCTGGCCTACCCCGCCGCCCATTGCGCGGTGGCCGACGGCAAAGGCGAATACGGCTTTCTGTACGCCAACCTGCGCATGGCTACCGGCCGTAGCGCCGAGGTGCACAAAACAGTGGGCGACAGCTTGCTGGCAGTGTTGAAAGCGCGCCTGGACCCACTGCTGCAACAGCGCCCGATCGGCATCACCGTGCAGATCGACCACAGCACCGCCCAGGTCTACGACGCCAAGCACAGCACCTTGCACCCACTGTTCAACCGCTAGCGCGCCGGCTCAAACCACGCCCTCCCCGACTCATTACAGAACAAGTACAAAAACATGAGCACACTCGAACAAGCCTCGCCGTGCGAGGCAAACGCTGAACGGGCCGACAGTACCCATCGGGCAGTCACCTGGCGGCTGATGCCGCTGCTGCTGGTGTGCTACCTGTTCGCCCACCTGGACCGCATCAACATTGGCTTCGCCAAGATGCAGATGAGCCAGGACCTGCACTTGTCCGACACGGTCTATGGCCTGGGTGCCGGGCTGTTCTTCATTGCCTATGCGCTGTTCGGCGTCCCCAGCAACCTGATGCTCGACCGCGTTGGCCCACGCCGCTGGATCGCCTGCCTGATGGTGGTGTGGGGGCTGTTGTCGACCAGCATGCTGCTGATCGAAAGCAGCAGCGCGTTCTACCTGTTGCGCTTTGCCCTGGGCGCGGCCGAGGCCGGGTTCTTCCCGGGCATTCTGGTTTACCTCAACCGCTGGTACCCGGCCGGGCGCCGCGCCCAGGTCACCGCGCTGTTCGCCATTGCCGTGCCGTTGGCCGGAGTGGTCGGCGGGCCAGTGTCCGGGGCCATCCTGGCCTTCATGCACGACACGGCCGGGCTGCGTGGCTGGCAGTGGATGTTCCTGCTCGAAGGGGCGCCGGTGGTGTTGCTGGGCCTGGTGGTACTGGCCGTTTTGCCGGAGCACTTCGAGCAGGTGAGCTGGCTGGATGAGCAGCAGAAAGCCACGCTGCGCGCGCAATTCGGTGAGGAAGAACAGCGCAAGCCCGTAACCTCGTTCGGCGCCATTTTCGCAAGCCGTGCGCTGTGGCTGTTGGTGGCCGTGTATTGCGCGGTGATGCTGGCGGTGAACACCCTTGCGTTCTGGATGCCCAGCCTGATTCACAGTGCCGGTGTGGCCAGCGACGCCAGTGTCGGCCTGCTCAGCGCTGTGCCGTACGTGGCCGGCTGCGTGTTCATGCTGGCGTGCGGCCGCTCCAGCGACCGCCAACGCGAACGCCGCTGGCACCTGTGCGTACCGCTGCTGATGGCTGCCATCGGCATCGCCATTGCGGCCATTGCCCCCGAGCAGGCGCTGCCGGTAATGGCCGGCCTGGTGCTGGCCGGCATGGGCGCCAGCGCTGCGCTGCCGATGTTCTGGCAACTGCCGCCGGCGTTCCTCAACGCCCGTACCCAGGCCGCCGGCATTGCCCTGATCAGCTCGCTGGGCAGCATCGCCTCGTTCTTCACGCCCTACTTCATCGGCTGGGTGCGCGACACCACCCACAGCGCCAGCCTGGCCCTGTACGTACTCGCCGTCTTCATCGCCCTGGGCGGCCTGCTGGTGCTGCGCACCCAGGCTGCCATCGTCAACCCTTGAATCAAGAGACCGCCCCCATGCTAGACAACGCTTTCATCCAGCACGCCGCCGACCGCCTCGACCAGGCCGAACGCTCCCGCGAGCAAGTGCGCCAGTTCTCGCTGGAGCAACCGGCAATCACCATCGAAGACGCCTACGCCATCCAGCGCGCCTGGGTGGCAAAAAAGATCGCCGCCGGGCGCAAGCTGGTGGGCCACAAGATCGGCCTGACCTCGCGCGCCATGCAGGTATCGTCGAACATCACCGAGCCCGACTACGGCGCCTTGCTCGACGACATGCTGTTCGACGAAGGCAGCGACATCCCCTTCGAACGCTTCATCGTGCCGCGGGTTGAAGTGGAGTTGGCGTTCATCCTCGGCAAGCCGCTGAAGGGCCCGAACATCACCGTGTTTGATGTGCTGGACGCCACCGAGTGGGTGATCCCGGCGCTGGAGATCATTGACGCGCGCATCCAGCAGGTGGACCCGCAAACCCAGGCCACCCGCAAGGTGTTCGACACCATCTCCGACAACGCCGCCAATGCCGGCGTGGTGTTGGGCGGGCGGGCCGTGCGCCCCACCGAAATCGACCTGCGCAAAGTGCCGGCGGTGCTCTACCGCAATGGCGTGATCGAGGAGTCCGGGGTCAGCGCTGCCGTGCTCAACCACCCGGCCAAAGGCGTTGCCTGGCTGGCCAACAAACTGGCGCCGTACGACGTCACCTTGCAGCCCGGCCAGATCATCCTTGGGGGTTCGTTCACCCGCCCGGTCGCCGCTCGCCCAGGTGACACCTTCCACGTCGACTACGACATGCTCGGCTCCATCGCCTGCCGCTTCGTTTAAGGACCTGCCCATGGACATGCCCATCAACCACTTCAAGCGACGCCTGCACAGCGGTGAACCGCAAATCGGCCTGTGGCTCGGCCTGGCCGATGCCTACTGCGCCGAGCTGGCGGCCAATGCCGGTTTCGACTGGCTGCTGATCGACGGCGAACACGCGCCCAACGACCTGCGCGGCATGCTCGCCCAGTTGCAGGCGGTGGCACCCTACCCCAGCCAGGCAGTGATCCGCCCGGTGATCGGCGATACCGCGCTGATCAAGCAGGTGCTGGATATCGGCGCACAAACCTTGCTGGTGCCGATGGTGGAGACTGCCGAACAGGCGCGGCAACTGGTCAAGGCCATGCATTACCCGCCCAAGGGCATTCGCGGGGTGGGCAGCGCGCTGGCGAGGGCTTCGCGCTGGAATACCGTGCCCGGTTACCTGGACCACGCCGATGAGCAAATGTGCCTGCTGGTGCAGATCGAGAACAAGGAAGGCCTGGCCAACCTGGACGAGATCGTTGCGGTGGAAGGTGTGGATGGCGTGTTCATCGGGCCTGCAGACCTGAGTGCGGCCATGGGGCATCGCGGCAACCCCGGGCACCCGGAGGTGCAGGCGGCGATAGAAGACGCGATCGTGCGCATTGGCAAGGCGGGCAAAGCCGCCGGCATTCTCAGCGCGGACGAGAAACTGGCGCGACGCTACATCGAGCTGGGTGCGGCGTTTGTGGCGGTGGGTGTGGATACCACGGTGCTGATGCGCGGGCTGCGCGAGCTGGCGGGGAAGTTCAAGGATACAGTGGTAGTCCCCAGTGCCGGGGGTGGTGTCTACTGAGGCTTCTGGTTGGATGGCACCGGCTTTGCCGGTGTTCGCGGCTAAAGCCGCTCCCACAGGGACCGCGCCGAAGTTGCTACTGGCGCTGGACCTGTGGGAGCGGGTTCACCCGCGAACACCGGCACAGCCGGTGCCATCCAAAGCGATGTTCAGATGTTGATAAGGGCCTTGAGCACGGTCTTGAAAGTCTCCAGCTGCTGTTCACTGAACTGCCCGAACACCTTGTCCTGCTGTTGCCGGGCAATGGTCCACAACGCCTCGGTCTCGTCCACGCCCTTCACCGATAGCCGCACTCGCCCTTCATCATCAGCAATCAGCCCTTTGCGCTTGAGGTTGGCAACCGCTTCCTCGATCTCCCGCGCCGGCATCGCCACTTCGCGTTGCAGGTCGTTCAGGCTCAGGCCCGCATCGTTCTCCAGCACCATCAGCATGCGTGCCTCGCTGGTGCGCAGGCCGGTGCACAGCTGGCGTGGCTGGTAGTCAGCCTGATAGGCACGCAACGCCTGGGTCATCAGGTAGTACAGGTTGTGCTGCAGGCGGCCCTGGAAGTGGCTGCTCGGTGCCTGCCCCTCTGCGCCTTGGGTCATGCGGGTATGCGGCAGCACCATTGAATAGGCGCCCTGGTGATACAGCAGCGGCGAGCGGCCAAAGTCATCAAAGGCCACTACCTTGCCCACCAGGATCCAGTGATCGCCACCGTCCAGCTGCTGGTACTTTTCACACTCAAAGCGCGCCGCGCAATCGGCGAACAACGGCGCGCCGCCAGTGCCGGTCTCGTAGTCGATACCGGCAAAGCGATCTTCCTTCGGGCGGGCAAAGTTGTTGGACAGGTCGATCTGGTCCGCAGCCAGAATGTTCACGGCAAAGTGCGAGGCCTCTTCGAACACTTCATGGCTGGTGGAGCGCTTGTCGATGCTCCACAGGATCAGCGCCGGGTCCAGCGACACCGAGTTGAAGCTGTTGGCGGTAACGCCGACCTTGCGGCCACTGGGGCCGGCGGCAGTCACCACCGTCACGCCGGTGGCAAAGTTGCCCAGGGCGCGGCGGAAGGCACGTGAATCGAAGGTTTCTTTGGACATGCAAGACTCCCGGGCAGGCCTGTCAGCCTGCCCTGTTTGTTGTTGTGCTTGTAGGGGATGGGTGAAAACAAGTGGCGGCTCAGACCATCGCCGGGTCAGGCTCCAGGCCCATCAGCTCGCGGCCGAGGATTTGCGCACACACGTCGTAATCGGTGTAGGCATGGGCACCGGTCATGTGCGAATCGCGGAACAGCCGCTGCAGTTCGTTGCTCTCGAACCAGGCGCCACCACCGGCCGCTTCCATCAGGCGGTCGACGGCCTGGATGCACATCTTCACGGCGTAGCCCTGGTTGGTACGCCAGAACGCCAGCGTGCCACGCGACGGGTATTCGTGGCGGGCACTGTGCTCGGCAATCTCGTCCCAGCTCTTTTCCAGCAATGCCCGGGCAGCGGCCACCTGATGGGTCGACTCGGCCAGGCGCATCAGCGCCGGGGTGGCGGCGCCCACGGCAGCACCGGTGTAGGCACGTACGCGGTTGCGGGTTTTCTCGCGGAACACCTCCAGCATGCGCTCGGCAACGCCCAAGCTGACCGTGGAGAAGCCGCTGGCAAAATACGGGCGATACGGGGCGAAGAAAATCTTGCTGTCGGGGTACAAACCAAAGCCCGCCGACGTGCCCTCCATCATGTCCTTGGCCTTCTGGATGCGGTGCTCGGGCACGAAGGCATCACGCACGATCAGGGTCTTGCTGCCGCTGCCGCGCATGCCCACGGCATACCAGTCATCACGGATTTCATAGTCGCTGCGAGGCAGGATGGCGAAGCAGTAATCCTGAGCGCCTTCGGCATTCTTGCGGCGGAAACCGAGAATCGCCCATTCGGCGTGGTCGCAACCGGAACTCCAGCCCATTTCGCCGCTGAACGACACGCCACCCTCAACCTCTTCGGTGCGGCCGAACGGCGCGATACTGCTGCTGGCGGTAGCATCCGGGTCGCTACCCCACACCTCCTGTTGTAGCTTGGGCGAGAACATTGCCATCTGGTGGCTGTGGGTGCACAGCAGGCTCATGGCCCAGGCTGTGCTGGCGCAGGCCCCCGCCAGCAAGGCGATGCACTGGGCGAACTCCGGCAGGGTGATCTCCATGCCGCCGAAGTGTTTGGGCAAGAAAGCGCGGTGCATGCCGATGCTTTTCAGCAAGGCGATATTCTCTGCCGGCACACTGCGGTCCTGCTCTGCACGCATGGCATTGGCGGCAATGGTCGGCAGGACGGACTTCAGGTCTTCCAGCAGGGGGTTTGGCTTTTTCATGAGCGGTCTCTTTCTTATTGGATTCGAAGACGCGATCAGTATGTGAGCGGCGATTGGGTGGCGGAATGCACGTTACGAGGGGAACATTGCACTTTCCATGGCGCCCGGAAATTGCCTTGCGACAAGCATTGACCCGTGCATTTTCGATCACCACAATCCCACCCTCAAGACGCGCGCGGCCCGCCGCGCCCCTGACGGAGTGATGCTGTTGAAAGACCTTTCCCCTTCTGCGGTGCGTGTGTGCGATGCCGCCGTCGGCCACTTCGCCGAGTACGGTTATGACGCCTCTTCGCTGAACGAAATCGCCCAGTTGGCGGGCATGCGCAAGGCATCGCTGTATGCGCATTTCGCCAACAAGGACGCCTTGTTCGTGGAGGTGTTCCAGCGTGCGCTTGTGCAGGAAACGGCCTTTGTCGAGCACGGCTTTGCGCAGGAAGCCCGCGACGGCCTGGCGGCGGGGCACTGGCTGGCCCTGCACCTGGCCGAACGTTATCGCGACTCGGCCGAACTGCGCTTCGTGTTGCGCACGGCGTTCCTGCCCCCGGCGGGCATCAAGCCGATTGTCACTTCGGGCTTTGAACAATACCTGGACGGCATACGCGAAGGGTTCAGCGTGGCCCTGCAAGCTCGCCACGGCTGGGCGCATGAGCAGCACAGCCGCCTGGCGCTGTATGCCGATGCCTACCTGGGCATCATCGACAGCCTGTATGTAGAGCTGATGTACGCAGGCCCCGACGCCTATGAGCGGCGCGCGGCAGCACTGCTGAAAGTGCTGGAAGACTCGCTGTCACTCAACCGCTGACGCCTGCCGCGTCAGGGTTTGATCTTCTTCATTTCACCCAGCAGCTGCATCAGCTGCTGCAGCTTGTCATCGCCAAACTGGGCGAGGATCTTGTCGTAGTTGCGGGTCATCTCCTCGCTCATCGCCAGAAACGCTTGCTGGCCAGCCTCGGTCAGGCTGATGAACACCCGGCGCTGGTCTTCCGGCGACTTGCGCCGCGCCACGATGCCGTCACGCTCCAGGCGCTTGAGCACCCCGCTCATGCTGGGCTTGAGGATACAGGCCAGCTCCGCCAACTGATGGCTTTCCAGCTCGCCTTGCTGGCGCAGGATACGGATTACCCGCCATTGCTGCTCGGTCAGGTCATGGGCATTCAGCGCCGGGCGGAAGAACGCCATGGTGGCTTCGCGCGCCTGCAGCAAGGTCAGGGTCAGGGAGGGTCTCGGTGTGGTCATGCGGGCTCAAGGAGGCTGGAAATAGCAAACCGGCGAGTATGCCAGTGCACAATCATTAATACATTAATAGAATGATTTCTACCCATTTCCAGTCAGCAGGCGGCGTCATGATCACCCTCGAGAGCCCCACCTACTACTCGGCGACCAAGAAGTACAACCTGAGCTTCCCAACCCTGGAACGCGACATCGAGGCCGATGTCGTGGTGATCGGTGGCGGTTTCTCCGGCATTAACACCGCCCTGGAGCTGGCGGAACAAGGCGTGACCAATATCGTCGTGCTCGAGGCCCGTTACCTGGGCTACGGCGGTAGCGGGCGCAACGGCGGGCAGATCATGGCGGGCATCGGCCACGACCTGGAGAAGATCCGCAGCAGCGTCGGCGATCAGGGCGTGAGGGATATTTTCGAAATCAGCGAACTGGGCGCCGGCATCATCAAGGACCGCATCGCCCGCTACGCCATCGACGCCGACTTCTGCCACGGCTATGGCTACATGGGCTTCAACCGCCGCCAGGAACAGACCCTGCGCAAATGGGAGAAGGCCTTCAAGGCGATCAATACCCGCGACGAGATCCGTTTTCTCGGTGGCAGCGAAGTGCGCCAGATCATCGGCAGCAACGCCTACAGCAGCGCCCTGCTGCACATGGGCGGTGGCCATGTGCATTCCCTGAACCTGCTGCTGGGCGAAGCGCAGGCACTGGTGGGCCATGGTACGCGCATCTTCGAACACAGCCCGGCCCTGGAAGTGACCTACGGCGAGCGCATCACGGTACGCACCGGCCGTGGCTCGGTACGCGCCAGCAAGCTGCTGTGGGCGTGCGACAGCTTCCTCAACAAGCTGGAGCCGCAGCTGCACGCACGCACTATAAACACCTATGCCTTCCAGATGATGACCGAGCCATTGCCGGATGAGCTGATCGAGCGCATCAGCCCGATACGCGGGGCCTACAGCGACATCCGCCCGGTGATCGACTACTACCGGGTCACCCGCGAGAACCGCCTGCTGTTTGGCGCAGCCACGCCCTTCGTCGAGCACTTCCCGCTGGACCTGAAGGCGTGGAACCGCGCGCTGATGCTGAAGATTTTCCCCTACCTGAAAGACGTGCGCATCGACCTGGCCTGGGGCGGCCCGATGGCCACCAGTGCCAACCTGTTTCCGCAGATAGGCACCCTCGACAACCGCCCCAACGCTTTCTATGTGCAGGGCTACTCCGGCTTTGGCGTCACGCCCAGCCACATCATTTGCAAGATACTCGCCGAGGGTATGCAGGAAGGATCGAAGCGCTATGACCTGGTCAGCTCGGTCAAGCATGCGCGCATCCTCGGCAAGGACCATTTCCGCCCGCTGCTGCTCACTGCCGGCAAGACCGTGCACCAGTTGTCGGGCTACTTCAACGGCCGTCGCTGAACCGCCGCCAGGTGACTTGCGGGCCTCATCGCCTGCGCCCGGTAGTCCTTGGGCGAGCGTTCGAACTGTTTCTTGAACGAGCGGCTGAAATGCGCCGAGTCGGTAAACCCCCACTTGTAGGCAATCGAGGTAATCGACTCGCTCCTGAAGAACGGGTTGGCCAAGTCATCCGCACTGCGCTTCAGGCGCGCCCGCTGAATGTAGCGGCACACACTATCGCCCTCCTCCTCGAACAGCCGGTACAGGTGACGCACCGAGATGTTCAGGCGACCGGCCAGGTTGGACGGGGTCAGCCCGGGCTGTGACAGCGACTCGTCGATCACCTGCTGCACGTAGCCCCGCAGGTTGGCCCCGTTCAAGGCCCCAAGGTTGCCCAGCGCTTCGCCATGGCGCTCGAAGCCTGGCTCCAGCAGGGCAATGAAGGCGGTCTGCAGCGCGTCGCCCTGGGCCCCATCACCGCTTACATTGCCGTCCTTGCACAGTTGGTCCATCAGCACATGCAGCATGCGCCCGCAGGCGTTGCTTGAGGAGATCTTGCCAAACATCGGGCCGCTGCCTTGCACGTACTTGCGTACCTGCTCACGCGACAGGGCCAGCGAGACATGTTCGATCAACCCACTGGGGGTGATTTCGCAGCGCCCGACCGAATCCATCAGCAGCAGCTCACCCGGCGCCAGGCTGACCTGCATGCCCCCCTGGGACACGGTGGAATGCCCCGCACGCTGGCTGACCAGGAAACAATGCTGGTCATCGTCAAGGGTCGGGTTTTCGCCCAGCCGGCGGATGTTGCCGGCATTGGTTCGCAGGTTGGCCAGCGGCAAGCCGGCACGGGAAAAGGTAGAAATCTCGCCGATGAACAGCGAGTGATTGGACGCAAGTTCCGTCTCGAAACGGCCACAGATCTGTCGCATGGCCGTGGTCCAGCGTTCCAGCCCCTGACGGTTGGATTGTTGAGTATGCATGGCTGCCCTCGACGCAGGATTTGTTCTTATGCGCACATTGTTAACATGTTATCTATGTGCGCACAACTGTCATCATTCGTCGCTAGATACAGCAAGGCGTATGCCAGTTTGCGTCAAAGGTTGGGCAGCAAAGTGTTGAACTGGGCCAGGCTGGCCATCAGGTGCGCCCGCTGTTGCGGGCTGATGGGGATGTAGCGGCGAAACGCCGGCATGCGGTTGACCACTTCGCTACCGCCCATGTGCTCCAGCGTCAGCAGCCATTGGCCGTCGCGCCAGGCCAAGGTCAGGCGCTTGAAATCCAGCGGCATCAGCGCCGCCACCAGTGCGGCCTGCTGCAGCAACCGGTCGCGCAGTCGGGCGAAGCGCGCCCGCTCGCCCTTGCGGTACACACAGGCCAGACCGGTACGGCGTAGTGCACCGGTATGGCGCAGCTCCAGGCTGACCTCGCCCCCTTGCGGAGCAGGCAACTGCAGCTGGAACTCACAGGTGACGATGTGCATCAGCAGGTGGGCCTCGACGCGTTCGTGCACCCTGGCCTGCCAACCCTGGGCCGGGTCGTGGATCACCCCGGCCGCCACCAGGTTCTGCTGCCCCAGGTTGCGCGCCAGGCATGCCAGCGTGGCGCCTGGGCGATAGCCAGAAGGCGCCCGGGGCGCCAGCAAGCGTTCACGCAAATTTCTGATCATGCAGCACGTGCTCCACGGCGTGGCCAGGCTCGGCAGCAAACTCTTTCTCGAGCACATCCTCGACCCGCGCCGGCTTGAACGGGTTGACCTTCTGCACGCACAGCGTCCAGAACAATGCATAGGCCGCAGTGGCGCCAAGCATGATGGCGAACGGCACGTAGACATCGGCAGGGTTCATGCCCGGCGGTGTGATGAACGCCATGCCGATGAGGATACCGCTGCTGGAGAATATCTGCGGCAACGGGAACAGCGGCGAGCGGTAGGCACGCGGCAGGTCCGGGCGGCGAATGCGCAATATCACCACCGACAGGGTCACCAGCAGATAGGCGGTGCTCCAGGCGCACACGGCGGCCAGCACCAGGTGCAGGATGTTGTCCGGGTTACCGCCCAGGTACCAGGCATGCAGGCAAGGGATCAACGCCACCACCAGGATGCACAGCAGCGGTGTCTTGAAGCGCGGGTGCAGGTAGGTGAACACCTTGGGCAACGCGCCGTCCACCGCCATGCCGTAAAGAATGCGTGGCACACCGGCCATCAGCGTGTTGATGGTGGCCGCGCCGGCGAACAGGAACCCGATACCCAGCCACACTGGGCCAATATCACCCATCACCTGCTCGGCGAAGCGCGGGATGGCCATGGGCGTGTCCAGCAGGTGCACGCCACTGGCGGCATCCAGCACCACGTTTTCCACCTGGCGCTTCATCGCCGCTCCGTAGATGAACATGCAGCTGGCCACGCCAAACAGGCCCAGCGCCATGGCACGCGGCAGCACCCAGGCCGAGCGACGCAGTTCGGGGGCAAGCGGCGTGACGAACTCGCAGCCAACGAACATGAACATGGCCATGCCGACCAGCGAGAGGATGGTCATCAGGTCGGTGCCCACCAGCGACACGCCGAACGGGCCGTCCAGTTCCACTGCGGGTGCGGCGATCAGGCCAAGCACGCCGAAAACCATCAAGGTGGTCCACATGCCGAAGGTGAGGACCACTTCCGCGCGGCTGAAGGCGCTGACGCCAAAGGCATTGAGCACCGCAAACGCCACCACGAAGCACACCCCCAGCAGCCACGAACCGCCGGCGGATTCCGCCAGGGTATTGAGGTGCTCGAAGTTCACCAGCGCCATCACCCCCGACAGGATGGTTTCGGCGGTACCGGCGAACACATGCACGATCAGGTAGGCCGACAGCGTGCCGGTAATGGCGAAGAAGCGGCCCATGCCACAGTTGATGTAGTCGTATACCGAGCCCGTGGTCGGCAGGATCGACGCAGCCTCGGCAAAGGTGGTGGACTGCGCCAGCATCATCAGTGCGGCGATCACCATGGCCACGGCGAAGGCGCTGCCGCCGATGCCAAAGCCCATGGTCGCGGTGAGGATCACCGGGCTGGCCATGATCAGCCCGACAGTGCTGGCCAGTGCGGTGGGGAAACCGACCGTGCCGCGGTTGAGGTGCTCGGTGAGCTTGTTATTGAGTGACATCGTATGCCCCGGCTTGTTTTTGTGGCGTTGAACGAGTGATTACTGTGCGCTGCCGGTGGCATGGCGTCTTGCCGATGGCTGCCGCCGGGCTTGTTGCTGCCTGCCAGCAATCAGCCCGGCCTACGCTCGCTTTTTTTGTGGGAGCGGCCTTGCGTCGCGATAGGGGCGCGAAGCGGCCCCAGCATTTTCAGCTTCGCCGCCAACATCGCCGGGGCCGCTCTGCGGCCCTATCGCGACACAAGGCCGCTCCCACAAGGCTTACCCAGTGCGGTTGGCAGCCACAGTCATGCACCTGTCACGCAGGCACAAGCACCGCACTGCCCCGCTTATTAAGCTGCAAACTTTGGCCACCTGCCCCGGAGTCTGCATGAGCGACATCACCCTCCTACCTGCCGTCACGGCCTTCCTGGCCCGCGAGCATGGCGTGTTCATCCACGGCCAGCACCTCGCCAGCCAGTCGTCGTCGAACATTGCCGTGGTCAACCCGGCCAACGGCCAGACCATCGCCCACATCGCCGACGCCAACCAGGCCGAAGTCGACCATGCCGTCAGCTCCTCGCGCCAAGGCTTTACCGCCTGGTCGCACACCAGCCCCGCCGCCCGCGCCGCAGTGCTGTTCAAGCTGGCCGACCTGCTGGAAGCCAACCGCGAAGAACTGGCGCAGCTGGAAACCTTGCAATCCGGCAAGCTCATCGGCATTTCCCGTGCCTTCGAAGTAGAGCAGGCCGCGCACTTCCTGCGCTACTACGCCGGCTGGGCGACCAAGATCACCGGCCAGACCATCACCCCGTCGCTGCCCTCGTTCGCCGGTGAGCGCTACAGCGCCTTCACCCTGCGCGAGCCGATTGGCGTGGTGGTGGGCATCGTGCCGTGGAACTTCGCCACCATGATCGCCATCTGGAAGCTGGCCTCGGCACTGACAACCGGCTGCAGCATTATCCTCAAACCCAGCGAATTCACCCCGCTGACGCTGCTGCGCATTGCCGAACTGGCCACCGAAGCAGGCCTGCCGGCCGGTGCACTGAACGTGCTGACCGGTGGTGGCCTGGTGGGCAAGGCACTGATCGAGCACGCAGGTACCGACAAGGTCTCGTTCACCGGCTCCGTGCCCACTGGCATCGCCGTAGGCCAGGCTGCCATGGGCGCCAAGCTGACCCGTGCGACACTGGAACTGGGCGGCAAGAACGCGGTGGCCTTCCTGCCCGACGTGGCAACCGACAAGGCTGTGGACGGCATCATCGAGGCCGGCTTCCTGCACTCGGGGCAAATCTGCGCCGCGGGCGAGCGCTTCTATGTGCACCGCTCGCGCATCGACCCGCTGCTGGACGCCCTCTCCCAGCGCTTGGGCCAACTGAAAATCGGCTCGCCACTGGACGAGGCCACCCAGTTCGGCCCGGTGGCCAACAAGCCGCACCAGCAGAAGCTGGCCGAACTGTTCGCCATCGCCCGCGCCGAAGGCAGCCAGATCATTCACGGCGGCACCCTGGGCGACGGCCCCGGCTGTTTCGTCGAACCGACGGTAATCCTCGCCCGGTCAGCCAGCGACACCCTGCTCACCCAGGAAACCTTCGGCCCGGTGGCGACCTTCCTGCCTTATGACGACGAAGACGAACTGCTGCACCTGATAAATGCCTCGCCCTACGGCCTCAGTGCCAGCCTGTGGACCAACGACCTGGGCAAGGCCATGCGCATGATCCCGCAAATCCAGGCCGGTACCCTGTGGGTCAACATGCACACCCTGCTCGACCCGGCTGTACCGTTTGGGGGCATCAAGGCTTCCGGCATTGGCCGCGAGTTCGGCTCGGCCTTCATCGATGACTTCACCGAGCTCAAGTCGGTGATGATCCGCTACTGACCGCGCCTGTGGCCAAGGCGTGCAAGCGCCTTGGCAGCCACGAACAAGACCCCGCCCCACCGCACACGCCCTAATAGGCCATCGCCGCCAACCGCGATGGCCCCTCGCCAGAACCGAGGGTGCCCCCGAACAACAAAGGCCCCTGTGAAGGTGGCCGAGAACAAACGAGGGATGTGCAAATGGTCAAACCACAGACGATGTCCAGCCTGGCCCTGGCAACCTTGCTGGCCAGCCAGGCCGCGCCGGCCGTTGAGCTGTACGCCGACGATGACAGCCACCTGAACGCCGACATGCTGGCGGTATGGGGCATGTTCAACAGCCGCAAGAACTACGACGGCACCACAGGGGGTTCGACCTGGCGTGAAGGCTTTATCAAGTATGGCCTCAGCGGTGACCAGGGCCTGGCCGGCAACGGCACGCTGTACGGCAGCCTGAACTGGGTGAGCTCGGCCACCTGGGGCGATGGCGATGCGGCCGGCAACACCGATGGCTCCGAACGCACCACCAAGATCGAAGACGCCTTCCTCGGCTGGCGCTCGGCCGACCTGTTCCCGGTGCTGGGCAAGGATGGGGTGGACGTTTCCGCCGGCCGCCAGACCATTCGCCTGGGCAGTGGTTTTTTGATCAACGACGACGGCCCGAACCTGGGCAACGGCGTCGCCGACGGTGCGCTGGACCGCGGCGGGGCCTACTACCTGGCCGCCCGCCACGCCTTCGACCGCACCGCAATGCTGCGCCTGGGGGGCAGCGATGGCCTGCATGGCAGCCTGCTGTGGCTGAAATCCGACAACCGCGCCCAGGCCGAAACCGAACTGGCCGCCGGCACGCTGGACTACACCCACGCCTTGGGCACCCTCGGGCTGACCTGGATTCACGGCATCGACGTCACCGACCAATGGGCCAGCGACTTTCAGAAAGCCCGCGAAGGCATGGACGTGTATAGCGTGCGCGGCGAAGGCAACGCTGGCATCGACAATGCCAGTTTCGCCTTCGAATACGCCTGGCAGGACAAGACCGACGGCCCCGAGCAAGCCTGGTACCTGCAGGCCGGCTACACCTTCGCCGACCTGCCGTGGGCACCGCAGGTTACCTACCGCTACACACGCTACTCGGCAGGCTGGGACGCGCTGTTCAGCGGCCTGTCCAGCGGTTACGGCACCTGGTTCCAGGGTGAAGTCGCTGCCAACTACGCCGGCCCCTTCAACAGCAACACGGGCATCCACCATGTGGGCGTGAAGGCGACACCGCTGGAAAACCTCACAGTCGGGGCGCTGTACTTCGACTTCGACACCGTACGCACCCGCGAAAGCCTCAACCTCGATGCGCGGGAGCTGGACCTGTATGTGGAATGGGCAGTCAACGAGCACCTGATCATCAGCCCGCTGGTAGGCCTTTACCAGCCGCGCAAGGACGAGAGCAACGGCGGCAACCAGGTGGGCGGGAATGGTACCAATGTGTATAGCCAGCTGACCGTGGCTGTGCCGTTCTGACGCAACCACCGTAACCAACCTCTGCGGTCAATGTGGGAGCGAGCATGCCCGCGAAGAAGGCGACTCGGTGGCACCGGCTTTGCCGGTGTTCGCGGGCATGCCCGCTCCCACAGGAATCAGTGGCCTTGCGCAAGGGTTTGACCTTGGCCGACTCGGCGCATAACATTCGCCAACCTACCGGACGGTAGGCGATAAATCAGCCAGAGAGAACCATGCAAGCAAATCCCTCCCCTCCCATTCCCTTCAGCTTCGCCCTGGGCCTAGGCCTGATCGGCGCCCTCGGCCCTTCCGCCGTCGACATGTACCTGTCGAGCCTGCCGGAAATCGCCAGCCACTATCAGGCTAGCTTCACCCGCGTACAGCTGACACTGACCTTCTTCCTGCTGGCCATGGGCGCCGGCCAGCTGATCTTCGGCCCCATCGTCGACGCCTATGGCCGGCGCAAGCCGCTGCTGGCCGGACTGCTGCTGTTCATCCTGTGCTCGCTGGGCGCAGCCGCAGCCCCCAGCCTCGGCACCCTGATCATGCTGCGCTTTTTCCAGGGACTGGGCAGTGCGCTGACCCTGGTGGTGATCATGAGCATGGTGCGTGATGTGAGCCAGGGCGTGGCCGCGACCAGACTGTTCGCCCTGCTGATGACCATCGAAGGCGTCGCACCGATCCTGGCACCTGCCCTGGGCGGCGTGATCGACGCACATTTCGGCTGGCGTGCAGTAATGCTGGTACTCGCCGGCATGGGCGTGACGGTGCTGGTCAACAGCCTGCTGAACCTGCCTGAAACCCTACCGCCCAGCAAACGCGAACCCCTGCGCCTGGGCCACGCCTGCAGCACCTACCTGGCCATCCTCGGCGACCGCCGCTTCCTGCGCCCGACCCTGGCGGTGGCTGCGGTATTCTTCTTCCTGTTCGCCTACATCGGCGGTGCCACCCTGGTGTACCAGGCCCACTACGGCCTGAGCGCCCAGGCCTTCGGCCTGCTGTTTGGCGCCACCGGGGTGTCGATCCTGCTCGGCGCCATGACGGCCAGCCACCTGATCAGCCGGCTGGGCCTCAATACCCTGACTCGGGTGGGCGTGCTGTGCATGGCCGGCGGTGCCTGCATCAGCCTGCTCGGTGCACTGACCGGCCTGGGGCTGCCAGGTGTGGCCGGCGGCATGGTGATAGCCCTGTTCGGCCTGGGGATAGCCGAGTCGACGCTGATGTCGCTGGTGATGGCCTCGCAAGAAAAGGCACTGGGTTCCACCGCAGCGCTGCTGGGCGCCATCCAGCTGTCGGCGTCTGCCGGCGCCGCCCCGCTGGCCGCAGTGGTACTCAACCACGGCCCGACCGCATGGGCCGCGCTGCTGGCCCTGTGCACCCTGGCGGTGTGCCTGCTGACCGCCCTCAGCCTGCGCGACACCCCGGCCAGCTTCTCGCTCGCGGGCCATTGAAGCCCTGGCACTGACGGTCAACTCGGCTGGCAGGCAGACACAAGACGACCTACCAGTCGTTAGCGAAACTGGTTGCCTCGAAACCAACAACAAATCCGACGGCAGCCAGCCCTGCGAGACCCGCCATGACCCTCGATACCAGAATTGACTTCATCTACCTGTCCGAGCAGGACATGATCCGTGCCGGCGTCACCGACATGCCGGCCTGTGTCGACACCATGGAAGAAATGTTCGGCCTGCTGTATCAGGGTGACTACCGCATGGCAGGCCCGAACAGCGATTCGCACGGCGCGATGATTACCTTCCCCGAGCACTCGCCATTCCCCAACATGCCCAAGCCCACCGCCGACCGGCGCATGATGGCGATGCCGGCGTACCTCGGCGGCAACTTCCAGACCGCAGGCGCCAAGTGGTACGGCTCGAACATCGCCAACCGTGAGAAAGGCCTGCCCCGCTCGATCCTGATGTTCACCCTCAACGATGCCGACACCGGCGCGCCACTGGCGCACATGTCGGCCAACCTGCTGTCGGCCTACCGCACCGGCGCCATCCCGGGCGTCGGCGCCCGCCACCTGGCGCGCAAGGACGCTAAGGTGATCGGCCTGGCCGGCCCGGGGGTGATGGGGAAGACCACGGTCGCTGCGTTCATGGCCGTCTGCCCGCTGATCGACACCCTCAAGGTCAAGGGCCGTGGCCAGAAGAACCTGGATGCCTTCGTCGCCTGGGTGAAAACCAGCTTCCCGCAAATCACTCATGTCCAGGTGGTTGAAACCCTGGAAGAAGTGGTACGCGGTTCCGACCTGGTCAGCTACTGCAGCTCGGGCGAAGTCGGCGACCCCAGCCAGTACCCGCTGGTGCGCCGCGAGTGGGTCAAGCCTGGCGCGTTCCTGGCCATGCCAGCCCCGTGCAGTATCGACGCCGGCATGGAGCGGGACGACGTGCGCAAGGTGGTGGACAACACCGGCCTCTACGAGGCCTGGTTCGAAGAGCTGCCCAAGCCTGCGCACAACCACGTGCCGCTGGTAGGTGTGCGCTTCATGGACATGATTGCCGAAGGCACGCTGGCCGCCGAGCAGGTGGAAGACATCGGCAAGATCATCAGCGGCGACGCACCGGGCCGCCTGCATGACGACGAAATCATCCTGATGTCGGTGGGCGGCATGCCCGTCGAAGACGTGGCTTGGGGCACCGTGGTGTACCGCAAGGCGCTCGAGCAAGGCATCGGCGTAAAACTCAACCTCTGGGAAACCCCCGTTCTCAGCTGATCCCCCGCAATCAGATAACAAGGCAAAGCCCATGACACAGATCATCAAACTGAAAACCGGCTCCAAGTTCGAAGACATGGCCAGCTACTCCCGCCTGGTGGCGGTGGACAACTGGATTCACGTCTCCAACACCGCCGGACGCAACCCGCAGACCCAGGTCATTCCAGAGGACGTCATCGAACAGACCCACCAGGTGTTCGCCAACATCGAAACCGCGCTGGCCGCAGTCGATGCCAGCCTGGCCGATGTCATCAACTCACGCGTGTTCATTCAGGACCCTGCCGATGTACCACGGGTCATGGACGTGATCGGCGAGAAGTTCCGCGGCATCGACCCGGCCACCACGGTCACCTGCCCGCCGCTGGGCTCCACCGTTTACAAGGTCGAGCTGGAGGTCACCGCCTACCGCGGTGCAGGGCAAGCGCAAGTGACCCTGATCCGCCTTGGCCAGTGAGGCCGCCGGCTGGCGCTGAACACTCCCCCTGCACGCACAACAAAGAGTAAAGCCATGTCTCCCACGATCGCCCCTGTGCAAACCAGCACCCGCCACCCCGACGCCACTACCGTGGTGATCATCGGTGGCGGCATTATCGGCCTCACCGCCGCACTGAGCCTCGCCGAACGCAACATACCGGTGGTGGTGCTGGAAAAGGGGCGCATCGCTGGCGAGCAGTCGTCGCGCAACCTGGGCTGGGTGCGCAAGACCAACCGCCACGCCCATGACATTCCCCTGGCACTGGCGGCTGATCGGCTGTGGGCCGAGATGCCCGCACGGGTTGGCAGCGACGTTGGCTATCGCCAAGCCGGCATCATGTTCATCGGCCGTAACGACACGCAGATGGGCATGCATGAAGGCTGGCTGAAAAGCGTCGAGGCGCTGGGCCTGGATTCGCGCCTGCTGAGCACGCGGGAAATCGACCGGATGGTGCCGGGTGGTCGGGCGGATTGGGCAGGTGGCATCTTCACCCCCTCCGACGCCCGCGCCGAACCGACCCTGGCCGCCAGCGCCATCGCCCGGGCGGCGATCGCCAAAGGTGCAGTGGTAGTGGAGAACTGCGCGGTGCGCACGCTGGTCATCGCAGCCGGCCGTGTCAGCGGGGTGCTCACCGAGCAAGGTGAAATCCGCTGCGACCAGGTGTTGCTGGCCGGTGGCCTGTGGTCGCGCAAGTTCCTCGGCAACCTGGGCATCAACCTGCCGACCTTGCCGCTGACCTGTTCCGTGCTGCGCACAGAGCCCATGGACGGGCCAACCGACATCGCCGTTGGCGCACCAGATTTTTCCTTCCGCAAGCACAAGGACGGCGGCTACATCATCACCCAGCGCGGCGCGCTGGACGCCTTCCTCACCCTCGATCACCTGCTGCTGGGCAAGCGTTACCTGCCCCAGCTGCGTGCCCAGCGGGATTTTTTGCGGATCAGCTTTGGCAAGTACTTCTTCAAGGACCTGGCCTTGGCCCGGCGCTGGAAGGCCACGGATGTAACCCCCTTCGAGCGTGTACGGGTACAAGACCCGCACGCCAACCCGGCACTCAACGACGAGGCCATGCGCAACCTGAAAGCGGCCTGGCCGGTGTTCGAACAGGCCCGTATCGCCAGCGCCTGGGCCGGCACGATTGACGTCACCCCCGACTCCAACCCGGTCATCGGCCCGGTGGCCAGCATTCCGGGCCTGACCCTGGCCACCGGCTTTTCCGGGCATGGCTTCGGCACCTCGCCTGCTGCTGGCCAGCTGGCGGCAGACCTGGTGGCCCAGGCCACCCCGCTGATCGACCCGTCCCCGTACTGCTTCGAGCGTTTTGCCTGACACAAGTGGGGGTGGGCAAGCCCGTGCAATACACCGCGCTGCCTGGTGAGGATGTTGCCGGCTACCTGAACTGGTACTCCAACCCCGCCCCCGCATACCACGACCGCCCAGGCGCTGCCTCGTAATAACGCCCGTTGCCGTCACCGACAATCACCGACCCCACATACTGCCGGTCAAACAGGTTGTCCAGCCGCAGCAGCTGGTGGAACGTCCAGGGCCCCACATGTTGCTCGAACCGGGTCCGCCAGTTGAATACCGCATACGCAGGTGCGGCCTTGGCGGTGTTGCTGTCGTCCACATACACCTTGCTGCGGTACTGCCCTTCAACCCCCATGCTGATGGACGACACCGGCTTCCAGACCAGCTCGCCAAACAGGTTGTTCAGCGGCACACCGGGCAGGCGGTTGCCACTTTCGATGGTCTGGCTGATGTCATCGGCATAGCGGGCATCGGTGCGGGTATACACCAGGGTGGTCTGCCACTGCTCGCTCAAGTCACTTTGCAGGCTCGCCTCAAAGCCGCGTCGTACAGTACGCCCTGCATTGCGATAGCTGGTTCGACCATCCGTAGCGCTGGCAACGACGATTTCGTCATCGGTATGAATCTCATACACCGCCGCATTCAGGCGCGTGCGCTCGCCAAGCCGGTACTTCACACCCATTTCGTACTGCATGCTGGTGGCAGGCTTGAGGCCGAAGTTGAAGCTTTCGGCCAAGCCCGGCGCATAGGCCATCTCGGCCTGGGTGGGGGTTTCGAAACCTTTGCCGACGCTCACGTAACCGCGCAGGTCCGGCGTGAACGCGTACATCACCGACAGTGACGGCGTGGCCTGCTGGTACTTCTTCGAGCCGCTGGAGTCACCGTTGGCCAGGTAATGGTCGTCGACACGCATTTCCATGGTGCTGTAGCGCAGCCCCAGCTCGCTGGTCCAGTTGCCGATTTCCCAATGGGCCTGGAGGTACGGGTCCAGGCTGGTAGCGGTGTCTTTCTCGTCACGGCGCAACTCACCTTTCACGCCCAACCGGTCACCGCTGAAATTCTGGTAGCCGCGGCGGTCGTCCTTGCTCTGGTCGTAATCGGCGCCGATGGTGAAGGTGAGATTGCCGGGCACATCCGCGACCGGCTGTATCCAGCGCAGGGTGCCGCCGTGGAATTGACGATCAAAGTCCACAACCCCGCCGCCACGCTGGCTGTTAGAGGCCACCGTTCTGGGGATGGACAAATACTGCACCACGCTGCGCCGCCCCGCATACAGGTTGAACTGCAGCGTGGCATCGCCAAAGTAGCGCTCGTAGTTCATGCCTAGCTGCTGGTCGTCGATGCTTTTGCGGGTGTTGTAGGTTTCGGCCACTGCCGCTGTGGAGCGTGGGTCATGCTTGTAGGCATCCCAGGTCTGCCCCAGCGGGTCCTGCGTGTTGTTCTGCTCCAGGCTGCTGTAGATCAGCGCCATGCGCGAGTCTTCATCGGGCTTGAAATTGACCTTGGCGAAGGTCTGGTCACGGCGCGCGGCACTGTGGTCGCGATAGCCATCGGTATCCAGGCGCGAGGCATCCAGCACGAAACCTGCGGTGTCGTTGCCGCCCTCTGCCGACAGGTGGTTCTTGTTGAAGCCGTCGCTGCCAAAGGTGGTTTCGGCACCCACGCGTGCAGGCCCCTGCCCGTCGCGGGTAAACATCTGGATCACGCCACCGGCGTTGCTGCCGTACAGCGTCGCTGCCGGGCCGCGCAGCACTTCGATCCGGTCGGCCACGTCCAGGTTCAGCGTGGCGGCCTGCCCTTGCCCGTCGGGCGTACTGGCCGGTATGCCGTCACTCAGCAGCTTTATGCCGCGCACGCCAAAGGCCGAGCGAGCACCGTAACCCCGCGAGGAAATCTGCAGGTCTTGCGCGTAGTTCTGCCGGTTCTGCACCACCAGCCCAGGTACTTTGCTGAGCACTTCCGACAGGTTGACGCCAAGCTGGTCATCCGTGCCGTGGGACAGGTCAACGGTATCCACCGAAAACGGCAGGTCGAATGTGCTGGTGGGCGCATAGACGCCGGTCACCACCAGCGGGTCCATAATGACTATATCGGGTGAATTGGCCTTGGCACCGCCATTGGCGCTCATGCCACCTGCAAACAGCAGGACCAGGCTTGGAGATGAAGGAAAACGAGAAAGAAATCGATACATGCGCAGCTTCCAGAAATTGCCGGTATTACACCAGACCAGCAGCGGCAGCGCGAACGCAGGATTTTTCCTGGCAAGCAGTTGCGAATTTACTTACGCTGAAATACTGTATACGCATACAGCAAAACAAGGAATTTCCTGTGTCCAGCACCGCCTCCGCTACCCCGAGCAGCTATGAACAGTTGGGTGTACGCATCCAGAAGATCATCAACAGCCCCACCGCCCAGCGCAGCCGTGCGGCGCTGATCTTTCGCCTGGAGCAGGAAAGCCCGGATGACTGGGAAACCTTGCTCGAGGAAATCGCCGAGAACGACAACGTCACCCTCGCCCACCGTGACGACGGCGGCGTGCAGGTTTTCTGGACCGTACCGAAGGAAGACTGACCGCGCATGAGAGTTTCGCTTTTCGCGGCAGCCTGCCTGTTACTGACCACTCCACTTGTACAAGCCGACGCCCCGCGCACCTTCCAGGAGGCCAAGAAGGTCGCCTGGAAGCTCTATGCGCCGCAATCGACCGAATTCTATTGCGGCTGCAAATACAAGGGTAACAAGGTCGACCTGGCGTCCTGCGGCTATGCCCCGCGCAAGAATGCCCAGCGCGCATCGCGCATCGAGTGGGAACACATCGTACCGGCCTGGCAGATCGGCCATCAGCGCCAGTGTTGGCAAAGCGGCGGGCGCAAGCAGTGCTCGCAGCATGACGAGGTGTACAAGCGCGCCGAAGCCGACCTGCACAACCTGGTGCCGAGCATCGGCGAGGTCAACGGCGACCGTAGCAACTTCAGTTTCGGCTGGCTGCCAGAACAGCGCGGCCAGTATGGCAGTTGCCTGACCCAGGTCGACTTCAAGGCCAAGAAGGTGATGCCACGCCCGTCGATCCGCGGCATGATCGCCCGCACCTACTTCTATATGAGCAAGCAGTACAACCTGCGCCTGTCCAGGCAGGACCGCCAGTTGTACGAGGCCTGGAACAAGACCTACCCGCCGCAGGCATGGGAGCGGCAACGCAACCAGCAGGTAGCCTGTGTGATGGGACGAGGTAACGAGTTTGTGGGCCCGGTCAACCTCAAGGCGTGCGGTTGAGCATTAGGCCAGTGCTTGCAAATAGGCGCTGGCTTCCCGGTAACGGGCCAGCCGCGCCAGGTCCGCGGGGCCAGGGCAGGGAATGCGGGAAAGGTCACTGTTGTCGGCCAGGTCGGCCAGCTTGACGGTGCGCGCCAGCGGATCATCGCCCAGGCGTGCCACGAAGTCCTGGTAGGGCTCGCCCTCACGGCGGCTGAGCGCCAGCAAGGCTGCAAGGATTTTCAGCGCAAACCCCTCGCGCGCCAGGTCGGACAACGTCAGCGGGGTGTCCTCGATCACATCGTGAAGCACTGCGACAATCCGTTGCTCGGGCGTGGACACCCGCATCATCACGCGTAGCGGGTGGAGAATGTACGCCACCCCACCCTTGTCGTATTGCCCTTCATGCGCTCTGGCGGCCACGGCAATGGCCCGCTCCAGTGTAGACATGAGGCCCCTCCCCGTTCGGCATCTTCCACCCAAGCATAGCCAAACTTGTGTGAACAATGTCTAACTCACGCCTGACAAAGCTACACACACCCGGTTGGCGCGGCCTTATGAAGGCAAATGTTGTGGGAGCGGGCATGCCCGCGAACACCGGCAACGCCGGTGCCATACACCGCGCCGGGTTCTTCGCGGGCATGCCCGCTCCCACAGGTGCCGCGAAGGCTCCGGGCTCCCACCCCACTGCTGCAGTTCTAGCGGGCTGCGCCGTGCTGGATCACCACCGAATCGGTGCCGAGCTTGGCCATCACTTCGTCCTTGCGCGCTTGCGCTTCTTCACGGGTAGGGAACGGCCCCAGCAGCACCACCGGCTTGCCGTTGCGGTATTCCACCGAAGACGGGATGCCCTTTTCGATCAGCCGCGCGGTCATGTCGCTCAGCGCGCCCATGTTGGCGCCCTGGATCACTTCAACATCCCAGCCTTCTGGTGCCGGCTGCCCAGCCAGTGCATCGGCACGGCGCTGCAGGTCGGCGCCACCGCACACTTCGCGGATGCGCAGGTTGTTGCCGTTGTCGTCAACGATGATGTCGTACTGGCCGTCGCGCTTGATGGCCACGTAGCTGCGGTAGGCTTCGTACTGCCCGGCGTCGTCCTTGCCGCGGACCTGGCCGCAGATGGTGCCCTGGGTGTCGATCCGCACGTTGCCGAACTTGGCGGTCTTGGGGTTGTGCAGGTGTTCGGCCACCTGCTTGTGCACGCCTTCGACCTCGTTCTCACAGCCCGCCAGGGCGAGCACTGCCATTACCACAGCCAGTTTGCGCACGCGTGTACCTCCAGTTTCGAAGGCGCGGATTCTAGCACGCCGGGGTATGCCCCGAACCGCGACCAAACGTTACACGCTAATTCACGCGCACATGAAAAAAGGGCGATCATTTCTGATCGCCCTTTCTCGATTTGGTAGGCACAATTGGACTCGAACCAACGACCCCCACCATGTCAAGGTGGTGCTCTAACCAACTGAGCTATGTGCCTGTCGTGTGGTGCGCATATTAGTGATGCAATGCGTACCTGTAAAGCTTTTTTTTGAGAAAAATCAAAAACTTTCGACTATGAGCGCTGTCTGCCCATACCGCGGTTTCGACGCCCGCGAAATGGACAATGAAAAAAGGGATGACCCTTTCGGATCACCCCTTCTTCGATTTGGTAGGCACAATTGGACTCGAACCAACGACCCCCACCATGTCAAGGTGGTGCTCTAACCAACTGAGCTATGTGCCTGTCGTGTGGTGCGCATTCTACGCATTAGAAAAACCATGTCAACACTTTTTTTCGAGCTAACCTACTGAATCTTAAACTCTTTATATAGAGAGGCGCCGGCAGGTCCGCCGTAAAGGATTTTCACCAGACGACTAGCGGGTGTTTATTATTATTGATAGCATCGGTACATTCGTTAAAAATATAAAACACGAGGTTCCTGCAGCATGGCTAACACCCCCTACCCCCAGTCCTACTACGCCGCCTCGGCCAACCCGGTGCCGCCACGTCCGGCGCTGCAGGGTGAGGTGGAAACCGATGTGTGCATCATCGGCGCCGGCTACACCGGCCTTTCCAGCGCCCTGTTCCTGCTGGAGAACGGCTTCAAGGTGAGCATCGTCGAAGCGGCCAAGGTCGGCTTCGGCGCATCGGGCCGCAACGGCGGCCAGATCGTCAACAGCTACAGCCGCGACATCGACGTCATCGAACGCACCGTCGGTCCCAAGCAAGCGCAACTGCTGGGCCACATGGCCTTCGAAGGCGGGCGCATCATTCGTGAGCGCGTGGCCAAGTACAACATCCAGTGCGACCTGAAAGACGGTGGCGTGTTCGCCGCCATCACCAGCAAGCAGATGGGTCACCTGGAGTCGCAAAAGCGCCTGTGGGAACGCTTCGGTCACAACCAGCTCGAGCTGATGGACCAGAAGCGCATCCGTGAAGTGGTCGCGTGCGACAGCTATATCGGCGGCATGCTGGACATGAGCGGCGGCCACATCCACCCACTGAACCTGGCCCTGGGTGAAGCTGCTGCGGTCGAGTCGCTGGGCGGCATCATCTATGAGCAAACCCCGGCAATCCGCATCGAGCGCGGTGCCAACCCGGTCGTGCACACCCCACAAGGCAAGGTGCGCGCCAAGTTCATCATCGTCGCCGGCAACGCCTACCTTGGCAACCTGGTGCCGGAACTGGCCGCCAAGTCCATGCCATGCGGCACCCAGGTGATCACCACCGAACCGCTGGGCGAAGAGCTGGCGCGCACCCTGCTGCCGCAGGACTACTGCGTCGAGGACTGCAACTACCTGCTCGACTACTACCGCCTGACCAGCGACAAGCGCCTGATCTTCGGCGGTGGCGTGGTGTACGGCGCGCGTGACCCGGCCAACATCGAGGCGATCATTCGTCCGAAGATGATCAAGGCCTTCCCGCAGCTGAAGAACGTGAAGATCGACTACGCCTGGACCGGCAACTTCCTGCTGACGCTGTCGCGCCTGCCCCAGGTTGGCCGTATCGGCGACAACATCTACTACTCGCAGGGATGCTCGGGCCACGGCGTGACCTACACCCACCTGGCGGGCAAAGTGCTGGCCGAGGCCCTGCGCGGCCAGGCTGAGCGTTTCGACGCCTTCGCCGGCCTGCCGCACTACCCGTTCCCGGGTGGCCAGATGCTGCGTGTGCCGTTCAGCGCCATTGGCGCCTGGTACTACAGCCTGCGCGATCGCCTGGGCTTCTGATGTAAGCAGGCCTGGCGCTATCGCCGGCAAGCCAGCTCCCACAGTTACCGCACAGGCGTCGAACCCAGTGCACTACCTGTGGGAGCTGGCACCGCTATTTGTTCAGGCTGCTGATAGCCTGCTTCGCCGCAATTTCCTGCCCCGCCCGCGCCAGATCATCCGCAGCCTGTAACCACCGCTGGCGATCCACCTGGGCCGGCAACTGCCGCGGTGGCTGCACCAGCACCGCCCAACTCCCCTGCTTCGCCCACGCCGATGCAAAGTCATCGAACGCCATCACCTGCCGCCGGTGCATGCCCGAGCGCAGCAGTACACGCTGCTTGTAGCGGTCATAGCCGATCAGCACCGCATAACGTGGCTCACCCCACCAGGCCGAGCCCTCCTCGTAACGCAGCAACACCGGGTTGCCCGCCGCCACCTGGGCCAGCAGTGCGTCCAGTTGTTTGTCCAACGGGTACACGACCATGCCATAGTCCCGCGCCACGCGAGGGATGCCAGTGTCCAGCGCTTCGGCGCCTTGTGGCAGGTTCAACGGTTTGTCCAGCAAGCCCGGGGTGATGGGTGCGCCCTGTTGCGACAGCACCGCTGCCAGCGCCATGGCACCGCTGTGGTTGGCGTTGCCACGGTAGAACGGCACGCTGCTGATCTCGACCCGCTGCGGCAGGCCTTTGAGGTTGGCAGGCGGTGCGCTGGCACAGCCGGCCAAGGTGGCCGCCATCAGACAGGCGACCAACAGCCGCCGGGGGGCAGCTTTGATGGAATGTTGCTGCATGGACACTCGCTTGTTCCAACGCCAGGCAGGCAGCGCCCGGCTCTGGCCACCGATCATAGGTCCGACAGCGGCGCGGGTATAGTCCGACAGCGGCTTGGAGCGAATCGGACTCAGAGATAGACCTTTGTTCGATGGAACGTCACAGGCGAAGGGCTAGACTAAAGCAGTGTCTGGAAGGCAGCGCTGGCCAATCGAGCGCTTGCCGTAGAGATGGAGGCACAGATGAGCCTGACCATGGCAATTTTCATGCTGGTAGGCATGTGGCTAAGCGTTGCAGCCGCCATGCTGTGGGGCGTACTGCGCATCGTGCGGCGCCATTCCCACCACCACCTGCCACCGCAGGCCCCTGCCAAGCCGCAACCTGTGCGCCGGGCACGGCGGCCAGCCGGGGTGCATTAAGACTTCATAAAACGCGAACGGGGCGCAATGCGCCCCGCCTTTTGCATCAACCTTCTTTACATCAACCTTCAGCCGCCTCACGCTTCAATCGCGCCCGGCGAGCAAAAATGTTGAGCATCTCGATCACGGTCGAGAACGCCATGGCCGCATACACATACCCCTTCGGTACATGAGCGCCAAAACCTTCGGCGATCAGCGTCATGCCGATCATGATCAGGAAGCCCAAGGCCAGCATGACCACCGTCGGGTTGTCATTGATGAAGTTGGCCAGCGGGTCGGCGGCCACCATCATGACGATGACTGCCGTGATCACGGCAATGATCATGATCGGCAAGTGCTCGGTCATGCCCACAGCGGTGATGATGCTGTCGACCGAGAAGACGATGTCCAGCAGCAGGATCTGGAAGATTGCGGCAGCGAAGCCCAGGGTAATGGTCGAACCGACTTTGGCTTCTTCTTTCGCACCGTGCGGGTCAACGCTTTCGTGGATTTCCTTGGTCGCCTTCCACAGCAGGAACAGGCCACCGGCAATCAGGATCACATCCTTCCAGGAGAAGGCGTTTCCGAACACTTCGAACACCGGGTCGGTCAGCTGTACGATCCAGGCCACCGTGCTGAGCAAGGCCAGGCGCATGACCAACGCCATGCTGATACCGATACGTCGTGCCTTGGAACGGTACTCCACGGGCAGTTTGTTGGTCAGGATGGAGATGAAGATCAGGTTGTCGATGCCCAGTACAACTTCCATGGCGACCAGCGTAGCCAGGGCAACCCAGGCGGTGGGGCTAGCGGCGAGTTCCAGCAAGTATTCCATTGTTCAAATCCTGCAGCGGCGGTTTAGGGTCAGATTTCCTGGGTGTCTTTTTTCTTGTCGGCATCTTCAGGCTTTTGCCCTTCGCCGCCGATGGCCTCGTTCAACGCCTGCTGAGCGGCCTTGTTGGTGTCGTCAATCGCCTGCTTGGCCGACTGTGCGGCCTGGTCGAGCATCTGCTGGGCGGATTTCTCAGCCTGGTCGCAGCCTGCCAGGGTGAACAGGGCCAACGCCAGCACCAATGGGGTACCGATGGATTTGAGTTGCAGCATGGTGTCCTCGCTTGAAATGTCCCGTCGGCGCATGGCGCCTGATGCGGTGCATTCTAAAGACGCTGATAGTTCAGGAAAATTCGTATTTTCATGGCGTATACTTCGGTTTTTACGAATCGGGACGACCGACGGTGCTCAACTATCGCCAGCTGCATTACTTCTGGGCCGTGGCCAAGACGGGCAGCATTACCCGCGCCAGCGAACAACTGAACCTTACACCGCAGACCATCAGCGGGCAGATCAGCCTGTTCGAGCAAACCTACGGCCTTGAATTGTTTCAGCGCGCCGGCCGGCAGCTGGAGCTGACCGAGACCGGCCGCCAGGCGCTGGTATATGCAGAGCAGATGTTCCAGATTGGCGGCGAGCTCGAAGCCATGCTGCGCGCAGGCCCGCAGGAGCAGATCCTGTTCCGCGTGGGGGTGGCCGACGTGGTGCCCAAATCCATCGTCTACCGCCTGCTGGCACCTACCATGGAGCTGGATGAAGTGCTGCGCATCAACTGCCGCGAAGACAAACTTGAGCGGTTGCTGGCCGACCTGGCCATCCAGCGCCTGGACTTGGTGATTTCCGACAGCCCGATGCCCGGCAACCTGGACATAAAGGGCTATAGCCAGAAGCTGGGTGAGTGCGGGCTGAGCTTCTTCGCCACGCCGGCGCTGGCACAGCGCCTGGAGGGCCCCTTCCCGGCTTGCCTGCAGGACGCCCCGTTGCTGGTTCCCGGCCAGGAGACCGTGGTGCGCAGCCGCCTGTTACGTTGGCTGAGTGAGCAACAGGTGCAGCCACGTATCGTGGGCGAATTTGATGACAGTGCCCTGATGCAGGCGTTCGGCCAGTCGGGCAGCGGCATTTTCGTTGCCCCCAGCGTGATCGCCGAAGAAGTATGCCGCCAGTATGGCGTGACGCTGATCGGCCAGACCGAGGCCGTGCACGAGTCGTTCTATGCCATTTCGGTGGAACGCAAGGTCAAGCACCCGGGGATCGTGGCGATTACCGAGGGGGCGCGTCGGGAGTTGTTTCATTGGTGATTGCGGCGGCCTGTTCGCAGGTTTACCCGCGAACAGGCCGCAACAGCCCCACAAGTACTCTATGGTAAAGTCGCGCCCTTTCCAGATTTCGAGATACCGCTGCACATGACCCCCCTTCTCCGCCTCCTCAACCGCACCAGCCTGGTGACGCAGATCGTCATCGGCCTGCTCGCCGGCATCGCCCTTGCCCTGCTCGCGCCGGCCATCGCCCGCGACATGGCCTTTCTGGGCAAGGTGTTCGTCAGCGCCCTGAAAGCCGTGGCGCCCGTACTGGTGTTCGTCCTGGTCATGGCGTCCATCGCCAACCACCGCCACGGCCAGGAAACCCACATCCGCCCGATCCTCTGGCTGTACCTGCTGGGCACCTTCGCCGCAGCGGTGGTGGCTGTAGTTGCCAGCATGCTGTTCCCGTCCAATCTGGTGCTGAGCACTGGCGAGGCAACGTTGAGCGCGCCAGGCGGCATCACCGAGGTGATGCAGAACCTGCTGCTGAGCGCGGTCGACAACCCGGTCAACGCCCTGCTCAACGCCAACTTCATCGGCGTGCTGACCTGGGCCATCGGCTTGGGCGTGGCCCTGCGCAATGCGGGCGAAACCACGCGTACCGTGGTCGATGACTTGTCCAATGGCGTGACCCTGATCGTGCGCGTGGTCATCCGCTTCGCCCCGCTGGGCATTTTTGGCTTGGTCAGCTCCACGCTTGCCCAGTCTGGCCTCGACGCGCTGCTCGGCTACCTGCACCTGCTGGCTGTGCTGATCGGCTGCATGCTGTTCGTGGCGCTGGTGATGAACCCGCTGATCGTGTTCTGGAAAATCCGCCGCAACCCCTACCCACTGACCCTGCTGTGCCTGCGCGAAAGCGGCATTACCGCGTTCTTCACCCGCAGCTCGGCGGCCAACATCCCGGTCAACCTGGCACTGTCGGAGCGCCTTGGCCTGCATGAAGACACCTATTCGGTGTCGATCCCGCTGGGCGCAACCATCAACATGGCCGGCGCGGCCATCACCATCACCGTGCTGACCCTGGCTGCGGTGCATACCCTGGGTATCCCGGTGGACCTGCCAACGGCGGTGCTGCTCAGCGTGGTGGCGGCGGTGTGCGCCTGCGGTGCTTCAGGCGTGGCCGGGGGCTCGCTGCTGCTGATTCCACTGGCGTGCAGCCTGTTCGGCGTCCCCAGCGAAATTGCCATGCAGGTGGTGGCGGTGGGCTTCATTATTGGTGTGTTGCAGGACTCGGCCGAGACGGCGCTGAATTCGTCGACCGATGTGCTGTTCACAGCGGCGGCTTGCCAAGCCGAAGAGCGGCGTAGCGCTTGAAGGCCAAGGGGCCGCTGTGCGGCCCCTTGCAGGCAAGCAATGATGCCAGTGATTGCTTAAGCCAGGCGCATTACCTAGGCTAGTGGCCTTTCCCCAGTAATGAGACAGGGCCATGTCAGAACACGAAACCGCAGGTGAAGGCCGCTTCAACAGCGTTGAGATCCGCATTCTCGGTTCGCTGATCGAAAAGCAGGCCACCAGCCCGGAAAGCTACCCGCTCACCCTCAATGCCCTGCTCCTGGCCTGCAACCAGAAGACCAGCCGCGAGCCGGTGATGAACCTGACCCAAGGCCAGGTCGGCCAGGCCTTGCGCGCCCTTGAAGGGCAAGACATGACCCGCCTGCAGATGGGCAGCCGTGCCGACCGCTGGGAACAAAGGGTGGACAAGGCGCTGGAGCTGGTGCCAGCGCAGCTGATACTGATGGGCCTGATGTTCCTGCGTGGCCCGCAAACCCTCAACGAACTGCTTACCCGCAGCAACCGCCTGCACGACTTCGACGACACCGAGCAGATCCAGCACCAACTGGAGCGACTGATCTCGCGCGGTCTGGCATTGCACCTGCCACGCCAGGCCGGCCAGCGCGAAGACCGCTACACCCACGCCCTGGGCGACCCGGCTGAAATCGAAGTAATCCTCGCTGCACGCCAGCAGGAAGGTGGCGCGCGCAGCAGTGGCGGCAGTGTCTCGGAAGACCGCATCGAAGCCCTTGAAGCCCGCATCGCGGCGCTGGAGGCGCGCCTGGCCGAGCTGGAAGGCTGAGCCTTTACGGCTCGCGGTCGGGGAAGTTTCGGCAGCTCTTGCGTTCGGCCAGCTCCCGGTCACTGGGGCGCTGGTCGACGAACACGGTGCGGCCGTCGGCGTAGATTTCCAGGTAGCCCCAGTGCAGGTCCTGCTCTTGCTGACCGGGCTTTGGGGGGACTAACCACCAGGGTTCGCGGCTGATCAGGGTCATGGGTGTGATTCCTGAGGGGATCTGCACTAATCATAGACACCCTCAGCCTTCAAAGGCCCTATCGCCGGCAAGCCAGCTCCCACAGGTACACCAGAGTTTCGAATTCTGTGATCACCTGTGGGTGCTGGCTTGCCGGCGACAGGGTCAGCGCAGGCTTATGCCGGAGCCGAAGTACGGATCAGGTGATCGAAGGCTGCCAGCGAAGCCTTGGCCCCTTCACCCACAGCAATCACGATCTGCTTGTACGGCACGGTAGTCACGTCACCGGCGGCAAACACGCCCGGGATGCTGGTCTGGCCCTTGGCATCGACGATGATCTCGCCACGCGGCGACAGCTCGACGGTGCCCTTCAGCCAATCAGTGTTCGGCAGCAGGCCGATCTGTACGAAGATGCCTTCCAGCGCCACGTCGTGCGTTTCATCCGTAGTGCGATCCTTGTAGCGCAGGCCGGTCACTTTCTCACCATTGCCCAGCACTTCGGTGGTCAGCGCGCTGGTGATCACTTTCACGTTCGGCAGGCTGTGCAGCTTGCGTTGCAACACTGCATCGGCACGCAGCTGGCTGTCGAATTCGATCAGCGTCACCTGGGCGACGATGCCGGCCAGGTCGATGGCCGCTTCCACGCCCGAGTTGCCGCCGCCGATCACCGCCACGCGCTTGCCTTTGAACAGCGGGCCGTCACAGTGCGGGCAGTAAGCCACGCCACGGCCGCGGTATTCCTGCTCGCCCGGCACGTTCATTTCGCGCCAGCGGGCGCCGGTGGCCAGGATCACGGTCTTGGCCTTGAGCGAGGCACCGCCGGCCAGGCGTACTTCATGCAGGCCGCCATCGGTGGCCGGAATCAGCGCTTCGCCGCGCTGCAGGTTCATGATGTCCACGTCGTATTGCTTGACGTGTTCTTCCAGTGCCGTGGCCAGTTTCGGCCCTTCGGTTTCCTGCACCGAGATGAAGTTTTCGATGGCCAGGGTATCGAGCACCTGGCCGCCGAAGCGCTCGGCAGCAACACCGGTGCGGATGCCTTTACGTGCGGCGTAGATGGCCGCTGCCGCGCCGGCCGGGCCACCACCGACCACCAGTACATCGAAAGCGTCCTTGGCGTTGATCTTCTCGGCCTGGCGAGCACCGGCACTGGTGTCGATCTTGCCGAGGATTTCTTCCAGGCCCATGCGGCCCTGGCCGAACACTTCGCCGTTCAGGTAGACGCTTGGCACCGCCATGATCTTGCGCGATTCCACTTCGTCCTGGAACAGCGCACCGTCGATGGCCACATGGCGCACATTAGGGTTGAGCACTGCCATCAGGTTCAGCGCCTGGACCACGTCCGGGCAGTTCTGGCACGACAGCGAGAAGTAGGTTTCGAAGGTGAACTCGCCTTCCAGCGCCTGGATCTGCTCGATCACTTCGGCACTGGCCTTGGACGGGTGGCCGCCGACTTGCAGCAGCGCCAGCACCAGCGAAGTGAATTCGTGGCCCATGGGTATGCCGGCGAAGCGCAGGCTGATATCGCTACCCGGGCGGTTCAGCGAGAACGACGGGCGACGGGCATCGGTACCGTCCGCGCTGAAGGTAATGAGGTTCGACAAACCGGCAATTTCCACCAGCAGGTCGTGCAATTCGCGGGACTTCGCGCCGTCGTCGAGGGAGGCTACGATCTCGATCGGCTGGGTGACCCGCTCCAGGTAGGTTTTCAGTTGCGATTTAAGCGTGGCGTCCAACATACGGGCGATTCCTTTTTTCAAAACTCGGATACAAAAACGCCCAGGCGATGTCGCCCGGGCGTTTGACGGGGCGGTAGGTATTTCAGCTTTGGCGGCTGCTTACCGCCCGCGTTATGGGCATGACCTTAGATCTTGCCTACCAGGTCCAGCGATGGCGCCAGAGTGGCTTCGCCTTCTTTCCACTTGGCCGGGCACACTTCGCCTGGGTGGGCGGCAACGTACTGGGCAGCCTTCACTTTACGCAGCAGTTCGGCAGCATCGCGGCCTACACCACCGTCGTTCAGTTCGACGATCTTGATCTGGCCTTCCGGGTTGATCACGAAGGTACCGCGATCGGCCAGGCCGGCTTCTTCGATCAGCACGTCGAAGTTGCGCGAAATGACGTGGGTCGGGTCACCGATCAGTGGGTACTGGATCTTGCCGATGGTGTCCGAGGTGTCGTGCCAGGCTTTGTGGGTGAAGTGGGTGTCGGTGGACACGCCGTAGATTTCCACACCCAGTTTCTGGAACTCGGCGTAGTTGTCGGCAAGGTCGCCCAGCTCGGTCGGGCAGACGAAGGTGAAGTCAGCCGGGTAGAAGAACACGACAGACCACTTGCCTTTCAGGTCGGCTTCGCTGACCTGGACGAACTCGCCCTTGTGGTAGGCGGTGGCGTTGAACGGTTTGACTTGGCTGTTGATGATTGGCATGAGAGACGCTCCTTCATGGGGTTGGAATCAGTTGATGGATAGAATCCTAACTAATCATCCCGCTGAAGGCTCATTGGCAAAGCTCATGCTTGTGATTGGTTTTGGCTATAACCCGGGTTAATTAATAGAAGGGAATGGGCTGAGCAAAGGATTGCGAACGCAGTAGCTGCACGAGGAGCGCTTTTTGTGTGAGCGGCCTTGCGTCGCGAAAGGGCCGCATAGCGGCCCCAGCTATCTGTACACCCGCGCTGAATCCTGGGACAGAAAAGAGCGTCAGCGGGTGACTGTACGCATGGTCACGAACTCTTCGGCCGCCGTCGGGTGCACGCCGATGGTCTCGTCGAATTGCTGCTTGGTCGCACCGGCTTTCAAGGCAATGCCCAGGCCCTGGATGATCTCGCCAGCGTCAGGGCCAACCATGTGGCAACCCAGCACCTTGTCAGTCTCGGCATCCACCACCAATTTCATCAGGGTCTTTTCCTGAATGTCGGTCAGGGTCAGCTTCATGGCGCGGAAGCGGCTTTCGAACACCTGCACCTTGTGCCCGGCCTCCAGCGCCTGCTCCTCGGTGAGGCCAACAGTACCGATAGGCGGCTGGCTGAACACCGCCGTCGGGATGTTCTGGTAGTCCACCGGGCGGTACTGCTCCGGCTTGAACAGGCGCCGCGCCACGGCCATGCCTTCGGCCAGGGCCACCGGGGTAAGCTGCACACGGCCGATCACATCGCCAATGGCCAGGATCGAAGGCGCAGTCGTCTGGTACTGCTCGTCGACACGAATGTAACCACGCGCATCCAGCTCGACGCCGGTGTTTTCCAGGCCCAGGTTGTCCAGCATCGGGCGCCGCCCTGTGGCGTAGAACACACAGTCTGCAACCAGCTCGCGGCCATCCTTGAGGGTGGCCTTGAGGCTGCCATCTTCAAGCTTGTCGATACGCTGGATATCGGCATTGAACTGCAGGTCGAGGCCGCGCTTTTCCAGCTCTTCCTTCAGGTGTGTGCGCACCGAGCCATCGAAGCCGCGCAGGAACAGGTCGCCACGGTACAGCAGCGTGGTGTCGGCCCCCAGGCCCTGGAAGATGCCAGCGAACTCGACGGCGATATAACCTCCACCCACTACCAGCACCCGGCGAGGCAGGTCCTTGAGGTAGAAGGCTTCGTTGGAGGTGATCGCCAGTTCCTTGCCCGGGATGTCCGGGATCTGCGGCCAGCCACCGGTCGCGATGAGGATGTGCTCCGCGGTGTAGCGCTGGCCTTCCACCTCCACTTCATTGGCGCCGGTCAGGCGTGCGTGGCCTTGCAGCAGGGTGACGCCACTGTTGACCAGCAGGTTGCGGTAGATGCCGTTGAGGCGCTCGATCTCGCGGTTCTTGTTGGCAATCAGGGTGCCCCAGTCGAAGTGCCCTTCTTCCAGGGTCCAGCCGAAACCTGCGGCTTGTTCCAGTTCGTCCGCGACATGCGCGCCGTACACCAGCAGCTTTTTCGGCACACAGCCGACGTTGACGCAGGTCCCCCCCAGGTAGCGGCTTTCGGCCACCGCCACTTTCGCGCCAAAGCCCGCGGCAAAGCGCGCTGCGCGCACACCGCCGGACCCGGCACCAATCACGAACAGATCAAAATCGTAGGCCATGTATTCACTCTCCTCGGCAGGCGCCCAGCATAACGCCGTTGGCCGCCGCAAACAAAAAAGCCACCCCGAAGGGTGGCTCTCGTACCAGCTGGGCCAATCAGTAAGCCTTGCCAGCCTTGTAGAAGTTCTCGAAGCAGAAGTTGGTCGCCTCGATGTAGCCTTCGGCACCACCGCAGTCGAAACGCTTGCCCTTGAACTTGTAGGCAATCACGTTACCTTCGGCCGCTTGCTTCATCAGCGCGTCGGTGATCTGGATCTCGCCACCCTTGCCCGGCTCGGTCTGCTCGATCTTCTCGAAGATATCCGGGGTCAGGATGTAGCGGCCGATGATGGCCAGGTTCGACGGCGCATCTTCAGGCTTGGGCTTCTCGACCATCGAGTCCACACGGAAGATACCGTCACGGATCTCTTCGCCGGCGATGACGCCATATTTGTTGGTTTCCTGCGGGTCGACTTCCTGGATCGCGACGATCGAGCAGCGGTATTGCTTGAACAGCTTGACCATCTGCGCCAGCACACCGTCACCGTCAAGGTTGACGCACAGGTCGTCCGCCAGCACCACTGCAAACGGCTCGTCGCCAATCAGCGGGCGGCCGGTGAGAATCGCGTGGCCCAGGCCTTTCATTTCGGTCTGGCGGGTGTAGGAGAACGAGCACTCGTCGAGCAGGCGACGGATACCCACCAGGTATTTTTCCTTGTCGGTGCCCTTGATCTGGTTTTCCAGCTCGTAGCTGATGTCGAAGTGGTCTTCCAGGGCGCGCTTGCCGCGACCGGTCACGATGGAGATTTCGTTCAGACCGGCGTCCAATGCTTCTTCAACGCCATACTGGATCAGTGGCTTGTTGACCACCGGCAGCATTTCCTTGGGCATGGCTTTGGTAGCGGGCAGGAAGCGAGTGCCGTAGCCGGCCGCCGGGAACAAGCATTTTTTGATCATATACGTCCTTAACAAAGGCTAGGCCTGTGGAATTCGGCGCAGTCTAATCAGGCGGCACTTACCTTACAATGCCCCTGATAGCGACCGATGCCATCATAGAGATAACCCAGTGTAGATAGTTCCGGGGGATCGTAAATATTACCGTCATACATGACGGGCGGATGACAGCAAAATCAGGGTGGCTGTACCGGCCCTTTCGCGGGTAAACCCGCTCCCACAGGTACCGCATCAGGCTTGAGCTCTGCACAGAGCTGTGGGAGCGGGTTCACCCGCGAAGAGGCCGGCACAGGCGCTGCATCAGCTACCGGTGCCCTGCCCGATCAGCACCCCATCTACCTTCTGACCATACAGGTTCACGCCGTCATTGGCATGGAACTTCACCCGCGTCTTCTCGATGGAGCCCTCCACCAGTCGCGGGTCCTGCGGCCGTTCATGGCGGTTGACCCATGCGGCAACGTCCCAGGCCTGCTGATCACTGAGGCTGCCCGGCTTGCCCAGCGGCATGTTGTACTTGATGAACGACGCCGCCGTGTTGATGCGGTGCATGCCAGCGCCCCAGTTGTAGGAGTCCTTGCCCCACAGCGGCGGCATCACGTAATCACCGGCCACCTTCTGCCCTTGGCCGTTGTCGCCATGGCAAATCGCGCATTGCTCGTCGTACACCTGCTGGCCCCGCTTGAAGTCATAGCCGCCCTCGGGCTGCGGCACCTCCGGGTAACCACGCCCGGCAATCTCGACGCCAGTGGGCGCCTTGGTCGACAGCCAGTACGCATAGGTCGCCAGTGCCGTCATCTGCGGGCTATCGGCGGCAGGTGGCTTGCCGTTCATGCTGAACTGGAAGCACCCCTGGATGCGCTCTGCGTAGGTATTCACCTTGTCGTTCTTCTTGCGGTACGCGGGGTACATCGGGTACGCGCCCCACATCGGCGCGGAATGCGCCAGGCGCCCCTGGTCGAGGTGGCAGTTACTGCAATTCATGCCGTTGCCTACGGCCTCGGGCATCAGCCGGCGGGTATCGACGAACAGGGCATGGCCCTCACGCACCATCTTGCCAAAGGCATTGTCGGGCAACTCGCTTTCGGCGGGCGGCACAAACTGCGGCGCGGCCTGCACGCCGGGTACCTTCAGCTGCGACTGGTCTTCCATGGCGATCGGGGCGGCCTGGACGCTGCTCATGGCCACCAGTAAAAAGGCTGGAATCAAGGGTTTCATGGCGTGACCTCCTGGCTGGCGGAGCGGGCGAAGAACTCGGCGACAGCCTTGATCTCGTCATCGGTCATGGCCTTGGCCACGCCGACCATCAGCTGGTTGGGGTCATTGCTGCGGCTGCCCTCGCGCCAGGCATTGAGCTGCGCCACCAGGTAACTGGCAGGCTGGCCGGCCAAAGGCGGGAAGTGTTCGCCAACCCCGCCGCCGCCAGGGCCATGGCATTGCACGCAGCCCGGTATCTGCCGGTTCCAGTCGCCGTACAGGGCCATGCGGGTGGTCGGGTCATCGGCAATCTGCTGGCGCCACAGGTTGCCGGCGGGGTCTGCCGGCAAGCTGGCCAGGTAGGCACTCACCGCCTTGATTTCATCTTCGCTCAAGGCCTTGGCGAGCGGTTCCATCACCGGCTGCTTGCGGCTGCCATTGCGCCAGTCATGCAGTTGCTTGCTGAGGTAACCAGCCGGTAGCCCGGCCAAGCGCGGAAAGCCGGCGGCGGCAATGCCCTTGCCGTCGGGGCCATGGCACCCGAGGCAAGCCATGGCAGCGGGGTTTGCCCCACCCTGGGTGAAGACTTTCTGGCCATCGGCGGCATGCGCCATGGGCCAGGCCAGGATCAGCAGGCTGCCGATCACGACGCGTCTCAACGGTGTCATCACGAATCTCCCTTTCTTTTGTTATATGTTTAGGCTTAAAACATATAAGCAAAGACAGGAAGGTCCGTTGCCTCAGATCAATGCCCGGAGATGCATTGGGTGGCCGCGGTGCGGACATCGCCCAGGCGCAGGGGGAAGTTGTTCAGCCGCTCACGCAGCTTGATGCTGCTGCCGCTGCCTCGCTTGTCGATGTCCACCAGTGCCGCCGGCCCTACCCCCGAGCTGATCTTCTGCGGCACGATCAGGCGCAGGCCGTCACCACGCGGCTCTTCCACCAGCGGATCGCGCGTGTCGGCCAGCTTCTGCTTGATGCAGTCGGCATATTCACGCGGGGTCTTGCCAGAAATCACATCCAGCGTTTCGTGCGATTGCTCCAGCTCCGAAACGCTGACACAACCGCCCAGCGCCGCCACAGACACCACCGCCACCATCCACTTCATTTAGAGCACCTCAGCCTTCAAGAATCCTGTTCGACCGCAGCCAGGCGGTTTTGCTCCCTGCATTGGCAGATTTATCGGGGCCTGGCCATCGAGCGCGCCAGTGTAACGGCACATCGTGGTATCTTTTGCCTTTACAGATCCAAACCTTGCGGAGCATCACATGAAATTCGTACACCAGCGCGAGCACCTCAACGAGGACGACATCGTCGTTATCGAATGCTCCCAGCGCTGCAACATCCGCCTGATGAACGACGCCAATTTCCGCAGCTTCAAGAACGGCGGCCGTCACACCTACCATGGCGGCCAGTTCGTTGACTTCCCGGCCAAGATCACGGTACCCAGCACCGGCTTCTGGAACATCACCATCGACACCGTGACCACCCGCCCGATCTCGGTTACGCGCAAGCCCACCTTGAGCCACAAGATCAAGATCATCCGTCGCTCGTCGTCGAAACTCAGATAAGACTGCCATGACCCAGAACATCAAGTACGTCATCAAATACAAGCTCGACGGCCAGCGCCGCTGGGATTTCGCCGTCATGCCCGACGCGTCGCAGGAACAGGCACTCGATGCCCTGCGCAAGATCCACGGCGACGACGCCGACAAGATCAGCGACATTCAGGTGAGCAAGGCACTGTAAGGCTGCGCGCCAAGGAGAACTGCATGAGCAACTGGCCCGACCGTCGTATCCTCGATCTGCTGGGCATCGAGTTGCCCATCCTCCAGGCGCCCATGGCCGGCGCCAGCGGGTCGGCGATGGCCGTCGCCGTGGCCAACGCCGGAGGGCTTGGCGCCCTGCCCTGCGCCATGCTCACAGGCGAACAAGTACGGGGCGAGATCGCAGCCTTTCGAAACGCTTGCCCGGGCCGCCCGCTGAACCTGAACTTCTTCTGCCACCAGCCGCCAGCGCCCGATGCCGAGCGCGATGCCCGCTGGAAGCAGGCCCTTAAGCCTTATTACAACGAAACGGGTGCTGATTTCACGGCCCCCACGCCAGTGTCCAATCGTGCGCCGTTCGACGAACAAAGCTGCAAGCTGATCGAGCAACTGCGCCCGGAGGTGGTGAGCTTCCACTTCGGCCTGCCCAAGGCTGACCTGCTGCAACGGGTGAAGGCCAGTGGTGCCAAGGTACTGTCCAGCGCCACTACGGTAGAAGAAGCGGTCTGGCTGGAACGCAATGGCTGTGACGCGATCATCGCCATGGGGTATGAAGCCGGCGGCCATCGGGGCATGTTCCTCAGCGACGACATTACCAGCCAGATCGGCACCTTCGCCCTTGTGCCGCAGGTGGTGGACGCGGTCAGCGTGCCGGTGATTGCCGCAGGCGGTATCGGCGACCACCGTGGCCTGGTGGCGGCGCTGGCACTGGGCGCTTCGGCAGTGCAGATCGGCACGGCTTACCTGTTCTGCCCCGAGGCCAAGGTTTCGTCGGCGCATCGCCTGGCGCTGGACAGCGCGCCCGCGAGCGACACGGCGTTGACCAACCTTTTTACCGGCCGCCCGGCGCGCGGCATCAACAACCGCATCATGCGCGAGCTGGGGCCGATGAGCGACCTGGCACCGCGCTTCCCTCTGGCGGGTGGAGCATTGATGCCATTGCGGGCGATCACCGATCCACAAGGTAACAGTGACTTCAGTAACCTGTGGTCGGGGCAGGCGTTGCGGCTGGGGCGGCACGTGCCTGCGGGGGAGCTGACCCGGGATATTGCCGAAAAGGCACTGGCCCTGGTTAATCGTTAGGCATCTTCATATACAGGTTCGGCCTCTTCGCAGCACAAGGCTGCTCCTGTAGGAGCAGCCTTGTGCTGCGAAGAGGCCGAGCCTGCAAATGCATCACCCAGCCCCTTCCCGGCAAATGGCCTATCGCTATATAGTTCAGCACATAACGATAACCCCAAGGAGCTGTCTGCATGCGTATCCGCCCATCCCACCTGGCCATCACCGCCCTGGCCACCCTGTTCGCCTTCAACACTGCCTGGGCCGATGAGGTTCAGGTCGCGGTCGCAGCCAACTTCACAGCCCCGATCCAGGCCATCGCAAAAGACTTTGAAAAAGACACCGGCCACAAACTGGTCGCAGCCTACGGCGCCACTGGGCAGTTCTACGCACAGATCAAGAACGGCGCACCGTTCGAAGTGTTCCTCGCCGCTGACGACAGCACCCCGAAGAAGCTTGAAGAAGAAAAGGAAATCGTCCCTGGGTCGCGCTTCACCTACGCCATCGGCACCCTGGCCCTGTGGTCGGCAAAGGAAGGCTACGTAGATGCCAAGGGTGACGTACTGAAGAAAAACGATTACAAACACCTGTCCATCGCCAACCCGAAAGCGGCACCTTACGGCCTGGCCGCCACCCAGGTGCTGGACAAGCTGAAGCTCACCGAAGCCACCAAAGGCAAGATCGTCGAAGGCCAGAACATCACCCAGGCCTTCCAGTTCGTCTCCACCGGCAATGCCGAACTGGGCTTCGTCGCCCTGTCGCAGATCTACAAGGACGGCAAGGTAACCAACGGCTCCGCCTGGATCGTGCCGTCCAACCTGCACGACCCAATCCGCCAGGACGCGGTGATCCTGAACAAAGGCAAGGACAATGCGGCCGCCAAAGCGCTGGTCGAATACCTCAAAGGCCCGAAAGCCGCTGCGGTGATCAAGTCCTACGGCTATGAACTCTGATGCCACTGGACGCCAGTGACCTGGGTGCAATCTGGCTGACCGTCAAACTGGCCAGCCTGACCACCCTGATCCTGCTGGTTATCGGCACCCCCATCGCCTGGTGGCTGGCGCGTACGCGCTCATGGCTACGCGGGCCGGTGGGTGCGGTGGTGGCTCTGCCGCTGGTATTGCCACCCACGGTGATCGGCTTTTACCTGCTGATCGCCCTCGGGCCGCACGGCTGGCTCGGCCAGGCTACCCAGGCGCTGGGCCTGGGCAGCGTGGTGTTCAGCTTCACGGGCCTGGTGATCGGTTCGACGGTGTATTCCATGCCATTCGTGGTGCAGCCGCTGCAGAATGCATTTGGCGCGATCGGCCAGCGCCCGCTGGAAGTCGCCGCCACTTTGCGCGCCAGCCCATGGGACACTTTCGTTCATGTGGTGCTGCCGCTGGCCCGCCCCGGTTTCGTCACCGCCAGCATCCTCGGCTTCGCCCATACCGTGGGCGAGTTTGGCGTGGTGCTGATGATCGGTGGCAACATCCCCGACAAGACCCGCGTGGTCTCGGTGCAAATCTTCGATCACGTCGAGGCCATGGAGTATTCGCAAGCCCACTGGCTGGCCGGTGCCATGCTGGTGTTTTCCTTCCTGGTGCTGCTCCTGCTGTACGCCGGACGCCGCGGCAAAGCTGGCTGGAGCTGAAATGACCGCATCGATAGTGGCGCGCCTGAACCTGGCGCGCGACGACTTTACCCTGGACGTTGACCTGCACCTGCCCGGGCGCGGCATCAGCGCGCTGTTCGGCCACTCGGGCTCCGGCAAGACCAGCTGCCTTCGCTGCCTGGCCGGTCTGGAACGGGCCGCCAGCGCCTACATCGAGGTTAACGGCGAAGTCTGGGAAGACAGCGGCCGCGGCCACTTCCTGGCCCCGCACCTGCGGCCAGTGGGCTACGTGTTCCAGGAGGCCAGCCTGTTCCCGCACCTGTCGGTGCGCGGCAATCTGGAATTCGGCTGGCGCCGGGTGGCGGCGGCTGAACGCAAGGTGAGCCTGGACCACGCCTGCCAGTTGCTGGGCATCGGCCACTTGCTGGAACGCCGCCCCGCGACGTTGTCTGGCGGCGAGGCGCAGCGGGTGGGCATTGCCCGTGCCCTGCTCAGCAGCCCACGCCTGCTGTTGATGGACGAGCCGCTGGCGGCCCTCGACGGGCCGCGCAAGCGTGAGATCCTGCCTTACCTTGAGCGCCTGCACGATGAACTGGACATTCCGCTGGTGTATGTCAGCCACGCCCAGGATGAAGTGGCGCGGCTGACCGACCACCTGGTGTTGCTGGAGCAAGGCCTGGTGGTCGCCAGCGGCCCGATTGGCGAAACCCTGGCCCGCCTCGACCTGTCGCTGGCCCAGGGCGAGGACGCTGGCGTGGTGTTCGAAGGCCTGGTGGTCGGCCACGACCCGCACTACGACCTGCTCGACCTGCGCCTGCCCGGCGGCTCAGGGCCGGTGCTGCGCATCGCCCACCCGGCCCACGTGATGGGCAGCACCTTGCGCGTCAAGGTGCAGGCCCGTGACGTCAGCCTGGCGCTGGCGGCCGACAGCACATCGAGCATCCTCAACCGCTTGCCGGTGCAGGTGCGCGAAAGCCGCCCGGCCGATAACCCTGCCCATGTGCTGGTCAGCCTGGATGCCGCCGGCAATGCCTTGCTCGCGCGCATCACGCGCTTTTCGGCACACCAGCTCGGCCTGCACCCGGGCCAACTGCTGTTCGCCCAGATAAAGTCGGTGGCGTTACTGGGCTGAGCATCCTGCGCGCGGGTGTTGTCCATTGATCAATGACCTGATCGAGGCCTGCCCGCCATGCTCGACTGCCCCCTGCCGCGCAGCTTGCACTACGTTGACGACAGCCAGCCGGGCCTGACCCGGCGACGCTGGCGCGACCGCTTCATTTACCTGGATGCCGATGGCCAGCGGGTGCGCGACAGCGCCACCCTTGCGCGCATAGCCGCGCTGGTGATTCCGCCTGCCTACACAGATGTGTGGATCTGCACCGACCCGCAGGGCCATTTGCAGGCAACCGGTCGCGATGCCCGTGGCCGCAAGCAGTACCGCTACCACACGCAGTGGCGCGAACTGCGCGACCAGCACAAGTACGGGCGCATGCTGGCCTTCGCCGAGGCTTTGCCAAAACTGCGCGCGCAACTGGAAACCCACCTGGCACGGCCAGGCCTGGACCGGGAAAAGGTCATGGCATTGGTCGTGAGCCTGCTGGACCACACCTTGATCCGCATCGGCAACCAGCGCTACCTGCGCGACAACCAGTCCTACGGGCTGACCACCCTGCGCAACCGCCATGTTCAGGTCAAGGGCAGCAGTATCCGTTTCCAGTTCCGCGGCAAGCGGGGTGTCGAGCACGACGTCACCCTCACCGACCGGCGCCTGGCCAACCTGCTCAAACGCTGCATGGAACTGCCCGGCCAAGCGCTGTTCCAGTACCTGGATGAAAACGGCCAGCGCCACAGCATCGGCTCCAGCGAGGTCAACCAGTTCCTGCAGGAGCTGACCGGCGCCGACTTCACTGCCAAGGACTACCGCACCTGGGCCGGCAGCAGCCTGGCCCTGAACCTGCTCAGGCCCTTGGCCTGGGAGCCCGAGACCGAGGCAAAGCGCCAGGTCGCTGCCATCGTCCGCCAGGTGGCTACACGGCTGGGCAACACGCCCGCGGTCTGCAGGCGCTGCTACATTCACCCGGCCGTACTTGAACACTATGCCCTGGGGCGGCTGGGCAACTTGCCGAAGCGCCGTATGCGCAAGGGCCTGGACCCTGAAGAAGTGGCCTTGTTGCTATTTCTTCAGGCACTTGAGGAACAGGATGGCCATTAAGCCTGTCTATTCAGGCGATGATGCGAAGAAATTTCCCATTGGCCGCCAAGCCCCCTATTCTTGCCATCGAGCACCTTGGCCGACAAACCGCTGGCGGTTTGTTTCGGCACCTGCAACTGAAGATACGCAACAGAATTTGTCTGTCGGGGAATTACTATCCGCCGAAAGCGTCTTTAATGAGAAGGAAGAGGGACACGCTCCCACCGCCGCGGCAACTGGCCCAGCGGTTTTTTACATCACCAAGGAGAACTACATGCTGATACTCACCCGCAAGGTTGGCGAAAGCATCGTCATCAACGATGACATCAAAGTCACCATTCTGGGCGTCAAAGGGATGCAGGTGAGGATCGGGATCGATGCACCGAAAGATGTCCAGGTCCATCGCGAAGAAATTTTCAAACGCATCCAGGCCGGTAGCCCAGCCCCGGAAAAGCACGACGACTCACACTGAGCCTACCCTCTCCAGCGTGCAAGGACGCGCTCGACCGCCAGCCTCAGGTGCCCAGTAGCTGACGCACCTTGGCGATCATCTCGTCCATGTCGAACGGCTTGTCGAATATTGCGGCGAACAGGGCCGGGCATCCTTGGCTGGCCTGCGCGCCGCTCATCAGAATGACCGGCAACTCGCACAGCGTCGGGTCTTCGCGCATGGCACGTACCAGTTCCTCACCGTTGAGCAGCGGCATCATGTAGTCGGTGATCACCAGCTCAACGCGTTTCTCCCTCAACGCCTCCAGCGCCTTGCTGCCGTTGCTCGCCTTTTCCACCAGATAGCCTTCGTCCTCCAGCGCAAAACCGAGGATATCGGCAATCAGGTATTCGTCATCTACGATCAGGATGGTGTTCATTGGCTCATCCGTCACCCACTCCCCTGTGGTGTCGGCGTACCCGAGAGCACACCGCAGGCACCTTCGAATGCCCTGCGCAGGGTAATGCCCTGCGGCCCGATCAGCAGCTCGTGCAAGGCAGGGTCGTGGTGACTGTCACGCACTTTGAGGATCGACAGCATGCGCCGTAGTTGCGAATCCAGCTCGACGAAGCGCATCAGCATCAGGTTGTCGACAATGCTCGACAGGTCCGGGGCCGGGGCGCTGATCTCGGAGCCGAAGATGTCGCGCATTTCCCAGGTCAGCATCACGCTCACATCACGCGCACGCAGCTCGCCAGCGATGGCACGGAAAAACGCATTGAGCCGCGTCGGGTCGACAGCGAGGCGACTGAACGCCCCGAGGCTGTCAATCAATACGCGTTTGCTGCCATGGGCCTCCACACGCTCAAGCAGGCGCGCACCGATCTGGTCCAGCAGCCCCTCGGTAGTCGGTTGCCAGCACAGCTGCAGGCTACCCTCCTGCTCCATGGCTGCAAAGTCGTAACCCAGCGATGCGGCCTTGTTGCGCAGGCGGTCGGGCGTTTCGTAAAAGCCGAAGTGCAACCCCGGTGCCTGCTTGGTGCTGGCGCCAAGAAAGGCCAGCCCCAGTGAAGTCTTGCCGATACCCGACGGCCCGATCAACAGACTGACCGAACCCATGGCCAAGCCGCCATCGAGCATCTCATCGAGGGATGGCACACCGCTGCCGATGCGCGCCGGGGTGGCGCTGCCCATCTGGCTGGGGTGGCTGAACAACGCCTCCAGGCGCGGGTAGACGTGCATGCCGCTTTCATCGATAAGGCATTCGTGGCGCCCCGACAACGCCCCACTGCCGCGGGTCTTGCGCAACTGGATATGGCGCACGGCGCGGCTGCCCACCAGTTGCTCACCCAGCTCGATCACCCCGTCGACCATGGTGTGCTCCGGGCTGCCCTCGTCCAGCCGTGCGCTGGTAAGCAGCAGCACGGTGCAGCCGGCAAAGGCCGCATGGCCCTGCAGCTCGGAGACAAACTTCTTGGTATCCAGCGCGGTTTCGGCGCGCACCCGGGCATTGAGCACGCCATCGACAATCAACAGGCTGGCCTGCTGCCGGGCGATTTCCTGGCGCAGCAGCCGCACCACGGCATCCAGCCCTTCCTGCTCAAGGGTGTCGAAGGCACTGACGAACTGGATCTGGTCGCCGACCAGCGTCGGGTCGAAAAAGTCCAGGGTGGACAGGTACTGGAACAGCCGTTCATGCGACTCGCTCAGCAAGGTGGCGACCAGCACCCGGCCGCCCGTACGCACGTGCCCGCAGGCCAACTGATTGGCCAGGATGGTCTTGCCGGCACCCGGCGGGCCTTGAATGATATAGGAGGCGCCGGCTACCAGGCCGCCCTTCAGCAGCGCATCGAGCCCTTCGATACCTGTCACCAACCGCCTGAGTGCCTGCGCCATGATGCTTACCTGTCGAGTGGGCTGTTGGTCTTGTCCTGATACGTTGGCAAGTAAAGCTGCATGGAAGTTCCCTGGCCGAGCTCACTGGCGACACAAATGGCGCCACCGCTCTGCCTGGCGAAACCATACACCTGGCTAAGGCCCAGGCCAGTGCCCTTGCCGAACGGCTTGGTGGTGAAGAATGGCTCGAAGATGCGCGGCAATACTTCTGGTGCAATCCCTTCGCCGCTGTCTTCCACCACAAAGCGCACGAAGCTGCCTTGCAGCCCTTCCACCTCGCCAACCAACTCGACCACCTCGGCCGTCAGGCCTATCCGGCCCTCCCCGGCGATGGCATCGCGGGCATTGAACAGCAGGTTCAGCAGCACCATCTGCAACTGCCCGGCATCCACTTCGATCAACGGCAAGCCCGCTTGCAACTGCACCTGCAGTTCAATCGAGCTGGGCAGTGCGTGCTCCAACAGGCCACGGGTGGCAGCGACAAGGTCTTGCGGTGCGACGCACGCCACATCGAGGCGGCGGTGACGGGCAAAGCTGAGCAGTTGCTGGGTCAGTTCGGTGCCCCGCTGCCCCGCATCGAGAATGTGCTGCAGCATGCGCTGGATACGCGCCGGGTCCTGACTGGCCAGCGCCAGGCGCGCCGAGCTGATGATGATGGTCAGCATGTTGTTGAAGTCATGCGCCAGCCCCCCGGTCAATTGGCCCAAGGCTTCCAGCTTCTGCGCCTGGAACAGCTGGGCGCGCACGGCGTCCAGTTGCGCCGCCGACTCGCGACGGTCGGTGATGTCTCGCGTGACCTTGGCCAGGCCGATGATCTGGCCCTGGTCATCGCGGATCACGTCCAGCGCCGCCAGCGCCCAGAACTGTGTGCCATCCTTGCGCACCCGCCAGCCCTCATCCTGCGCCACACCCTGCTCCAGCGCCTGGCGCAGCAAGCGCTCGGGGCGGCCGTCGGCACAATCCTGGGGGGTGAAGAATAGCGAGAAATGCTGGCCGATCACTTCATCGGCGCGGTAGCCCTTGATCCGTTGCGCGCCGGCATTCCACGACACCACATGGCCGGTCGGGTCGAGCATATAGATGGCGTAATCCACCACCGACTGCACCAGCTGTTCATAGCGCTGGGCAGGTATGGCGGGGTGATCGAGACAGTCAGCTGAAACCATGAAAACTCCACTGGCACAGCAGGAGGGACGATGTGAGCTTAGCCGAGGGTAACCGCCAACGGCCCCCTGTGGCTACCAATGGTCAGCGTTCAGGCTCGACCAACGCAGGGCTGATACGGCGCGGCATGGCAACTTTCAGCAGCCACAGGCCAACCAGCATGATCCCCCCGCCGCCAGCCAGAGCCATCCACCGCTGCGGCTGTGGGTGCTCGGCATCGAAACCGAGCATCAACAGGTAGCCACCCAGGCTGATCAGGCTGAGGTAAAGAAACGCCCCCAACACGATCACCAGCGCAAACAGCAGCCGCCAGAGCAGCCGTGGGCGCACGACACGCTCGCTAGCGTCGGACTGAGCCATCGCCGCATACTCTTGGATCCAATAAAGGGGGCAACAGTGGCGTAATGACAGCAAGGTGTCAATTATCCAGTGGTTCGACCCTTCATTCTGTTGATCATAGGTGCTGCAGTTGACTCAACTATAACAATGGGTTATAAAGCGCGCTTGATTGCAAAGCCCTTCTGCTTAGAAGCGAGCTGGTCGTTGCGGCCCTTTCAAGCGTGCGAGTGTGGTGGAATTGGTATACACAGCAGACTTAAAATCTGTCGGCGTGAGCCTTGCGGGTTCGAGTCCCGCCACTCGCACCAAACTTCGTTGAAAAGGCGCCCTTGCGGCGCCTTTTTGCTGCCTGCCAGCAATGTCTTGCGCAGCTGCTAGAGTGGAACGTGTCCCCGTCCACTGGAACGCCACCATGCGCTACTCCCTGTTCGATGGCCAACGCGACATCATTATCCTGATCGCCCGCGTACTGCTGATGATCCTGTTCGTCTTGTCTGGCTGGGCCAAGCTCACCGGCTTTGATGGCACGGTTGGCTACATGACGTCGTTAGGCGCCCCTGCCCCCATGCTGGCGGCTGCAATTGCCGTAATCATGGAGTTTGTCGTCGCCATCCTGCTGATCCTGGGCTTCTACACCCGTCCGCTGGCGTTTCTGTTCGCGCTGTTCGTGCTGGGCACGGCGCTGCTGGGCCACCCGTTCTGGAACATGGTCGACCCCGAACGCAGCGCCAACATGACCCAGTTTCTGAAAAACATGAGCATCATGGGCGGCCTGCTGTTGCTGGCCGTGAGCGGCCCAGGGCGTTTTTCGGTGGACGGGCGCTGAGTCAGTCGTCTTCGCAGTCATCGAACCAGGCTGGGTGATCACGCTCCTCGTCATCGAGGTCATCCAGCGTTTCCTCGTCTTCTTCCACTTCATCCTCGGCGCCTTGGGCATCCGCCTCGGGCTCCATGTCGTCGTAGAAAAATTCATGGTCAAGCAGGTGATCGTGCTCGGGTTCGTGCAGGTCGTCTTCGTCGTGCATGCTGGCTCCTGGGGTGATGGCAGGCCTGTATAGGCGTATCAGGTTCCGAGGTCAATGTGTTGCCGCTTAATCCTGGGTTAACCGGCCACGCGCAGCCTGCAGTCTCTCCCTTCAAACGTCTTTTGCCCGCCTTTCATGGCGGGCTTTTTTATGGCTTTGGGAGCATGACAGGCTCATGACCTGAGCTTCACGAAATACTGACAACCGGATTGGCACACTGGCCCCGCTCCGTACGTTTTTGCAGCCCGCCGCATCATTGCCGCGGGCTTTTCTTTTACGACGTGTTCTTGAAGCATGACCTGAAGCAGTTTTGCCCTACCCGGCAAGGGCTATGCTAACCCAGCGATAACCCAAGCTCACTCGGATAGACACGGAGGCTCTTATGAAAGCTGCTGTTGTTGCACCAGGCCGTCGCGTGGACGTGATAGAAAAAACCCTGCGCCCCCTCGAACACGGCGAAGCGCTGCTGAAGATGCAATGCTGCGGTGTCTGCCACACCGACCTGCACGTGAAAAATGGCGATTTCGGTGACAAGACCGGCGTTGTGCTGGGCCACGAAGGCATCGGCGTGGTTCAGGAAGTCGGGCCGGGCGTCACCTCGCTCAAGCCGGGCGACCGTGCCAGTGTTGCCTGGTTTTACCAGGGTTGCGGGCATTGCGAGTATTGCAACAGCGGCAACGAAACCCTGTGCCGCGAGGTGAAGAACTCCGGGTACACCGTGGATGGTGGCATGGCCGAAGCCTGCATCGTCAAGGCCGACTACTCGGTCAAAGTACCCGACGGCCTCGATTCCGCTGCCGCCAGCAGCATCACCTGCGCCGGCGTCACGACCTACAAGGCAGTGAAAATTTCCAACATCCGCCCAGGCCAATGGATTGCCATCTACGGCCTCGGCGGGCTGGGCAACCTGGCCCTGCAATATGCCAAGAACGTCTTCAACGCCAAAGTGATTGCCATCGACGTCAATGAGCAGCAGCTGCGCTTCGCCAGCGAAATGGGCGCAGACTTGGTGGTCAACCCGCTCAACGAAGACACCGCAAAGGTTATCCAGGCCAAGACCGGTGGCGCCCACGCCGCCGTGGTGACTGCCGTCGCCAAAGGCGCGTTCAACTCGGCCGTAGACGCCCTGCGCGCTGGCGGGCGACTGGTTGCCGTCGGGCTTCCGTCGGAATCCATGGACCTGAACATTCCCCGCCTGGTGCTGGACGGCATCGAAGTGGTGGGCTCGCTAGTCGGGACACGCCAGGATCTGCAGGAAGCTTTCCAGTTTGCGGCTGAAGGCAAAGTGGTGCCCAAGGTGACTTTGCGGCCAATCGAGGATATCAACCAGATCTTCGACGAGATGCTGGAAGGCAAGATCAAAGGGCGTATGGTGATCCAGTTCGAAGGTTGATAGCCTCAACCACAACGCCCGTAGATGATCCTCTACGGGCTTTTTGCTTTCTCAACAGTCAAGGAACAGACCATGAGCTTCGACTGGCACGCCGGCCCGATCACCAGAGCCACCCCGCTGGACAAGCATTACCGCAACACGCAGAAGGTTCGTCAGTTTCTGCTCAGTGAATGTGGCGCGTCATTCAAGTTCGACCGTACCTTTATGGCATGGATCAAAACCGGGGCACCCTCAACGATGGGCGAAGTCGCGGACGAATGGCAGCGAATCCATCGATGACAGCCGGCACCTGATGCCTGCAAGCCTGATTGTGCTGTAGCCGCGTCTTTGAGCATCTTGTCCAACGATTCAACCATGCTGGAATAATCCATTTCCTGACTCCATCAATGTTGGATTGGGCTTGAGTTCACCATAGCTTGAGAACGTTTCAATATTTGATGAGGGCGCCGAGACGATATCACTCGCCCTCTTGCTGATGACCATCGCCTCAGAGATGAGGTTCAAGATAACTGCTCAAGACGCAGTGGGGGGCCTGGCATAGACTGACGGGATCCATTTGGCCAAAGCGCGCTGGTGCCTGCATCGGGCTTTCACTGTCATCAAGTTGAACACGCAGCGGGTGCAGTGACCGAGTGCTCGATCTCCTGCGACTAATCCGGATCTCAGACGCTTTGTGCTGTCTGACTTCAGATTCCCTTCAGATTCGCGCCTGATAATTCTCTCCGTCGAACCCAATCGGGGGAGTTTTATGAGCGAATCTGAATGGAGCAGCCTGCTCCCGCTTCCTATAGGCAGTCACGCCGACCACCACGCGCAATTGTCGCTTCATCTGGCAGGGGGCGCTTCACGCGAGGATCTGGAGCACTTCATCCACCAGTGCTTTGCCACCGTGCACCAAGCGGATGTGCAGCACTACTTGCCAGAGCTGCTGGCATTGCATGACAGCCACGGACGCCTGATCGCAGCGGCCGGCATGCGACCAGCCTGCGACGGGGCTCTGTTTCTCGAGCGGTATCTGGACGCCCCTTTGGAGGTCGCTGTTTCGCAGGTCGCCGGTGTTGCCCTGGACCGTACAGGCATGGTCGAAGTGGGCAACCTGGCCTCACTCAGCGCTGGCAGCGCCCGAATCATGATCATTGCCGTGACTTGGTTGTTGGCTTCGCGTGGCCTGGAGTGGGTGGCATTCACCGGCGCTGCGACACTGATCAACAGCTTTCAACGGCTGGGCTTGATGCCTACCGTACTGGCTGCGGCTGATCCTGAGCGCTTGCAGGGGCAGTCTAATCAGTGGGGAACGTACTACGACCAACGACCACAGGTGTTCGCCGGCAACATCGGCCATGGCTTCGATGCCCTGACCCGGGCGGGGGTGTTCCAACGCCTTGGGTTTCCCAAGCTGGCCCAGGAGACCGGTCATGCCGCATGAACTGCATCTCTTTCACGCGTTGTTGCTCCAGCATGCCCAGCAAAAACCCGATTCTGTAGCTGTTCGGGGCCTGGGGCAGTGTTTCACCTACCGGCAATTGCTTGACGAGGTCGAATTCCGTGTAGCCCGCTTGCTGACCAGGCCAGCGGGCACGTTCGTCATGGTGCTGGATAACGGGCCTGAGCTGCTTTTCTGGGACTTGGCGGCTCTTTTCGCCGAGCGCACTTGTGTGATCGTACCGCCGTTCTTCAGCCCGGCTCAGTTCCGGCACTGCCTGCAGCAGAGTGGTGCCACGAGCGTGCTGTGCGAGACGCAGTGGACCGCCCTTCTCCTTGAGCAAGGGTTTACCCAAAGGCCGGCAGAAGGCTTTCTGACGCGTGATGGCGTCGTCGCGCCTGAATTGCCGGCGGGCACCGCAAAAATCACCTACACCTCCGGTAGTACCGGGAGCCCCAAGGGCGTATGCCTGGGCGCCGAGGCCATGCTGCGGGTAGCGCGGGAGCTGGAAGCTGCAAGCCGACCAACCGAGCCTCAGCAATACCTGGCAGTACTGCCACTGGGTGTATTGCTGGAGAACCTCGGCGTATATGCCGCGCTCATGGCCGGCGCCTGCGTCCAGCTCTACCCGCAGCAACAGTTGGGCATGGGCGGCGCAAGCCAGGTGGATTTCAAGCGCTTGCTCGCTGCGATTGCCCTAAGCGGTGCACAAAGTCTGATCCTCGTGCCGCAACTGCTGATGGGGCTGGTCACCGCTATCGAGCGCAGGCTCATGGGGGTTGGCCCACTGCGATTCGTGGCCGTGGGCGGCGCCCGGGTATCACCCCACCTGCTGGCTCGGGCCGATGCAGTGGGCTTGCCAGTATTCGAAGGCTATGGCTTGTCCGAATGCGCCTCGGTGGTTGCGCTGAACCGACCGGGGGCCGTTCGCCCTGGCAGCGTCGGTAAGCCCTTGCCCCATGTGCAGGTGCGCATTGCTGACGACGGCGAGGTGCTGGTGGCTGGCTCGACCTTGCTGGGTTACCTGGAAGAGGCGCCGGTCACCGGCGAATGGTGGGCGACGGGCGACCTCGGTCACCTCGACGAAGAGGGCTATCTGTACCTTGACGGGCGCAGTAAGCACCAGTTCATCACCAGCTTCGGTCGTAACGTCAACCCGGAGTGGGTTGAGTCGGAGCTGACTCAGGGCGGCGTGATTGCACAGGCATTCGTGCATGGCGAAGCCTTGCCGCACAACCTGGCGCTGCTCTGGCCACTGGACCCCGTTGCCAGCGACGAGGCTATCGAGCAGGCCGTACGGCACTGCAACGCGCAACTGCCCGATTACGCCCATGTGCATGCCTGGCGCCGTTTGCCGGCCCCGCTAAGCCCCATTGATGAAACCCTGACTGCCAACGGCCGCCCACGGCGCGAGGCGATCCTGCAGCGTTACCACACCCTGTTATCCGACATCGCGTAGTGAGGTTCACCATGTCATTTTTCGATGCTTTGCAAACACAAACTGCCGAGGAGCGTCAGGCGTTGTTCGCAGTGCCCGTAATCCGGGACGCGTTGGCCGGCCAGGTCAGCCTGGACAGCTACGTCGCCTTCCTGACCCAGGCCTACCACCATGTCCGCCATACCGTGCCGCTGATGATGGCCTGTGGCGCGCGTTTGCCGTCGCGCCTGGAATGGCTGCGCGGTGCCGTGTGCGAATACATCGATGAGGAATACGGCCACGAACAGTGGATCCTCAACGACATCAACGCCTGCGGCGGCAACTGGGAAGCCGTGCGTGATGGTCGGCCAGCGCTACCAATCGAGCTGATGGTCGCCTACCTCTACGACCTGATTGCACGCGGTAACCCTGTCGGGCTGTTCGGCATGGTCAACGTACTGGAAGGCACCAGCATCGCCCTGGCCACGCAGGCGGCGGCCACCATCCAGAGCACGTTGGGCTTGCCTGGCCAGGCGTTCAGCTACCTCAGCTCCCATGGTGCGCTCGACCAGGACCACATGGTGACCTACAAGCAGTTGATGGACCGCCTCGATGACGAGGGCGACCAGCAGGCTGTGATCCACGCTGCAAAGGTCGTCTACCGCTTGTACGCCGAGATGTTCCAGGGCTTGCCGCGCGCCGCGCAGCACGAGGTGCGTCATGCGCTTGCCTGAATCCGTGGTGGTCCTCACCGGCGCCAGTGGGGGTATTGGTCTGGAGCTTGCCGGGCAATTGTGCGCTGCCGGTGCCCAGGTGCTGGCGGTCAGCCGGCACATGGGCAAGCTGGCTGGCCTGATGAATCGGTATCCGGACCGTTTGCGTTGGCAAGAAGCTGACCTGCGCAGCCAGGCAGGGCGCGAGCAAGTGGTTGGTCGAGCCCGCGAGATGGGCAATGTCAACGTTCTGATCAACGCTGCCGGGGTGAACCGCTTCGCCTTGCTCGATCAGTTGGGCGAGCACGAGCTCGATGAGCTGCTGGACATCAATCTGAAGGCGCCGATACAACTGACACGTGGCTGCCTGCCGTTGCTGCGCACCCAGCCCAAGGCGCTGGTGGTCAATGTCGGGTCCACCTATGGCTCGATCGGCTACCCCGGCTATGCCACCTACTGCGCCAGCAAATTCGCCCTGCGTGGCTTTTCGGAAGCGCTGCGGCGCGAGTTGGCCGACACCACGGTGAATGTGCTCTATGCAGCGCCCCGCGCGACCCGCACCGCGATGAATAGCAGTGCTGCGACAGCGCTGAATCAAGCGTTGAAAGTCGGCATGGACGACCCGGCGGATGTCGCTCGTGCAGTGCTTCAGGCCGTGGAGTCTGAACGCAGCGAGCTTTACCTGGGCTGGCCGGAAAAGCTCTTCGTGCGCATTAACGGCATGTTGCCGGGTGTAGTCGACCGCGCACTGCGCAAACAATTGCCTGTCATTCGCCGCTACATCGGCAGCCACTCCAAGGAGTCGATCAAATGAAGCGACTGCTCATCGCCAGCTTGCTGGCATTCGCACCCTTCACCTGGGCACTGGATCAGACCGGGACACAGCACCTGAGTGAGCTACAGCAGCGCTGGGCGCAGATCCAGTACCAGTTACCCAAGGACAAACGTGCTGACGCCTTCGAAAAGCTGGCGAGTGACGCGACGGCCTTCGTTCACCAGTATCCCGGTACCCCAGAGCCATTGATCTGGGAGGGCATCATCAACAGCAGCTGGGCGGGGGCCACCGGTGGTCTTGGCGCGCTAGGCAAGGTCAAGGCCGCGAAGGCTAGCCTGGAGCAGGCCATGAAACTGGACCCCAACGCCCTGCAGGGTTCGGCCTATACCAGCCTGGGCACGCTGTACGATCAAGTGCCCGGTTGGCCGATTGGTTTCGGTGATGCCGAGATGGCCGACAAGATGCTGCGCAAAGCACTGCAGATCAACCCCGGCGGTATCGACAGCAACTATTTCTGGGCTGATCATCTGTATCGGCAAAAACGCTACCCGGA